>DBXB01000018.1:22640-36661 GCA_002309155.1 Bacteroidales bacterium UBA1223 | reverse complement strand
GAGATACAGTTCGAAGCCTTGCAGTATCGTGGCGGCTATCCTCCAGTATCAGTCAATCTCACCTTTTCCGTCACTGTGTCGCTCGGTGGTAGGCAATTGATGCTTTTCCACGTGATGCCTATCAAGAACAAGTGTGATTATTACCTGAGCAGGGATAATCGCGACGATAAGTTCAAACTGTGGGCCGTGGTGTGCGACAAGAGCAAGATGAAGCCGCTTTTTCATTCGGGCGACACCATTTGCATAGCCAACAAGCAGAAGGCGGCATTTGCCAAAACCGAGATTCTCTCGGAAGAGATTGAAGACACCCGATTTGCCGACTCTGTCACCCGGAAACTTAGACTTACCAAGGAACTTGGACACTCCGAGACCTTGGCCTATGAAACTGGATACCCTGCGCAGGTGGCCACCTATGTGGCCGACGAGAGCACCGAGGAATATTTCGGTGGGAAGAAGACCTTGGAGAAAGACATTGAGGTGTATTGTAAACTCGAGCCCGTGGAGCAGGATGGTCTGGTGTGGTATGAATATATACGCGAAGTGGTGTCGAGCAATAGTTCGATCGATTTGACTACACCCCTCACCGAGGCGGAAGTGACGATGCGACTCAAGGAAAAAGCTCTTGAAAGGCTGCTCGAGGATTGCCGAGGCGAGTTTTGCTATGGCGACCCCAGGGTGCAGAACTACAAGAAGCATTATCTCATCCTTGGCGAGGCCCTTATCGACAGGATACACGATGTGTACTTGGCGTGGTTGAAAGAGAACTGCACGACGTTCGCCCAGGATGCCCAGAGTGGCGAGTTCACCGGCATCGCCATCGACTGGATGGGCAAAGAGGAGCAGCAACCTAATTTTTCCGACTATCTGCTCTCGGGCGAACTTCCTCCATTCCCCGAAATAGTAAATGTGGCGACGAACTTTGAAAACACCGTAAACGGAATTTTGAACAGTTACAATAAAATTCAGTTCATTACACTTTTCGACGGGCATGGAACACGTCTCATTTCAGAGTATGGATTATATGACAAGAACGAACAAACCTTAAAGAAATGCACCAAAACAGTTGATGGAGTAGAAAGAAACGCCATTGAATTTTACTACAAAGACGATGATTATCTTCCTTGCGAGGGGTATGCCATTGAATTTGAAGATCATTACGACATCGTTTTTGATGAAGAGAACAGCGACATAATAAGGATTGACAAACGATTGGGAATCGCCATACCAATCCGTGTCGAAAATGCAAAGGACGAGAAATTAAGCAAGACAATGGTTTGGTTAAGCAATAAATTTCGCCGCTAATCGTTCATTTTGAAATAATAGGTAAACATCATCTGCGTTGCGTTTGGTATAATTAAATCATAAAACCTCACGATGTACAGGCAATCGTTATTAGAAACATATGGCAGAATATGAAGTAAAAGACGGCGTGGCCGTCATCCCCGAAGGGACAACAGAGATTGGGGCATATGCTTTCGAAGGTTGCAAGGACCTGACCAGCTTAGTCATCCCCGACTCAGTGAAGGATATTTACCAATACGCCTTCAATGGTTGTACAAGCCTGACCAGCATCGTCATCCCTGCTGCAACGTCTAATATTTTTTATGAAATTCAAAATCCATTCGCTGGTTGTTCGGGTCTGACGAGCATAAAAGTATCTGAAGGGAATAAGTATTACGACTCGCGCAACGACTGCAATGCCATCATTGATACTGCGAACAACGTATTGCTGTCGGGTTGCTCCACGACTGTCATTCCGGACTCGGTGACGGAGATAGGAGGCTTTGCCTTCGACGGGTGCACGAAGCTGACAAATATAGTCATTCCCGACTCGGTGACGAAGATCGGACGTAATTCATTTGCACGCTCCGGACTCAAAGAAATCACCATCCCACGTACGGTTAAGAAAATTGATTGTAGTGCATACCAACAACCTTTTGAAAAGTGTAATGAATTAAAGTCCATTACTATCCTATGCCCTATCATTATAGGTAGACTCTTTTATGATTGCCCCGCATTGGAAACCATCACGTTAGGTACAGGCATCAAGAAGATAGATGCAGCCAATTTCAAGGGCCTCAATTTGAAGGTTATCAACGTTCCTGCAAAGAAGGCCGACTACTACAAGCAGCGCCTGCCGGAGTCGGTGCACCACCTTATCGTGGAGCTACCCGCCGAGAAAAAGGCCAAGAAGTAGGAATCTTTGATTATCCACAAAAAAACCTAGAAAACCCTTTATTAGAAAAGACAATATCAATGAAGCATATCGGGTGAATGTTCTTGAGGCCTATGACGATGGCAGACATCTTTAATCTTTAAACTTTTAACCGTTGCGCAAAGCGAGAGCAGAGCAAGCTCGTTTGCTATGCCGAGCCGAAGCAACGTGAATGAACGAAGTGAATTAACTTTTAAACAAAAATAATAATTAAACATAAACATAGAACCTCGCTATGTGCAGAAAATCGTTAATATAATGGCTTTATATGAAATCAAAGATGGAGTTGGTATTATTCCTGAAGGGAAAAAGGTTATTGAAAGAGAAGCCTTCAAGAATTGTACTGCCCTGACCAGCATTGTCATCCCCGACTCAGTGACTGAGATTGGAGAAAGCGCCTTCGAAGGCTGCACGGGACTTACGAGCATTGTCATTCCTGCCTCATTGACAGGTTTTGGTATTGTATCCACTTTTCGTTCCCCTCGTCCTAGTAGTGTATTCCTAGGTTGTACGAGTCTGAAGAGCATCAAAGTGTCCGAGGGAAACAAAAAATACGACTCGCGCAACAACTGCAATGCTATAATCGAGACTGCAACAAACAAACTGATAGTGGGTTATGCCACAACGATCATCCCCGACACGGTGACGGAGATTGGAGAGAGAGCCTTCAGCGGTTGCACGAATCTGACGAGTATCAATATTCCCAATTCAGTAACGGAGATTGGACAGTATGCCTTCGAAGGTTGCACCGGCCTGACGAGCATCGTCATCCCCGACTCTGTTACATCGATTGGCAGTTATCGTGATATATTTTATGGTTCTAAATATTCTGGCAATATTATCTTTAGAGGGTGCACAGGCCTGACGAGTATCAAAGTGTCGGAGGGTAATAAGGTGTATGATTCCCGCAATAACTGCAATGCCATCATCGAGACCGAGAAAAACAGATTGCAAGAGAGTTGCTCCACTACTGTCATCCCCGACTCGGTGACGGAGATAGGAAAAAATGCCTTCTGTGAATGTACGAGCTTGACGAGCATCGATATTCCCCATTCGGTAACGGAGATTGCGAGTTATGCCTTCAAGGGATGCAAGAATCTGACTGGCATCGTCATCCCCGATTCGGTGACTGAGATTGGTGGGTGTGCCTTCGAAGGTTGCACTAAGTTGACAAACATCGATATTCCCGACTCCGTGAAGAAGATTTGGAATCAAGCTTTTATGGACTGTACTGGGTTGACGAGCATCATTTTACCAGACTCAGTGACGGAAATCGGCGATAGTGTTTTAAAAGGTTGCAATGGTCTGAAGAGTATCGTTATCCCGGAATCTGTGACTTATATTGGTCCCGCGGCTTTTTGGAATTGTATTAGTTTGACCAGTGTTGTCATCCCCAATTCGGTGTCAGAAATAAGTGAAGATGCGTTTAGAAATACAGGAATCACAGAAATAACTATTCCGAATACGGTGGAAAAAATTGGCGAACGCGCTTTTTGTAGCTGTACTAGTTTAAAAACTCTTACCATCAACTGCCCTATCACCATTCACAATATCTTCAGTTACTGCTCTGCATTGGAAACCCTCACGTTAGGGACTGGCATCAAGAAGATAGATGCAGACAACTTTGATGGACTCAACTTGAAGGTTATCAACGTTCCTGCAAAGAAGGCCGACTACTACAAGAAACGTCTGCCGGAGAAGCTGCACGGTCTCATCGTAGAGTTGCCCGAAGAGAAAAATGTAAAGAAAAAAATAAATAAAGAACACATTTCACAAAATCAAAAAAAAGGAGGAAATATGAGATTTTTAGATGCTATTGCAAATGGAGAAAATTTAACCGGCACTTACGACATCAAGCATTACGGTGTTGAAGATGAAGAACGGTTCTCCGCAGAAGACGCTTCCAAATTCAAATCAGCAGAGGTCGAAGATTTTGTATATGGACCAATTGTATGTTTTGAAATGACGGATGGCAAGAAGGTAACAGTGCCTTTAACCAAAAAGTCAAAATTATCACCAGGCAAAGTCAATGTAGAAGACCTCAAGGTGATTATTCTTTCGAATATTTTTGATGATAAAACAATATATCGCATAGAGGAGGTGAAAAAGACAAAGAAGAAATAAGCCTCTTCGATTATCCACATAGAACCTCACGAAGTACAGGCAATCGTTATGACTGACTAATGGCAAAAACAGTAAGAGTAGAATTATCAGGCAGTGGTTTTAAGCGCATAACAATGCTGCCTTTGAACGAAGAAAGCATAAACACCCTGAAGGATCATGACATGAATGCTGAAGAAGCGTTCAGTGATGTGTGGGATCAGGTGTGGAGTGAAGATGCCGGACAACTGATGGATTATATCTTCGCCCATGCTTATAGCGAGATAGGACTAGATGTTATAGATGACGATACAGATGAAGAACTTTATTCTGAAGACTACGAAATCAATCCCAGTTATGGTTTAATGTCGCTTGAAGATGCAGAGGAGAACTATGAAGGTGATGAAGAAGGTTTGGCTGATTATAGGACCTATCTCGATTCCGAATGTACGGACGATTATGGACTGTATATCTGCAATGGAATCAAGCAGGCATGGTTCGGTCTGAAGAAAAACGAGGTTTACGGTGCTGACTTTATACCCGTTGCCATGCAAAAATCGTTGGCTGCATCAGGTGCCCAACAGGCTTTGTTGATGGGCATAGAGGAAAGTGAACAAATCACGACCAGTTTCTACATTCAATTACCTGATGAGGATGAGTTTGACCCAAGCAAACTGGATTTCATCAATATTGATGAAGATTACGGCGATTATTCAGACGTGCTTCAGGAACTATTGGCCGAAGATCTCGTAACGCTTAACGCCATCATCTATGACGGCATAATATATTTTGCAGGGCACGATATGATTGACATCAGCGATGACAGCGACGAAGAACCCATCTTCGACTATGTGGACGAGAATATTTCACATGTAGAATAATTATTTTAAAACCTCACTTTATACAGACAATATTAAATGTAATTTTATGGCAAGAAAACAATATAGGGTTGAAGTCGACACAAAAGGTGCTTTTGAAGTTGAGGTTGCCTCCGTCGATAGCGAGATATACAATGTGGATGAAATATCCTCTGACGATATTAACAATCTGATGGGAGAGAGCGAGTATATTGTCGATTGCGGTCTTGGTGATGAGTGGTGCGGAACGTTCGAGATGACGGTATACAACGAAAATGACGAGGTGGTCTTCGAAAGAGAGAATTTCAGCGATTTCATGTTCATAGTTGATTCCGACGCAACTGAAGACGCCGATTTCCCTTCGGTCATCGATAAAAAGAATGCCATGACGATGTGGGAAAAGCGTTGGACAGAAGAGGGCAACGGGCAGGAACCTGGAGTATACGCCGTTCGTCGCCATGAGATAAAGTGGTTGTCGTTTGGTTTCATCGTCGAGGACGAGAAGTTCGATCCGAGTAAATTAATGTTTGTTGCCAATAAGAAATTAAATGGACTAGTCTATGACTATATGACCGACCCAGGGCACGTATACTACGACAACAAGTTCGTGGATGTGAGGGTTGATGAAGAATATGACGAATATGGTTTCCAAGACCTCATCATGGTAAAGACCGAAGAAGGTTGGTGGGAAGAATACTAATAGACAGACGTGATGCCCACGGGGACGTGGGCGTACCGGCGAGACTAAACATTGAAAAATAATCATCATTCAAAAATAATTATTGAGGATATCCAAAAATATGCCAAGAAAGAAATTTACATTCATTGATTTGTTCTGCGGTATCGGCGGTTTCCATCAGGCAATGTCATCTCTGGGTGGAAAGTGCGTGTTTGCAAGTGATATTGACAAAGAATGCCAGAAGACATATTATGAGAACTATGGAATTATGCCAGTTGGCGACATAACAAAAGTGAAGGCGGAAGACATCGAACCTTTCGACGTCCTTTGCGCAGGTTTCCCTTGTCAGGCATTCTCGCATGCGGGCAAACAACTTGGTTTCAAGGATCAGACCAGAGGCACCTTGTTTTTTGACGTTATTAGGATTGCCAAGCATCACATGCCTCAGTATATGCTACTGGAGAATGTGAAAAATCTCGCAATGCACGACAACGGTCACACCTGGGAGGTAATCTATAATTCCATACAAGAGGCCGGATACAATGTGCTGAAAGACCCCGTCATATTCAGTCCCCACTTCATAGGACTGCCACAGAACCGTGAACGCGTTTTCATTATGTGCATCCGTAAGGATTTGGGAGACATACCTGAATTCGTGTTCGATATCAAAAAGAAAGACCTTCCTGAGTGTTCGATAGAGAGCATACTGCTGGACGATAGCGAGATACCAGATGTAGAGAAGTACCGCATCAACCAGAAGCAAATTGACCTCATCAACCTGTGGGACGACCTGATCAAGGGTGTGAAATGCGACCTGCCCGGATGCCCCATCTACGGCGAGTATCTCTGTGATCCACTTGACATACCTGATTTCGACAGCTACCCGCAGTGGAAGAAGGAATATGCCACAAAGAACCACGCCTATTACCTTAAGCACAAAAAATTCATCGACGGATGGCTGAAACGTGCAGAGAAAGTTGAGATGTACCAGAACACGCGTCGTCATCTTGAGTGGCAGACTTACAGGGGCGAGAACGAGTCGATGTGGAACCATATCATGCAGTTCCGCCAATCGGGATTGAGAGTTAAGCGCCCGACATATTTCCCTGCACTCGTGGCCATCGTTCAGACCTCAATCCTGGCAATGCGCAAGAGATATGTCGTTCCGCGTGAATGCGCCCGCATGCAGAGTTTCCCCGACAATTTCAAGATTCATCCCGACGACCATATCGCCTACAAGCAGTTCGGCAATTCGGTGAATGTTGAACTGGTAAAACTGTTTGCAAAGTACATGTTTGGCGACAAGTCGGTTCGTGCCAAATACGCCAAAAAATAAGTATAAACCATAATTAAAATGACACTATGGCCATAGAGTTCGAAGGTTTCAGAAACATCAATATTCCTGCTCCAAAACGCACAGACTATACCGCTGAGGAACTGGCGACCTTTTTGAAGGAACTGGAGTCCAAGTACGACAGGGTCTACAACAAAAAATCGTTACAAATCCTTTTCTCATTGCTGTTTGAGGGGTGTGACAATCTCGAAGACGAAAAGGTAAAAAACGTATTCCCCTTAAACAATCAGATATGGGGTTATTCTAACAATCTACCCAACCTGATAAGGGATTTCTGCGGGCAAATTGTTGCGACACCCATCAGTATAACAGGAAAGGGTCTTCCCCTTCAGCGTATTTTCTACGGTGCACCCGGTACAGGAAAAAGCCATATAATAAAGGGGGTGGAAAAACTCCTTGACAAAGACAATGTTTTCCGCACTACATTTCATCCTGATAGCGACTACGCCTCATTTGTTGGCACATATAAGCCAACAATGAAAGAATGTGAAACTGAGGTCGTTCCGGTTGTGTCTGGTGAGGGCGTCACGTTTAAACCCCACAGCGCAGTAAAGGAAACAAAAATTGTTTATGATTTTGTGCCGCAAGTATTTCTGAAAGCCTATGTGAGAGCATGGAGTATTTGGCAGAACACAATGTCAAAAATGACTGTTTCAAAATCAACAGTTGGAGACATAACAGTTAGAATTGATGGCGTTGAGGTTTGCAAGGATGCACCTATGTCAACGGCCGGCATGGAATTGATGAAAAGATTTGTCGATATAGGAGTGAGTGAGTCTTTAGAGGACATTGTGGGTGACTGGAATAAAATACTATCGCCCCAAAAACCGGACTATTTTTTGCTTGACCCAGAAACAACCGAAACAACAATAAAAGACAATTGGCCCTCAGTTGAAATAGGCGGAAAACAATATAGGTTTGTGAACGAGATGCATTCAATCTTTTGGGAGAAGTTTTGCGATGACGTGAAGAAGTTATTTGAAAAATACGGACACTCCATCGAAATAACAAGCGTTGAGAAACAAAGGAAGAGAAAGAATGATGGCGGGCAACTAGAATCAGTCTATGATGACAATCGTCAAATAGTGTTATTGGTTATCGAGGAAATTAATAGAGGCAATTGCGCTCAGATATTTGGAGATATCTTTCAACTGCTCGATAGGGGAAATGGCGATTTTTCGGAATATCCCATTGTGCCTGATAAAGACATAAAAGAGTTCTTGAACAAAGAGTTTGAGAGTGTTCGCGGACGATATACGGATGATTTAAAGAATGAGATAAATAGACATTTCGACGACAAAGATGTTGCTACGGATATTTTAAGCGGAGAAGCCCTCGTTTTGCCCCCCAACCTCTACATCTGGGCGACGATGAACACGAGCGACCAGAGTCTCTTCCCTATCGACAGCGCATTCAAACGCCGCTGGGATTGGACATATGTACCTATCGACACAGCAAAAGAGAACTGGGACATAGAAGTCGGCGGAAAGCGTTATTCGTGGACGGAATTCCTCAACAAAGTAAACGACGAACTACTGACCGACGAGACCGCTGAGGATAAACATCTGGGCTTCTATTTCTGCAAAGCGGAGAACAAAACTATCTCTAAAGAGACCTTTGTGGGCAAGGTGCTGTTCTACCTGTGGAACGACGTGTTCAAGGTTTACGGTATCCCAACCGCCATCGGCAGTAGCAAGGATTGGGGCTACACCAAGTTCTATAAGACAGACGGGACGGTTGACGAGGACAAGATAAACAGCCTGATGGAGCAACTCAAGATAGACCCCATACAATAACCTGATGCCACAATGCGCATCCTGATAGAAGAATACCAGTATCCCGCTACGGTGGTGGAAAACATCATCGTGGGACTAACCAACCTGCGAAACATAAAAGGGATGGTATCGGTAAACCATGTGGGTTACTACTACAATCCCCAACTGAACAACAGCGAGGGGGACATGGTGTTCATTCTGCCAAAAGTGCTGCTGGAAGAGAGAGTAGTGGATGGAAAGAAGAAAGATCTGCTGTTCGGCAAATACAACCCCGAGGAGGTAATAAACCTCTCCGAGCAACAGGTACTGGAGAAAGAGGAATACGACTTCATCTACAAACTGTCAGTATGGATTTACCGGGCAATAGTGGTGTTTCGCGACTCACACCCCAACAGCGATGTAGTGCAGCAGCAACTGGTGCAGTTCATGTCGAGCGGTCGACTTCAGGAGTGCAACACCTACCTTGACATCCTGCTGGCCCTACAGCGCTTCAACCGCGACAACAAGGATTTTTTCTTCTTTGTGCTGCGCAACATCCACTCGGGATACAACAAAATCAACTGGACGCGAACCATAAGCCACTCGCAAGCAATGGTGCAGGACGGAACTCCCGTTTACCTGAACCCCATCAATAAGAAACGACAGGTCAACTTCGACGAGGAACTGCTCGTCATCTTCTTTTCCATCCTCGAATACATACACCGCCACTACGGGTTCCCCGTAAGCATCCCCGTAAACTACGACCTGATTACAGGTGCGCGGTTTGAGGTATTGCTGAAAGGACAGGGACGCACACGCCTTCTAAAGATAAGACACAAGTATTTCTCCGATAAGGCGCTTTACCTGTGGGAACTCTGCTTCGCCTTCTTTGACCAGAGTCGCAGGGTAAAAGTGGAGGTAAACGAGCGCGAATATGTCCTGGTAAAGAACTTCAATATAGTGTTCGAGGCCATCATCGACGAACTGATAGGCACCGACCGCAACAAACTGCCCCCACGGCTGGCAGACCAGAGCGACGGGAAGACAGTGGACCACCTGTGGGTGGACTCCATACTGATGCCCACGAACGAAGAGTCGGCAGTGTACTACATCGGTGACAGCAAATACTACAAGCACAGCACACCTGTGGGCGAGAATTCCATCAGCAAGCAATTCACCTATGCCCGCAATGTCATCCAGTGGAGTTTCGACGCCCTGAGTGGCGACACCAAATGCGAGGACGAGGAATACAAGATACGTCTGCGCGACGACCGCACGGAGGGCTACAACGTGATACCCAACTTCTTCATCAGTGCCAGAGTGGATTTCGAGCAGCTAGACTATAACGACGATGCACTACGGCTTCATGACGGAATGAACCTGCATGAGTCGTCGCAGTTCAGCGACCGCCTCTTTGACCGCGACACCCTTCTGCTAAGTCATTACGACGTAAATTTCCTCTTTGTGCTGGCCATGTATGCCCGCAACAATGCCGGCAACAAATTGGCTTGGAAAACAGAAGTTCGTAAACGATTCCGCGAGAGAGTTCAACACATTTTGGAGGAAAAGTACACTTTCTTTGCCCTTAAAGGTTATGATGCCGACGACTCGGAGCAATACATCACAACCCATTTCCAGGAACTACTGGGAAAACTATACCGCACTCCCGACGCCAAGAATGTCTATACACTGGCCGTCGAAAAGAAGGATGGGAACGACAGTACGCTAATGGACGAACTGCGCAGACATTTCTACATCTCCAAATGCGGGTTGGATGACAATCCACAGGAGAAAATCGAGAGTCAGATGCAGAAACAAGGTTCCATGCCTGTGGGGAAATGCGTGGTGGTGGACGACAACAACTGCGACCAAACGGCAGAAGAGATTCGCAGAGTTGGGAAATATGCGATAGGACTGGGAGACAGTCCAGGTTCTCTGGCACTGGCCGAGGGGTTCGTAAGCGCACGGTATCTCGTATTGCACAAATTGAGAGACCCCATCGTCTTCAGACTGAAACAGGGTCCTAAACTGATAACGAAAGATCAGATTGGAGACATTCCCTACAAAATGAGAGAATCTTCAGTCTTTATCCTTTTTGAAATAGACAGTGAAGAACCCGACATCGCCAACAGAATAAGCCAGCATTCACTAACACATCCGCCTGAGGGGTATACTGTCAGGCAGTCGTACGTGACCAACATCAACAGGATGATGCAGGTTTGAATTCCACCCGAATTTAACTAGACCTGAATAAGATAAAGCCCGCCGTGCAGCTGCCCGGCGGGCTTTATCTTTTTATCGAGTGGTGTGGAGTTAAAAACTGTTAATGTTTTGAAATTTTGGCATTCGTCACTAATTTAATAGTAGAAAACCAAAAAATCATGCATTATGGGAAAAACGAAAGTCACCGACAACAGCACGAAAACTCGGAATTCAAAATTGACGCTCCTCGGAGCCATCGAGAGCGTCGTTGAAGGAGCGAAAGACTCTATGTTTTGCGACCAGTTCTTCATCGACCGCAAGGCAGAACTGAAGTTCCTTGCCGACAGTTACGGCATCACATCCCGCCAGGCTGCACTCTTCTGCGTATGCATGGAGAAAGGTCCGCGCCGCATCGACTTCGACGACCTGGCATCCTTCCTCGACCTAAACACCATTCGCATCCTCAGTTACGGTTCCGACATCGACGCACTGGTCCACCGCCGTCTGCTGCGCTACCGCGACGTCCAAGACGAAGACTCATTCGATGTGCCTGCTACTGTCGTCAAAGCCCTCAAGCATAACGAGGTGTACCAACTGCCCAAACGCACAGGACTCGACGCCGGCGGTATGATGGAATATATGAACATGTGGTTCGAAGACCTCAACGACGATGCCGTCTCCGCCTGCGAACTGATGGAGGAGATGAAGGCCATGATAGAGGAGAACCCCCAGGTGGCCCTGGCACAGAAAATCGATGCGCTCAACCTCAGTGACGTGGATATGATGCTGGTGCTCTTCTTCTGCCACAAACTCATCAACGACAACGACGACGACATCCGCTTCGGCCAGCTGGAGGACCTCTTCTTCGACAAGGGCGACCTCAACCGAGCCAAAGCCAACCTGCGACGTGGCGACCACAGGCTGATGCGGGACAAACTGATAGAGCACCTATGCGTCGAGGGTATCGCCGACAATACGCGCTACAAACTCACCGAAGAGGCCAAGCGAGACCTGCTGGGCGAGTTCCATATCGGTGGTGCTGACGAGAAACTCGCCGACGTGCTGCTACCCGAGGGTCTCACGACCAAAGAACTTTTCTTCAACGACAGCGTGAACCGCCAGGTCAAGGAACTGACCTCGCTGCTGGGATTGGAGCAGTATAAAGAGATTCACAAACGCATGGAACAGCGGGGATTCCGTCAGGGGTTCACCTGTCTCTTCCACGGGGGCCCCGGTACAGGCAAGACCGAGACTGTGTACCAGTTGGCGCGCCACACGGGGCGTCAGTTGATGGTGGTCGACGTGCCACAGATCAAGAGCAAATGGGTCGGCGAGAGCGAGAAGAACATCAAAGCCCTCTTTGACCGCTACCGTGCGCTGGTAGCTAAGTTCGACGTCGCCCCTATCCTACTCTTCAACGAGGCCGACGCCATCATAGGCATCCGCAAGCAGGGGGCGGAGAACGCCGTAGACAAGATGGAGAACACCATCCAGAACATCATCCTGCAGGAGATGGAGACCCTCGACGGCATCCTCATCGCCACCACCAACCTGACGGAGAACCTCGACAGCGCATTCGAGCGCCGATTCCTCTACAAGATACGCTTCGAGCGTCCCGACGCTGCGGTACGCTCAAAGATATGGCAGACGATGATTCCCGAGTTGCTGACGGATATTGCCGAGTCCCTCGCCGAGAAGTACGATTTCAGTGGCGGTCAGATAGAGAACATCGCCCGCAAATATGCCGTCAGCTGCATACTGCACGGGGATGCGAAAGATCCACAGTCAGCGCTCGAGGAACTGTGCGACAACGAGAAGATAAGTTCGCCTGCGACAAGAAGGATAGGTTTTGCCGCATGATTTGTAAAAATTTAGTAACTTTGCACACTGAAATAAAACTATTATGACAACATACGAAATCAAAAACGGAGTGGGTATTATACCCGATGGTACAAAGGTGGTTAGGACAGATGTCTTCCGTGGAAGAACCGACTTGACGACGGTGGTACTCCCGGCATCGGTAAAGCAGATTGCCGCAGGCGTTTTCCTTGGATGTACCAATCTAGAAATGGTAAAGCTGCCCAAGGGTACGGTCAGGCTGGAGTTCACCGACAGCCGGCGGACGTTCACCATCACCGAGGATTATCCCTTCGAATCACTCTCCCTCGACACTATAACGGTCAACGGATATATTACCAATATCTTACGGAAAGACGATATAAATCCGTGGGATTAATGATACCACACATAAGCAACGACACGTATCATACGCAAAACAATGACCAAAGGGACAACTGAGATAGAGAATTATGCCTTCGAACAGGTTGAACAGGTGCTGAGCATCACCGACGAGATGACCGTCGGCGAGTTCAGCCATTTCTTCGACAATCTTTTCGACGGAAAGGCCGAGGTACGCATCATCCACAACAAACGGCGCCAACTCGACGAGGTGCCGTTGAAAGGGCTTTTAAAATCTCGGACACACTCCTCCGACCTTGCGGCCACCTCCCCTAACTTAGGGGAGGAGTTGCTGACGCTCGACAGCAGAATGACGGTGGGCGAAGCCGAGAAGACCCTCACCGACTGCTTCGTCGACGGCTGCTTCGTCGACATCTATCCCAGNNCAGTTACCGCATAACGAAGGATATGCTCCTGAAAGATATCAAGCATCTCCAGGCCAAATTCTGGGATACATTCGACATTAATATGGTATTAGGGAAGTAATAAGAGTTATGAAAAAAGAATACAAAGTAGAAAACTGGGTGGGAAACATACCCGAAGGAACAACAGTGATTGCAGCAAAGGCTTTCGCCAACCGCACCGACCTCTCCAGCATCGAGATTCCTGATTCGGTAACTGA
>DBXB01000018.1:424-22629 GCA_002309155.1 Bacteroidales bacterium UBA1223 | reverse complement strand
GGTTGCACCAATCTCGCCAGCATCAAGATTCCCAACTCGGTTAAGAAAATAGACTTTTCCGCTTTTGCTGGTTGCCACAGCCTCGACTGGAGTTGTATGAAGTTTATAATAAGAAAGTATGAGTGCAATTATTTCAGTAGGGCTACTCGTTAAGCACCGTGAGGATGCCGAGAAGATGGCGGCCCGCGCCAAAGAACTGATAGAGGAAACGGTTCCCCAAGATATGAAACCGTTTATCGAACTCGATTTCCTAGATGCAGATATGGGGAACCCCTTGTGGTATAACCGCCATTGGGGTATCGGCATCTATGATGTAAGGAAGGCATGCGCCGAGAAAGCAATTGAAATCATGGATGAGGTGGTGGCCTCGTTCCCGGACATCCAGATGCGCTACTACCAAACATACGAGGGTCCGCTGGATTGTGAGGCGGTGTCGAAGGAGGGACATCTGGTTGAGATAGAACCTTGGACATTTGTGGTCCATGTGGCCAACGACGACACCTACCAGCGACTACGCGACCTACTCTCCACAAAAGAGCTACTGCTGAACTTCTGGCCGGAGCGACATTCCATCGGTTGGCGCTACGATAAGAATACCGAGGAGGAGCAGGCGAACCGCATCCTGGAGGAGTTGAGCCGACAGATGGTTAACACAGAGCTGATGGCCTACCGCTACGACGACCGCACGGTTGATTTCGGGATTAAGGAATATGCCCGTGCCCGTAACGGCCATATCGAGTTGTTCCAAACAGCTCCAGAGAGACTTGAACTCATAGAGAATGTTTGGATGTATTATGCAAAGGTGCATGAGATGTTAACTATGGAGGACATAATCTTCAGTTCTGACGAAGAATTCAAGAAATTCGCAACCGAAGCCTACAGAATACACGAACAAGTGGAAGAGGAGCAGAGACAACGGATGGAGCAAAATCAGGTTCAAAAGCAGGACTCGGGGGAAGATGACTTTCCGTTTTAAAACCAAATGAGCGCTACTTTGCGGCTATCAAGGTATTGTTGGATACATTGGAAGAATTATAACATTATGACAACAAAGAAAGATATCGACGTAGCACTTGTCTACGATTTCGACGGAACTCTCTCGCCAGGAAATATGCAGGAGTTCGGTTTTGTGCAGGCCATCGGCAAAGACCCGACACAGTTTTGGGAGAAGGTGGTCAGAATGGCGACGGGGAATGACGCCAGCGGGATACTCTGCTATATGTACCTGATGCTTCAGGAGGCGGCGACAAATAATATATCGCTGAAACGAGAGTCGTTCCGTAAGTTCGGTTCAAAAGTGGAACTATACAAAGGAGTGACGGAGTGGTTCTCCTTGATAAATCAATATGGCAAATCCATCGGACTGAACATAAAACACTACATCAACTCCTCAGGACTCAGGGAGATGATAGAAGGAACGCCGATAGCCAAAGAGTTTGAGAATATCTACGCCTGCTCGTTTTTGTATAATGTCGACGGCGTTGCCTACTGGCCCGCCGTCGCTGTGGATTATACCACCAAGACACAGTTCCTCTTCAAGATAAACAAAGGAATACGTGAGGTGAGCGACAACAAGAAAATCAACGAATATGTGGCAAAAGAAGACCGCGCCATACCCTTCGAGCACATGATATACTTTGGCGACGGTGAGACGGATGTCCCCAGTATGAGTGTGGTAAAAGGACAGGGAGGTCATGCCATCGCCGTATACGGGGACAACAGCAAACGAGCGTTGGCGATGCGACTTATACAAGAAGACCGAGTGAACTATGCCTGCCGAGCCGACTATTCGGATGGCGAGGAACTATGTGTCACCGTAAAGCAGATACTTGACAAGATTAACGAAAAAAAGGGTCTCAATTAAGACCCTTTTTGTGGAGTATATGAGAGTCGAACTCATGACCTTTTGACTGCCAGTCAAACGCTCTAGCCACCTGAGCTAATACCCCTTTTTTGCGAGTGCAAAAGTACAACTATTTTTAATACGCACCAAATAAATTTTTATTTTAATTGATTTTCAGTGGATAAAATAGTGAATGGTGAAATTGAAAAATAAAAATTGAAAATTGAAAATTCTAGAAACTCTAGAGAAACTAGAAGAACTAGAAACTCTAGAAATCTTTAACCTTCACCTTATCAACTTAACACCTTAACATCTTAACATCTTAACACCTTAACAACAATTAAACAGTTAAACAATCAACAATTAAACAATCACTCACACCTCCCAGTTAAAGCCGGAGAAGGCATCACCTGAATTCGAATTGCCACCACCTTGGTAATTGTCGTCATCTCCACCCTCATCGTCATAACCTGCGTTGTCATCGTAAGAATAGGCCTGCTGCTGACTGAGCTCCTGCAGATGGTTGAGTCGCCGCATTCCAATCTTCCAGAGTCGGATGTCGAAAAAGATGAACAGCACGAAGAGGATACCCGACAGCACCATGGTGTCCTCGCCCATCGCTTCGGGTATCATCAGCAGCGCATCGTAGGTGCCGTGAAGCAACATGGGATAGAAGAAGGCTTTGAAAAAATTGCTGGAGCGGTTTTCGGGCTGAAACTTGGCAAGAGCAAAATAATAACCCATCACCACGCCAAACAGGAAATGACCGGGGACAGAGAGTATAGCGCGCATGGAGCCTGTCGCCAGCGCCGACGCATAGCTGTCCTGTCCGAAGACATACATCACATTCTCCAATCCGGCAAACCCGAGCGAGACAAAGGTGGCATAGACCACTCCGTCGAAATACTCATTGAACTCTCGACTTTTCCATATCACAAGGGTCAGTAGCACCAACTTGCTCAACTCCTCGGAACAGCCCGCCACTATATATCCAGTGTAGGCTCCTTGGAAGACTCCCGGCAGACTGTCACCACCCATGTTGGTGTAAAGAAGCGACAGCAACTGCTCGAGAAAGATGGCGGGCACCACTGAGAGGCATCCATAGATGAAAGCCTTCAGCAACATACGTACAGGCTCTTTCTCGAATTTGTCTTTACGGTAGACAAAAAATCCCAACACGAAGACTGGGAGAACAGCAAGACAGAGCAGGATGATGTTTTCCATGGTATTGTAAAATATTGGGGGTTAACAAGGGGGGTAAAGGGAGTTGCTCACTGTATTTATTTAATTTTTTATGGTGTTCGCAGCCTTCGGCAAAGGGAAGTTAAAGGGAGTTAAGGGAAGTTAAGGGACAAATGAAAATTGAGAAACTTTAACCTTCTGCCTGCTCTGCAGGCTTTGAACCGAAGGTCGCGAACACCTTAGCATTTAATTAACGTAAGTGAGTCAGCACCTAAGAAATAAATCAAATCAAGCGAAAAACTTTAACTTCAGATACAATTTACTAAATCAACAATTCTGTAATCATTATCATATCATCATATCACCATATCAACGTATCAACAATTCACTTATGATAGTAACGGAGAAAAGATGAAGTTATTGTTGGTTTTCATGTGTTGGCGAAAACAAAAATGATTTCTGTATTCCATTTTTTTACCGTATCTTTGCAAATCCTAATACGTGATATATGACCGATAATAACTCACATAGCGTCCCTCAATTCCCATCGACAACAATAGGTCTTTTGGTGCCCACCTCCATCGACCAATTTGCGCCACAGTCGGCGATGAACGCCTATCAATTGCTGCAAAATCTGGGCTTTACTGTCTACTATCCACAGGAGATGGCATCGACAGGTATGGAGCTTTACAACCAGGGGGATTATGAGGGAGCCAAAGTGTTGGGCGAGACTATGATTGAGAGCTTCGACAAATGCCGATACATAGTATCGTTATCAAGTGCCACGGTGGTTTACATACAGCAACATTTCCCAAAACTGTTTCACAATACTACGTTCCACAACGACTACCGCCAGTTTATCGACAGATGTTTCGATTTGACCGATTTTCTGGCAAATATTGCCAATTTATCGGATATTGCTATTCCTGAATTCCCTCACAAAGTCACCATACTCGACCACTGCACCACACTCCGCGACTACACGTCGCTCGCCCATCCCGGCATCAAAGGTCTACGCAACGAGCCTCGCCAGATACTCTCCATGGTCCCCGGATTACAACTGGTGGAGATGCCTCAACAGAATGTATGCTGTGGATACGGCGGCTCATTCGCAAACAATTTCACAACAATATCCGACAGTCTGGCACAGCGTAAAGTCGACAACGCACTGTTGGCGGGAGCTGAAGTGATAACCTCGACGGAACCTGCATGCCTGCTCCACCTGGAGTCGTATATCAAGAAAAGAGACATCAAACTGGAGATTCGTATGATAGGGGACTTTCTGATAGGCTAAGGAGAGGATGCACAGATATAACTCATATTCCGACTTTTTCCGCAGAATCTACGGGTCACGGTTACAGAAACTGTCTATTGACGCAGGTTTCTCATGTCCTAACCGTGGCGACCGTGAGAATGCGGGATGCACATTCTGCCTGAACGACGCCTTCAACCCCTCCTACTGCACCCCCGAGAAGAGCATAACCCAACAACTCGACGAGGGCATCCTATTCCATAGGCACCGCTACCCCAACACCCGTCATTACCTAGCCTACTTCCAAGCCTACTCAAATACTTACGCCCCTGAGGAGACCCTCAGGCAACGTTATCTCGAAGCTTTGTCGCACCCTGACGTCTGCGGACTTGTCATCAGCACCCGTCCCGACTGTGTTGACGACAGGAAACTCGACCTCATAGCGTCGCTCGCCGCACTAGGAAGAGAGAGCCGGCTGGAAAGGGATTATTTCATCGCTTTGGAATACGGCATTGAGTCGTGCTACGACGAAACATTGAAGAGGGTCAACCGTGGTCACGATTTCGAGACATCACGCAGAGCCATCATGTCCACCGCTGAACGCAACATCCATTGCGGCGCCCATCTTATCATCGGTCTGCCAGGCGAATCACGGCAACAGATAATCGATGAAGCCGGAATAATAAACTCTTTGCCGATTAACTCACTAAAACTCCACCAACTGCAGATCTTCAAAGGTACACCGATGGAGAAAGAGGCGATGGAGAACCCTGAATTGTATCGTCAATTCTCACTTGAAGAATATATAAAGCTTGTATGCGACTTCCTGGAACGGCTGCGTCCCGACATCATGATAGAACGTCTGGCAGGTGAGGTGCCTCCCCGCTACCAGGCTTTTCCCGACCGCAGCTGGCGCCGTGCCGACGGAAAGCTGATACGCAACGAAGAGATACCCCAGCTAGTGAACAAAGAGCTCGAAAACCGCAACAGCCGACAGGGAGGAAAAGGAGTTGAGGGAAGTTAAGGGAAGTTAAGAGGAGTTAAAGGGACAAATGAGTTCGATTAAACGAGAAAACGATTAAACGATTATTCCATATCAACATATCTGGTGAGCCCCGCGTGGCATAGCCTGCGAGCACCGCAGAATAGATTAAATGTAGCGAGTCAGCTTGACGAGCGAACGTATCAACGTATCAACATATCAACCATTCACAATTCTAAAATAAACCAGGTCCGATGAAAGCGCCATCAAACCATAAGTCACATACCGTCATACTATCTTTGGCACTCGCCATCCTCACAGTGCTGGCGATGTTCCTCTGCGCCACTATGGGTGTGGTGGATCTGGATATGAAGACTCTCTTCCAGACACCTATCTTCTGGAATCTCCGACTGCCTCGTGTATGCCTTGTAGTTATTGTCGGCGCCGCCCTGTCGGTATGCGGAACCACCTATCAGGCTGTGTTCCGCAACCCCTTGACCGACCCTTACGTGCTGGGCATCTCGTCGGGGGCTTCGCTGGGCGCCGCCCTCGCCATACTGATGGGTCTTGAGGCACACCTCTTCGGCATAGGAAGCATGGCTCTGGTGTCGGCACTACTCACCATACTGCTGATCTTCAAGGTGGCGTCGATAGGCAACAGGATGCACACCACCTCGCTACTCCTCACAGGAGTGTGCCTGACATTCCTGATCACCGCTGTCATCTCACTACTTATGGCTCTGCATCATGACAAGATGGAGAGCATCATCTTCTGGACCATGGGCAGCTTTGCATCGGCATCGTGGATGGATGTGTGGATAGTCCTTCCGATAGTGATTCTTGGCATCGCCGTGGTACTTTATTACTCACGCGACCTGAACCTGTTGCTCACCGGCAGCGAGACAGCCCAAAGTCTTGGTGTCGACGTCGAGAAGGTGCGACGCAGGCTGCTCTTCTTCACCACGCTGATGGTGGCGTTCTGCGTGTCGGCATGCGGAGTTATAGGGTTCGTCGGACTGGTGGTGCCCCACTGCGTGAGACTGCTTATAGGGTCGGACAACCGACGGATAGTGCCACTGTCAATTTTCGCCGGAGCACTGTTCTTGTTGCTGTGCGACACGATGGCAAGGACCCTCATCCCTCCTAACGAACTCCCTGTGGGGTCGATAACTTCGCTGGTGGGCGCTCCTATGTTCATCTACCTTCTTTACAAATCCAAACGCAAACTCTGATGCTTTCAATACAGAACGTCACATACTCGTACGGAGACAAAGAGATTCTCCACGACATCACCGCCACAGTCAACGACGGCGACTTCTGCGCCATTCTGGGTCCCAACGGATGCGGAAAGACGACACTGCTGCGGTGTATCGCCAACCTGACGAAACCCAAAGAAGGCTCCATCACTATCAACGACACACCTGTCTCTACTCTCCCACCCCGCATTATGGCTCAAAACATAGCTTTTGTGATGCAGCACCCCCAGACGGACATCGACTTCTCGGCATTCGAGACTGTCCTGATGGGCCGCAACCCTTACCAACGGCGTCTGCAAAACGAGTCGGAACAAGACTGGAGTATCGTGGAACAATGTATGCGGCAGACCAACACATGGCATCTGAGACTCTCGACGCCGTCGCAGATGAGTGGCGGAGAACTGCAGCGGGTGATGATTGCCCGCGCACTGGCTCAACAGACTCCTATCCTGCTACTCGACGAGCCCACCTCCAACCTCGACATAGCACACCAGTTCGAGATAATGGAACTGCTGCGTGACATCAACCACAAGAAGGGCAAGACCATACTCATCGTGGTACACGACCTCAACCTAGCGCTCCGCTACTGTCCAGAGACCATGCTGCTTCACGACACCAAACTCATCTACAAAGGTCCTACCCGTGAGGCTTTGACTCCTGAGAGGATACATGAGGTGTTTGAAGTAGAGGCAAGCATTATGGACGATTATCTGAAGATTGACAAGGTGTGACAATCTATATTCTGAAGCCTGACAGTGAGTAAACGAGATGACATTGAACAATAAAAACCGATATATCACGTTTCAACAATAAACAACTACGATATGAACATTCTTCTTCTTGGTTCGGGCGGCCGCGAACATGCCATAGCCGCTAAAATAGCTGAAAGCCCTAAGTGTAGCAAGCTCTTTATCGCCCCAGGCAATCCAGGTACTGCCCAGTGTGGCACAAATGCGACACTCAAACTCGACGATTTCGGAGCTATTGCCAAATTTGTGAAGACTAACGACATCCAGATGATTGTCGTAGGACCAGAAGCACCGCTTGTTGACGGCATCAGCGACTATTTCGCCAACGACAAGACTTTGCACAACGTCATGGTTATAGGTCCTTCGAAAGAAGGTGCCCGGCTGGAGGGAAGCAAGGACTACGCCAAGCAGTTCATGCAACGTTATAATATTCCGACAGCCGCATACAAGACGTTCACCAAAGAGACTTTCAAAGATGGCGTCAAATTCCTCGAGACGATGAATCCTCCATACGTGCTCAAAGCCGACGGTCTGGCGGCGGGCAAGGGTGTGCTCATCCTCGACAATCTGGAGCAAGCCAAAGAAGAACTCTCACATATGCTCAACGACGCCAAGTTCGGCGAGGCATCGGCATCGGTGGTGATAGAGCAGTACCTCTCAGGTATTGAACTATCAGTATTTGTCCTCACCGATGGCAAGCACTACAAGATACTGCCTTCGGCAAAAGACTACAAACGTATAGGTGAGGGCGACACAGGTCTGAATACCGGCGGTATGGGCTCGATAAGTCCCGTACCTTTCGCCGACAAAGCCTTCATGCAGAAGGTGGAACGCAACATAGTGATACCCACAGTGAAAGGTCTGCAGAAGGAAAATATACAGTACAAAGGATTTATCTTCCTGGGACTCATGGCGGTAGACGCTCCTGACGGGACACTGTCGCCCTACGTGATAGAATACAACGTACGTATGGGAGACCCTGAGACCGAGTCGGTGTTCCCCCGCATCAAGAGCGACATCGTGTCTCTGTTCGAAGCCACATGGGAAGGAGAACTCAACGAAGAGTCGTTAGAGATTGACGACCGTTATGCGGCATGCGTGATGCTCACCGCCGAAGGATATCCAGAATCATACAGAAAAGGCGACGTCATCACCGGATTGGACAATGTGAAGGATTCTATCGTATTCCATGCCGGTACCAAGTCCAATGAGAACAAGCTTGTCACCAACGGAGGACGTGTGCTATGCATCACCACATTGTCACCATCCCTTCCCAACGCCATACTACAGAGTATGCAGGCCGCTGAGCTTGTAAAATGGAAAGGTCGCTATTACCGTCGCGATATAGGACAGGACCTGCTGAAGAAGATGCTATGATGGAAAATTGAAAATTGAAAGTTGAAAATTCTAGAAACCCTAGAAGCTCTAGAAAACTCTAAACTTTCAAACCTTTTTAACCTTTTAAACCTTTCAAACCTTTTAAACTCTCATCATTTCGCATCATGCGTCTGATAGACCAGCAGTGTGCCTGAACCTGAGAGATTCACTGTGAACCTGTCGCCCAACGCTTCATTCAAAGAACCCTCCCACCAATGTCGGAACGTTCTGTTCTCGACAGGATATTTCAATCCCTCGACACTCAGACGCACATCGCCTTCGAGCAGAAACAGCGAGACCTGCTGTCCTGCAAAAGAATGTATCTCACGTGAGGAGGTCAACGGCGTGAAATAGCCGTAGTCGCTGTACATCCTGACACCAAGGGGTTTCCCCGCAAGGGTCAGCATGGATGAATAATCTGCCAGAAGACTGATATTGGCAAGGGCATGATCCTCGCGCAATCCCGTGGCACCGAGAATAACTATACGGTCAACACCTTTCGATACGGCATACTTGACCGTCTTGGTAAGGTCGTTGGTCTCCTGGTCTTTGTAGTCATTCACAAAAACTGTAGGAAAAGGAGGATGGTTTCTTATTGCGTCGCTCAACGAATCGCCGTCGCCAACCACATGGACTTCAGGAATTCTCTCCGCATTGGCAAAGATACGGCTCTCAACGAGGCGGTTATAAGCGCCGTCACAGCATATCAACAAAGGAATCTCCTGCATCGCCTGGAGAGCCTCCAAACGGCGCGGGAAAGACCCATTAGCTAGAATAATTGCATTGCTCATATACTTTTTCTCCTCCAGGAAATTATACCCATTATACAGAACACTTCAAAGACGATATATAACACTGCCGAAGCATAGTTGCCCGACAGCCAGAAAAGGACAACCATCATTGGGTTGGCTAACATCCAACATATCCATTGCTGCCACCATTTCTGCGTCAACATCCACATGCCAACGATGGAAAGTCCAGCTGAGATGCCGTCGATGAGAGGATGGTTACTCTCGCCTATGAAGCCCAGCAACCACCACAGAAAGAGTGACAGTACTGCCACCACAGCGACAATCCATTTGACATAGCTCACAGGACAGGAACTGATAGGGCGATCGACTTTCTCTTTACTTTTGATTAATCCGCGCCATACCAATATGCCGTAGATTGACATAATGAAATTGTAGCAACAGATGGAACCGTTGGCGAAATAGCCTGCCGAGAAATCAATGATAATGTAAAACAGCGACATCAGCAGACTGATGGGCCAAAGCCACCGGTCTGCCCTATATTCGCTGACGATATAGAACAGACCGATGACGGCGCCAATGATATCAAGAATTGAGAATTCCAAGATGGTGAATGTTGATATGGTATTTCGTTTAATCGTGACCGGTGACCGGTGATACGATTGAGTCACAGGTCACGGGTCACAGGTCACTAGAATCTATATATAAGACGTGCCATGAAGTTACAACCGGGCTGCTGAAGATAAGCCATATGGTGACGGTAGTCGTTCTCGGTGTCATTCACGGCATCCCATCCTTCAGCCCAATCCTCTACCCATGCGCAGAGGCGGTAATTGTGGTTGAGAATGTTGTTGACCAGCAACTGGGCTTCAAACTCTTGCGAACCTTTCAGCTGCCAGGTGTAGGAAATCTTGGCGTTGAGCAGGAAATAGGGGTCGATAGCGTAGCATTCGCGGCTGGTGTTGTCAGCATACTGCTTGCCCACATATTTACCTACTAGCTGGATTTTACCGTTCTTGACAGGCGTAAAGGTGGCGATGGCGGCCCCTATGATGTTGGGCGACAGAGCGAGGTCGGTGGTCTTGGTGACGGTCTGCGTAACAGCATCGCCATCATTGAAGTCGGTGAAGACATTGTCAATAACCTTGTTCTGACTCAGCGTCAGGTTGGCGTCGAGACGGAACAGTTCAGAGAAGCGGTAGCCTCCCTCCAATTCAATACCCATGCGGTAACTCTTGTCGACATTCTCCATCAGTTTATAACCGCTGCTGCTGAGATCACCGTTGGGGGTCAACTGATCTTTGTAGAGCATGGCGTAGAGGTTTGCCTTGAAAGCCCAGTTGCTATGCGCCAACTGATAGCCCCATTCGATGTCGAGCATCGACTCAGGTTTGACAGTCTCGCCATTGGCTATTGCCTCCTTGATGTCGCTCTTGGTGGGTTCACGATGACTCAGTCCGGCGACGAAATAGGTGCGCTGATGGTCATTTATGCGGTAGTTGAGACCAACCTTGGGATTCGGAAAGATATAGGTCTCATGGAAGTCGACCATGCACTGGTTCTTGGATGTGTCGCGGTCGTCGGTGCTTCCTGTAAGGTTGTAGTTGACAATGCGGAGTTGGAGGTCGGCATAGATATTAAGGTTCTCGTTGAAGTCGTAGGTGCCTTTAAGATAAACCGAATTGTCAACCTTGTTGCCATTATAGCGATACCACTCATAGGGAGTGGTAACATGTATGGCTGTGTCGCGGAACCACAACACGTTGCCGAAATGGTCACCGTCGAAATAGAGGACATTGTCGCCAAGAGAGAGCGAGAGCTTATCGCCTTTATAGCGCAAAGCCAGATTGCCGGCAAGGGCGTTGTTGTCCATCTGCTTGCGAGTGGTGTAGTCACCAGATCCGCTGTTGGGGAGGAACAGTTTTTTCTTATATGAGGCACCTGCTTTATACTGCTCGTAGTAGCCGTCGCCGTGCGTGAAGTCGATGGCACCGTTGATGTTCCATCTGTCGGAGAACATGTGGGACACATATAGCTGGTAGTGACGCTGCCAATAGTTGTCTGTCTCGTTACGATAGTACTGTATACTGCCGTCGTCGGCAACATATTCGCCCGAAGGATTGTAAGTAGGGTCAATGTCGAGTTGCTCCTTGTAGGCGCCGTCCCAGGTGATTCCAGTTGTCTGGCTTCCGATTATGGTGAGCAACTTGATGAGGGTGCGTTTGCCATACCAGCTGGCGCTGCCGAAGAAGCTGTGCTGGTCGGTGCCGTAACTGCGCACAAAGCCGTCGCTGGTAAGACCCGTGTAGGCGAAGTCGAAACTCAGACCACTCTTCATGATTCCCGTACCGGCGCCAAGACTCATCTCGCGAGTGTTCCAGCTGCCGTTACCCAGAGACAGTTCACCATAAGGCTTGTTGTTAGCGTTGAGTGTCTGCAGGTTGATAGCGGCACCGAATGCGGGGCTACCGCCTGTCGAAGCCCCCACGCCACGCTGTATCTGCAGGCTCTGCGCCATGCCTCCGAGGTTGGGGATGTTGTACCAATAGACAGCCTGGCTTTCGGGGTCGTTGAGGGTGATGCCGTTGATGTTGACATTGATGCGGCTGGCATCTACACCACGGATACGCAGAGCTGTGGCGCCGACAGTGCCGTTTTCACCCGACGCCACCACCGAAGGTTGAGTCTCGAGGAGAAAGGGCATACTTACGCTGGCTCCAGCGTCATGCAATTCCTCCTTGTCCACCGTGCTGGTGGTCAGCGGAACCTTGTTGCTGACACGTGAGTCGCTAACAATGACCTTCTGCAGGCGTTGCAGCTGCACGCTGTCGCGAGTTTGACCATAAGTGAGTTGACTTGTGGCACAGAGCGCCACGATTGTGCAGAGCATTTTGCTCAATGCACACGCATTAAGAACTTTTTTTTTCATGTTTTTTCCTCCGCCGGTATTATCCGGATCAGGTTCTAGGGGTTTACTCTCAGCCATGTGTGGCAACTCTTGCCACTCAGTTGGGCACCCCCGTGTTGTTAGTTAATTCTTGAATTGTTTAACTGTTTAATTGTTTATTCGTTGTATTCGTGACCTGTGACCCGTGACTCGATCGTATCACCGGTCACCGATCACGCATTACTTACTATAAGTGATATAGAAACGATCGGCAGTAGAATATTTAATGACTTTGATTTTGTCACCCTTAACTTTTCCGCAGGCATCTTTCGCCCTCACCTTGTCGAACATCGACTTACGATGCACGTTGATGATCTCGGAGACATAGAAACGGTTGTCAACATGCTGTGCTTTTCCGTTCATTCCGACACGGTAGGTGACATAATTGCCGAACTTAATAGGTGAATCAGCGGCGGTGAAAGAAGTTCCCGAGGGTTTGCCTCTCATGGGCTTAACCTTCAATCCGCACAGATCAATACGTTCATTGTTGATAGTGTATTCTGGTACATTCTTTAATGAACGGGGAGGTACAATGACGACGCCACGCTCATGGAATGTGGTGGATTCCTGACTCGTAATACTAGTACTCTTTGCCATGCTTTTGCCATTCTTCACTTTCTCGCTGACGCTGTTGTTAGTTTGTGACTTGGAATTGGTCCACTCACGCGACTGATAGTAATCCTTGGCGACATTGTTGAGAATGAAGAACGATTCAGAAAGCGAGATGTACACTATGGAGTCGGTATTGTTTACAAATGTAAAACTGCCGTCACCACCCTTGCCAAAGAAATTGTAAAGTACGGTACATCCGTCGTTTTCAAAAGCAATGGCGTTGTTTGACACGGAGTATTGACCCTCTTCCACTGGATGGGTTTGATAAACTTGATAATACGTCTTATACGAACATCCTGTCAAGAGGCAGAAGGCCAAAGACAATAAAATCGGAAAAGCAATAAATTTTTTCATAATCGTTTAATTGTTAATATGTTGATATGGTGATAAGGAGAATTGTTTAATTGTTTAACTGTTTAACTGTTGTTAAGGTGTGAAGATGTGAAGGTGTGAAGGTGTGAAGATGTTAAATTCTAGAAACTCTAGAAAACTCTTTAAAACCTTTTTAACCTTTCAAACCTTTTTAAACTCTTTCCCTAATTAACTCTTACATAATATTTCATCCACAATTCAGGCACCTCGTTCTGCTGTGCCTGCTGATAGTCGGCATAGGTGCACGGCACCAGGAGGTGACGTTGATATTTGTCTTTCTGCTCTCCGGCACAAGGGACTTCCATCCACCAACGGTCGCTCTTTTTACTTTTGTAAAATGATATCTCCCAATCGCCTTCAGTCAGACTGACGATATAATGTTTATAGTTCTGCTTGTCCCTGTGCGGGAAGTCGGATGCTCTGTTGTAAAATCCCTCGATGAAATAGAACAGCGCATGGGAAATCATATGGGCAGTCTGTCCACGGTTGTCATACTGAGGGTTATATTCATAGAATCCTATAGAGGTGAGTTTGTCGCTCATGCCGGCAAAATTTGCCAGACGGCACAACTCCTCGCCATAGAAACCATGCGGTGAACCTTCTGCCTGTCCTGGAGCATCGCTGAGTCGTACGGCATTGATGTCGACAGAGACGATATCAGCCGACCTCACCAGTGTCTCAGCACGCACCATGTCGTTCTGTATCACGCCAAGGCGGTAAGCATCGAAACTCAGCTCATCCATCAGCTTAACCAGCGAATCACCGTTGAGATATGTCTGATAACCTATATTGGAGAAATTGAAGAGGTAGTTGGGCTGTTGGGCGACGATATGACTCAGCCAGTTACGTGACGACAACGGAGCATCGTCGTTACCGATGTCAAAACGAGCGTCGATACTGGAGATGTTTACAACACGACCCAAGACCTCATAGGCTTTGTAGTTACAGAAAGTTATATCCTGACTGCCACCAAGAATAATGACGGTGATGTTACGCTCCAACAGCTTATACATCACCTCTATGACTTTATAATGCAGTTCTTCTGGATTATCTCCCTCAACAATATTTCCTAAATCCACCAGCTTGACATTCTCGACAGGCAAAGCCAGATCGTACAGATAATGTCGTATAACGTCAGGTCCTTTCTTACAACCTCTGTTGGCGGGACTGCCACTGTCAGCACAAACACCTATCACAGCCAATGTGATGCCTTCAAGCGACGGGAAACCTTCGGTCTCTGTGTAAAAACTAGTCCTCTCTCCGAGGTTTGTATAAAATTGACCTTTGGAGATACCTAATGCATCCAAATTAAGTGGCTCAAAATAAGTGCTTAATTCCATTGTTGTATTTTCTTTTGAATGTGTAAATATACAACTTTTTTAAATATTTTTAACTAGAAAAACTAGAGGTTCTAGAAACGCTAGAGAATCTAGAATTGTCAATTCACAATTGTCAATTAAAACGCCGAGTGAGGAACTCGGCTTGAATGGCTTTCGCCATAGCACCGGCAAGCGGTGCTTTCTCCGCTGCGCTATCGGCTAATGTCCACTGGACATTAGCTGTTTTGTTCTCCGCTACGCTATCGGCTAATGTCCACTGGACATTAGCCTTCACCCCATAGAAACTTTTCGCGGATGGCGCTGAAGAAATCTTGTTTCTCTATACGCATCAGGCGCGTCTGATAGTCTGCCTTATGCACCTCTATGACAGATCCTCCTCCCAGATTGCATACATACGAATCAACTCCTAGAGTGAAACTGACTGCATCATCCTCGTCATGCAAACTGAGATGCACATTGTCGGAAAGAATTATGGGCCTCAACGTCAACGCATGGGCGGCAATGGGAGTGATGACAAGACTGCCAGATCCTGGAGCCAGTATAGGGCCTCCACAGCTAAGAGAATATGCAGTAGATCCAGTGGGTGTGGCTATGATAAGTCCATCGGCGGCATAAGTAGCCATCATGTCTCCATCAACCTCAACACGGGTGTGAAGCAACGGGCTCTGGTCGTGACGGTGCAGATAAAGCTCGTTCAGCGCATAAAGGGTCTGCACGTTGTCTCTCCTACCATTATGGTATACCTTAACCTCAAGCATCGTCCTGTTCTCGATGGTATAGCGTCCCTCGTTGAGACAATCCGCCAACTTGTCGATATCATTACGTCCTGCCGTGGTGAGGAAACCCAGATGTCCGAAATTGATGCCGACAACAGGCACTCCGCTATCTCCTATCTGATGTACGGCACTGAGCAACGTGCCGTCGCCTCCTATTGAAATCATCACATCTATTACGGTTTTTGACGAGGTGTACTCTACAACCTCTATGCCTCTCTGTCTCAAGGCTTCTTCCAATAGTTGACGACCCTTCTCGTGCTCTGGCGTTTTGTTCTTGGTATGTATTGCTACTCTCATGGTTGGATGGTATTGAGGACTTATCATTTAATCAATGTCACTGTACCTTTCAGCACCTGATCGGTATTGTCGTTCTGACGGTATTTTATGATATAGGTATAGGCCCCTACAGGCTGCATGACACCATTGCTGGTTCCATCCCAAGCCTCTAGGGGATCGTGTGTTTCGAAGACTACTGCTCCCATACGGTTGTATATCAACATATGATATCCTTGCGTCTCGATGAAGGTGGACTTTGGCGACACGGTGTTGTTGGTGCTCTCCAAGGGGGTGAAGGCGTTGGGCATCCAGATAACCGTCTTGGGCGTGCGGAAGATTACCGAACTCTGAAGGCTGTCGTTACGCTGCCACCTTGAATCGGGACCCTCAAAAGCAAGGACCTTATACGTCATCTCACCATCATTGTCACTGATGATGCCACTGACTGTCGTCTCCATGCTTGACGCCACGGGAGTCCAGATTGTCTCCCCCAACGGACATGAGACCAGCATATAGGTGACGGCACCTTCCCATCCTTCGTAGGGATTCCACGTGATGGTGGTCACGCCGTTGTCCTCTTCTATCTCTGGAAGCAACGTCGACCCTTTCTGAGACAATATCTCGTTGCGACCGCAGCCGTCCATAACGCCAAACCAATAGGTGTACAGCTCTTTCCGAGGCTGCACCTCATGGTCTATCCACGTCAAAACACCGTCGGATGTGGGCTGCACATGCCCCGCAACTTCTGTACCCCTGCTTGACGACTTGCGGTACACCAAGTAGTCAGTGACAGGGAATGTGGGGTCGGTCTGACCTATCACATTGACCGTTCTTCCATCGTCGCAAACGCTAACCTTACGAAGATAAAGATATCCGGGTCTTTCCTCTGCGCTTATCTCTCTCCGAGCCCTGTTCGACAATGCCACTGTTGTGCCGTCGGTCGACACTGCCTTGACATAAGCGTATACTTTGCGGCACTGGGAACTTATGGTGAATGTGGTTTCCGTAGTAGTCGGCAAAGTGTGGGCAACATCACGGTAATCATTGTAATCCTCTCTCACCCACAGTTCATAATGGTCCACCTCTGACGGCATATGAATATAGGCATTCCAGTTGGCAACGATAGTCTGACTGCATGGTTCGGCACTTAACAGAACCACCATATTGTTGCAAGCATCGGTGAGCGACGATGCCTGACGGCAGCTGTCAAAGGCACAGATGCGGAAAAGATAGACTTCGATGTCAGAGCCATCAGTAAACTCATATTCGGTATTGGTGCGGCCATACACAGTGTCGATGGCAATGCTCGGCGAACCTTCGCAGATAAGATATCCAAGGATATCCGTGTCCTGGCTTGCCTGCCAGCTAAGGTGGATAAGATGTGTTGACTGGTCAACAGTCACCACGCCCCATTCGGCAGGTGCAGTAGGCTCGTTGTCGGACACCTGGATTGCGGCGAATCCAAGATGAGTGACACCACCTGAGGAGACATTGATGCTATAGTATACCGTGTCGTCGCAGACGGATCGGTGCAGATGGTCGGTATAGGAACCCGACGAGGAAGTGCCGATAAGAGTCTTATCCGGCTCGTCGACAAACCGTCGATAGATGGAGACCACACCACTGGTGTTCCAGCTAAGTTCCACTTGTCTTGATCCTGTCTGTTCCGCTTGCAGCGGAATGGTGTCGGTCTGACAAGACAACCGCAAGCCACTCAGCAACAACAGCAGGAAAACAATGGGTTGTAATATTTTTCTTCCTATCATCGTTAGACCCTCTCAACATTAAAGATAGTGTTACATGCGGCGATTGTCGACGCCCTATGTGCTATAACCACCATGGTTCGGTCGTGCATTGCAGCCCGCAGTGCCTGGTTGAACTGCTGCTCTGTGGCGGCATCCAGTGCCGCGGTAGCCTCATCCATAACCACTACGTCGGGATTGCCCACCAGAGCCCTGGCAATGTTGACTCGCTGCCGCTCTCCGCCACTGAGACGACTACCGCCGTCACCTATGACGGTATTCATACCCTCCGGCATATTCTTCAGAAATGAACTCACCTGGGCTATCTCCGCCGCCGCCTCAACCTGTTGCGACGTCACCCAAGGACGTCCGAAACGGATATTATCCTCTATCGACGCATTAAACAACATCGGTTCCTGCGGGATATAGGCCAATCTTCCTATCCTCTCGCGTTGAGTTGCCGGAGTACCGTTAATCAAGATTTCTCCTCTCTGAGGCTGCAACAGTCCCACAAGCAGTCGTGCCAATGTGGTCTTGCCAGCCCCGCTCTCGCCTACTACGGCGGTATGGCTATGCATGGCTATGTCCCAGTTTACATCGGACAACACAGGATGGTTGCCGTAAGCGAAAGAGACACCTTGGAGACTAATCCGCTCCACTCTGCCGCCAGCCTGTTCCGTGGCGGGGGGAATGTTGTCGGTCTCCATGGCGAGACGTTCCTCCACTCCCCTACCCTTCTTCAGCTGTGCTATGGCATTGCTGAAGTCCTTGATGGGAGTAAGCAGAAGAACATATATCATGACGTAAGAAACAAACAACGATGCCGAGAGCGTGGCACTGTCGCCAAGCACACGGTAAGCTCCGAGAATAAGGATTGCCACAACTATGGTGTTGCCGACGAAATCGCTGAGAGGCGACGCGGCGTAGATGCGGCGGTAGATGCCTATACGACGGCGTGTGAAGAGAGCATTCTGCGCCTGCTGGCAGCGGTTGACATAGTCGATGGCTGTCGCCGCCTTAATCTCTTTCAGCGAGTCGATTGTTTCCTGTGTGGTTGTCATCATCTTACCGTTCAAATCCTGCAGGTCGCGCGACTGACGTTTCAGCCTGCGACTGGCAGAGAGCAACAACGTACCCACCGCCATCACCACAACCACCAGAAGTGTCAGCCTCCAGTCCAGATAGAGAAGCATGACAACATAGATAAGCATGGTTATTGACGACTGGACAAGCATCTGTATGCTGTCGAGCACATTGGCCTCGTATTCTGCCACGTCGTTGCTCATGCGCGAAAGCCATTGGCCTTGCTGCTGACTTCCCCAATGGGCGAAATTCTGCCGCAAAGCTCCTTTGTGCAGGCCGTCGCGCACCTCACGCAACACTCCTGTCTTGACCTTGGCATACGACACCGCAGCCACATAGGAACACACATTCTTCATGCCGTAAAGCACAAAAAGAAGCACAGCGTATAGTATCAACGCCCGTTGCGGACCTTCGGCGACAAGCAGTAGGTAAACCTTGCTGAGAAGCCTTTCTATCGGGTTGACGCTGCCAGTCGAAAACGAAAGACCCTGTTCGCCTGAAGGGAAAATGAGTTGCAGAAAGTCGGTTACACTCAGTGCCGTGGCCATAGTAAACAATGCGGCCAACGCTGCGACTACCACATAGAGACACAGCGATCCCGCCTGATGGCTCATACCACTGCGAGTGATTCCTTTCTGCATCGTTCAATCAGAATTCTTCGGCATAGCCAAGGTAGTTGTGCGGCGTGATTTTGTGCAGCCGTTCCTTCACCTCGGCGGAGACTTCAAGTCCGTCGATAAAAGCGCTCATAGTCTCTGCAGTGACTTTCTCGTTGGTGCGTGTCAGCTGCTTCAACGCCTCGTACGGGTTGGGGTAGTCCACGCTGCGCAGCACCGTCTGTATTGCCTCTGCGGTTACAGCCCAGTTGTCCTCGAGGTCTTCGCTCAGCTTCGCCTCGTTCAGCAACAGTTTGCCAAGACCCTTCTGCAGCGATTGCAAGGCCACCAGTGAATGTGCCAGCGGCACACCGAGGTTGCGTATCACCGTCGAGTCGGTCAGGTCGCGCTGCATGCGCGAGATGGGCAGCTTCATCGAGAAATGGGTGAACAGCGCATCGGCAACTCCAAAGTTGCCCTCGGCGTTCTCGAAATCGATGGGGTTGACTTTGTGCGGCATGGCAGAGCTGCCAACCTCTCCGGCTTTTATTTTCTGACGGAAATAGTTCATCGAGATGTATGTCCAGATGTCGCGGCATAGGTCTATCAGCACCGTGTTCATCCTGCGTATTCCGTCCATATAGGCGGCCAAGTGATCGTAGTTCTCTATCTGCGTGGTGAGCTGCTGGCGTTCCAGACCGAGATGTTCCTTCAAGAACCTGTTGCCGAAATCACGCCAGTCGATATCAGGGTATGCCACCCTGTGGGCGTTGTAGTTGCCTGTGGCTCCGCCGAACTTGCCGGTGAACGGTATGCCGTCCAACGCCTTCAGCTGCTCTTTCAAACGGTACACAAACACCATCAGTTCCTTGCCCAATCCTGTCGGCGATGCAGGCTGTCCGTGGGTATGTGCCAGCATCGGTATGTTGCGCCATTCCTGAGCCAGCGTCTCCAGCTTCTCGATAAGCGCAACATACGCCGGACGCACCACCGTTTCGTGCGACTCCTTGATCATCATCGGGAAAGCGGTGTTGTTGATGTCCTGCGATGTCAAACCGAAGTGTACCAACTCGCGCGGCAGCTTGCTGCCCATGGCATCCAACCTCTCCTTGATGAAATATTCCACGGCCTTCACGTCGTGGTTGGTTGTTTTCTCTATCTCTTTGACTCGTTCTGCCGACTCGGTGTTCCAGTTGCGGTACAAGCCACGCAACGCCTCGCTGTCGACAGGCTCCTTGACGGTGCCAAGCTCCTGCATCAAGGCGATGTAGTATTCAATTTCAACTTTCACGCGATAGCGTATCAGTGCCGATTCCGAAAAAAATGCGGCCAACGGCTCTGACTTTCCATGGTAGCGCCCGTCTATAGGCGATATTGCGTCTAATATATTCATAATGTCTTAATTATTTGTCTTCTACCAGATATTTGTTTTGGAATTCCTCCTTCTCGATCAATTGTATTATCTTGCGGTTGGTCGATGCGTGGCGTAGAGCCTGGGCATACATGGTGTTGTGCATGTCGGTGCCGAGAAATTCTATCCATCCGTTCTCTATGAAATCGAAAGCCTTCTTGCGAGCCTCTTCGCCATAGAAACCGTCAAACGACAATATGTTGGACTGGAAATAAACGCCTTGTTCCTTCATCTGTTCCAAGCGGCTACTGTGGCTGTCGAAATAGGGATAACGCTCCGGATGGGCCAATATCACGTCGTATCCTTCCATCTGCCGCTCAAACATCACCTCCTCGAATCCCATCACCGGCTGGTGCAAGGACAGCTCCATAAGCAGAAAACCTTTCTTTGAGCCTTTTGAAGGGTCGCTGAAATGGAACGTCAGGATTTCGTCCCGCTTAATGTGTTCACCGAAACCGTCGTCGATCCTGTACTCTCCCGAAATGCCGTTAATCTTGGGCAGATCCCTGTCGCCCCGGTTTCTCTCAATCTCTTCAAGAAAGTTCTTGTAGCGCTCCAGTATGTCGCTCTCCACATTAGGAAAACGCGGATATTGGAAATGCGGCGTCAGCTTAATCTCGTCGAAACCGACCTCCTTCATAGCCACCATCGACTCTAGAGATTCTTCAAGCGATTTGCTGCCGTCGTCCACCAGTGGCAACAGGTGGCAGTGCATGTCGGTCTTCAACGGCGCGAAAGTAGGCAGGGTCTTGTTCTTCTTAAAAAGTCCAAACATTTTTTTTATATTGTTTTCGTTGACAGGTTGATTCGTTGAATTGTTTATGAGGTCTTAAGTTTTATGGACAACGTAAAAGCCGTTGTTGTCTCCTTACAGCCTCTTTATATGGGCTCCGAGGGCGTTGAGACGCTCGTCGATGTTCTGGTATCCACGGTCTATCTGCTCGATATTGTCAATATGGCTCACTCCCTGTGCTGCCATGGCTGCTATCAGCAAAGCCACGCCGGCACGGATATCTGGCGATGTCATGTGGGTGCCGCGCAGTGGGTGTTCACGGCCAAGGCCTATGACGGTGGCGCGGTGAGGGTCGCAGAGTATTATCTGTGCTCCCATGTCTATCAGCTTGTCGACAAAGAACAGGCGGCTTTCGAACATCTTCTGGTGTATAAGCACGCTGCCTCGCGCCTGTATGGCAGTTACCAACGCAATACTTATCAAGTCGGGCGTGAAACCAGGCCACGGAGCATCAGCGATGGTAAGAATAGAGCCATCCATGAAGCGGTCTATCTCGTAGACCTCCTGTGCCGGAATGTACAGGTCGTCGCCTTTCTGCCATATCTCTATGCCAAGGCGACGGAAAATCTGGGGTATCAGACCGAGGTGCTGCAGCGCGACATTGCTGATGGTGATGTCGCTCTGTGTCATGGCGGCCATGCCTATGAAACTTCCCACCTCAATCATGTCGGGCAACAGGCGATGGCAGGTACCGTGAAGCTTTTCAACACCCTCTATCGTCAACAGGTTGCTTCTGACTCCGGAAATCTTTGCTCCCATCCTGTTCAGCATCTCGCACAGCTGGTAAACGTAAGGCTCGCAGGCGGCGTTCATTATTGTTGTGGTTCCCTTGCCCATGACAGCGGCCATGATGATATTGGCCGTACC
>DBXB01000018.1:0-409 GCA_002309155.1 Bacteroidales bacterium UBA1223 | reverse complement strand
ACATGTAACAGCCGCTCAGTCCATTTTCAGCAGTGAGGCTGTAGCCTCCATAGTTGTCCCCTTTCTTTTTTCCTACCGTCGGTGTGCGGAGCAGGAAATCGTCTATCTTCGCTCCCAGGTTTTCAAGTCCTGTCATGTGGGTGTCGACTCTTCGACGACCAATCTTGTCGCCACCGGGTTGAGGAACAACAGCGCGACCGAAACGAGTCAGCAGCGGTCCGGCGAGCATAATGCTGCCGCGCAGACTTGACGCCAAGGCGCAGTATTCGGATGTGCCAAGCATGTCGAGGTTTATCTCGTCGCACTGGAAAGTGTAGCTCTTTCCTACACCGTCCCATGGCTCCTCCTTCACTTTGGCACCCAACAGCTGCATCAGCTTTATCAGATGGTTCACATCCCTGATGTCGGG
>DBXB01000024.1:35210-35338 GCA_002309155.1 Bacteroidales bacterium UBA1223 | reverse complement strand
ACGCCGTCTTTCTCCTTGACGATGGGGAGGGGGCGCAGCGACTTGCTGAGGACGGTGAGAGTCTTGACATGGATGGATATCTCACCCATCTGGGTGACAAAAACGAAGCCGGTGACACCGATGATGTC
>DBXB01000024.1:31292-35092 GCA_002309155.1 Bacteroidales bacterium UBA1223 | reverse complement strand
CGGCTCATGATACGGCCGGCGATGCTGACATTCTGGAATTTGGTGTTGTCGGCGGGGAATTGCTCTAAGATCTCGGTCGATTTGGCGTTGACTTCATAGAGGGCTGCCGGGTAGGGGTTGATGCCAAGTTTTTTGAGCTCGTTCAGAGAGTTGCGACGAATTTGTTCTTGTTCACTCAGTTCTGCCATGGGAAATTTGAAATGTAAAGGTTAAAGGTTACAGTTTAAAGGTTAAAGAATATTTCGTTATGATGAAGTTACGTTAAATGATAATGCTTGTATGAATCTGCAAAAATACGGAAATTTTTTTATTCAACTTTCGGAAGTGATTAAAAACGTTAGAATAATGAAGTTAAATGGAAGTAATCGTGACCGGTGACCAGTGACCGGTGATACGATTTGGTTGCTAGTTCACCGGTCACAAAAAAAAATGTATCGTCCCTTAACTCCCCTAACTTCCCTTAACTCCCTATTTAACCCCGAAAACTGAGTTTTTTATAGTCTGGTCAAAAGTATCGCCTTCGGCGAAAGAGACACTTATGGGGATGAAGAATATGGGGAGGTCAGCCAACAATTCCTTGGCACCGCCGTTGGCGAGACGCATGGCGTCTTTCTCTGTGGTGATGATGACTTTCTCGGGACTCTTGATTCTGTTGAACTTGTCGACAATGCGTCGGCAGTCGATGGCGGAGAAGGGATGGTGGTCAGGGAATGCCATGTGTCGGACGGTGAAATGGCGTTCGAGATGCCTCAACAGTGGCTCGGGATTGGCGATGCCGGTGACCAGCAGAGCCTCACGTGGTGTGGACCAGGGGCAGTCGTCGAAGAGAGGCTGGGGCGGGAGATAATCAATCTGTGAGAAGAAGAGTTGTTGTCCCGGGCGGAGTCGAAGGCGGCGACGGTATTCGTCACGACGCTGGTCGCTGATAAGTGGCGGACATTTGGTGACGACGATGATGTCGGCACGTTGGCATCCGCTACGGAACTCGCGGAGATTGCCGAAAGGAAGTATATGGTCGTTGAAGTAGGGGGCGTCGTACTCGGTGAGCAGAATCATCAGGTCGGGACGCAGTCTGCGGTGCTGATAGACGTCGTCGAGAAGAACAATATTGAAACTTGAAACTTGAAACTTGAAACTAGATAGTTTTTGGACACCTTCCAGACGGTCTTCGCAGACGGCGACGTTGAGGTCGGGGAACTTGTGGTGCATCATCAGCGGTTCATCGCCCAATAATTGAGAATTGAAAATTGAAAATTGAGAATTGTCAGAGGTGGATAGGAAGCCTTTGGTCTTGCGTCCATAGCCACGACTTAAAAGGGAAATTGAATTTTTTTTTTCTCTCTCTAAGAGGCGGATGAGGTATTCGGTATGAGGGGTCTTGCCTGTGCCACCCATGCGGAGGTTGCCGATGCCAATGGTGGGGATGGGCGATTTATGAGATTTGAGGATGCCACAGCGATACAGGAGGTTCCTCACCGCCACGCCGACAGCGTACCAGATGCTCAGGGGGAAGAGCAGAATGGCTATTATGAACTGTAGATTCTTCACTTGGCGATGTCGGGGTAGAGAAGGTACTTCTCCCTAGTTTTTTTGTAGTTGTCGAGGGCGGGCTGCCATGAGGCGCGGATATTCTCTTCGCTCATGCCGGATTCTATCTGCCTGCGGAGAGCGTCGTTGCCGGCAAGTTTCTCGAAGAAGTTGGATTGCTGGAAGAACTTGCCTTTCGGCACCCGTTGGTACATGGTCATGAGGTATCTTAGGCTAAAGGCTTTGGGTGCCTGCTCCTGCCGCAGATCGAGGGTGTCTTTCTGGTAGGTGACCCACTCGAAGGGATAGTCGGTGCCACGTCCCACACCACAGTTGGTGCCCTCGAAGAGACAGAGCGAGGGGTAGAGGGCGACGGCATGGGCATTGCGCAGATTTGGAGAGGGTGGCACGGGGAGCTCATGACCCACCGAGTCACGCTTGTATCCCTGCATGGGAACTACTGTCAGCTTGCACTGCATGCCGTTCTTGAGCCAATGCTCGCCGTTGATCATCTGTGCGTATTCGCCGATGGTGAGTCCGTAGACCACAGGCACGGGGTGCATTCCGACGAACGACTGATACTTCATGTCGAGGACGGGTCCGTCGACATAGTGGCCGTTGGGGTTGGGACGGTCGAGGACTAAGAGAGGGATGCCCGCCTCGGCACATGCCTCCATAACATAATGGAGGGTTGAGATATAGGTATAGAAACGGCAGCCTACATCCTGCAGGTCGAAGATGACGCAGTCTACATCTTTCATTTGCTCCGGTGTGGGCTTCTTGTTTTTGCCATAGAGAGACACGATGGGGAGGCCGGTACGATCGTCTTTGCCGTCTTTTATTGTCGCTCCCGCCGCGGCGGTTCCACGGAAGCCATGCTCGGGACAGAAGATTTTTGTTACATTCACGCCGTTGGCAAGCAGGGTGTCGACAAGGTGGGTTGTGCCGACCAGCGACGTTTGGTTGGCGACGACGGCAACGGTATTAAATTGAAAATTGAGAATTGAAAATTGAGAATTGGAATTAGGAAATTGTGAATTAGAAATTGAAAATTGAGAATTATTTGAGAGGAGAACCTCGGCGCCGGTGCGCAGACCTTGGTATGCTAGTGCTTCGCCTGTGGCTGCCTGCGGCTGTGCATGGCAGGAGACAAGCAGTTGCGACAACATCGCAACAAGCAGAACCAAGATATGTGAGGGACGGGACATGGTGGCGGTGAGGTTTTTTCTAGATTATCTAGAGCTTCTAGATTGTCTAGAGCTTCTAGGGTTTCTAGAGGCTCAATTTTTTCCCGTGTGTCCAAAACCGCCGGCGCCACGCTCGGTGTCGGAGAGTTCGGCGACCTCGATGATTTCAGCCTGCTCGTGGCGGGCTATCACCATCTGGGCGATGCGCTCGCCGTCGGCGATGACGAAATCCTCCTGCGACAGGTTGATTAGGATGACGCATATCTCGCCACGGTAGTCGGCGTCGATGGTTCCGGGGGTGTTGAGGACCGTGATACCTTTCTTGAGTGCGAGACCGCTGCGGGGACGCACCTGAGCCTCATAACCTGCGGGGAGTTCCATGAAGAGTCCCGTCTTGACGAGAGTACGCTCCATGGGCTTGAGGGTGACAGGTCCGTCGGGCAGGAAGGCACGCAGATCCATGCCCGCCGACAGTGCCGTCTCGTATTTTGGTAGCGGATGATGGCTTCGGTTGATGAATTTGATTTGCATGAGCTGGTAAAGGGTAAAGGTTAAAGGTTAAAGGTTAAAGGTTAAAGAGGGTTGAAAGGGTTTGAAGGTTAAAAATACTCTAGAAGCTCTAGATGTCCTAGATTTTCTAGATTTTCTAGACATTCTAGATTCTCTAGAGCTTCTAGGTTTTCTAGGGGTTTCTAGATTCTCTAGAGCTTCTAGTTTTTCTAGGGGTCTTTAGTTGGCTTTCTTTACCAGCACTTCGTCGATCATGCCGTAGGTTTTGGCTTCTTCGGCGGTGAACCAGTGGTCGCGGTCGCTGTCTTTCTCTACCTGCTCGAAAGACTGACCACTGTGCTTGGCGATGATCTCGTAGAGCTCTTTCTTGAGTTTCTGTATCTCACGGACGGTGATCTCCATATCAGTTGCCTGTCCTTCGGCACCACCCATGGGTTGGTGAATCATGACACGGCTGTGGGGCAGAGCGCAACGCATGCCTTTCTCGCCGGCACAGAGAAGAACGCTTGCCATCGATGCCGCCAATCCAGTGCAGATGGTGGCTATCTTAGGCTGGATGTACTGCATGGTGTCGTA
>DBXB01000024.1:0-31206 GCA_002309155.1 Bacteroidales bacterium UBA1223 | reverse complement strand
CGGTCCATCATCAGACGGCTGAAGACGTCCATCTGGGTCATGTTGAGTTGACGCTCCTCGATGATGTAGGGGGTGAGGGAGTCGGTGACTATGTTGCCAGCCACGGGGTTGCGGTTGATTGCCGAGGTGTATTTGCTGTAGGTGGTGCTACTGATGCCACAATGACGTGTGGCAAATTTCTCAAATTCTGTCATATAAAGTTTAAAAGGTTTAAAGGGTTTGAAAGGTTTGAAAGGTTTAAAGGGTTTGAAAGGTTTAAAGGGTTTAAAGGGTTTGAAAGGTTTGAAAGGTTTAAAGGGTTTGAAAGGTTTAAAGGGTTTCTAGATTTTCTAGAGGTTCTAGATTTTCTAGAGGTCCTAGACTTTCTAGATTTTCTAGACTTTCTAGAGGTTCTAGATTTTCTAGAGTTTCTAGAATAATTTTCAATTTTCAATTCTCAATTCTTAAGTAGGTCTGGGCGGCGTTGGCGGGTCCTTTCGAGGGCTTGTTCGTAGCGCCATTGTTGGATTTTGGCGTGGTTGCCACTAAGAAGGATGTCGGGGACACGCCAGCCACGGAATTCGGGTGGACGTGTGTATTCGGGAGGTGCTAGAAGTCCGTCCTGGAAAGAGTCCTCGAGTGCCGACTGTTCGTCGCCGATGGCTCCGGGGAGCAGTCGGATGACGGCGTCGCATATCACCGCCGCGGCGAGTTCACCACCGGTGAGCACGTAGTCGCCAATGGATATCTCACGGGTGATGAAATGTTCACGCAGACGTTCGTCGACACCTTTGTAGTGGCCACAGAGGATGATGATGTTCTGTTTCAAAGAGAGCTCGTTAGCCATAGACTGGGAGAAGAGTTCGCCGTCGGGGGCTGTATAGATGATGTCGTCGTATGTGCGTTGGGACTGCAGTTCCTCGATGCAGTTAGCGAGGGGCTCTATCGCCATGACCATGCCGGCGCTGCCTCCATAGGGGTAGTCGTCGACACTGCCGTAGCGAGAAAGGGAGTAGTCGTGGAGGTTGTGGAAGCAGATCTCCGCCAGACCTTTCTTGCGGGCTCGGCTGACGATGGATTCCTCGAAGAACATCGTCATCATGTTCGGGAAGAGGGTGAGAATGTCGATTCGCATCTGTCTGGGGTTATCTTACACGTAGTTTGCGTCCGATTTGCAGGACGGTGGTTTCGGATATTTTGTTGAGCTGGCAGAGTTTGCGCACCGTGGTGCCGTTGCGTTTGGCAATCTTGGAGAGGTTGTCGCCACTGCGTACCTTGTAGTATTTGGCGCCTGACGAAGCGTGGGTAGTCTGAGGCTTTGGCTTGGAGGGGTCGCGGAGTTGGTTCTCGGCGACGGTGCTCTTGTTGTTGGCTGCGGTGCCCGCATAGTCGTTGACACGCGCTATGTCTCCCGGAGAAGGAGAATAGTGAGAGCTACCTTTCTTGGTGAAGTAGCCCGGATGGAGGACAATCTCGTCGCTCAGCAATTTGTGGTTGGTGCAGTCGATGATATATTCGGGGTTCATCGCCTTGCCCATGTAGCGTACCTCGAAATGGAGATGGCTGCCGTATGATCGGCCGGTGTTGCCGCAGAGGGCGATGACCTGTCCGGCGCGCACGGTGTCGCCCGACTCTACGTCACGTTGCGAGAGGTGGGCGTAGTAGGTCTCGAGACCGTTGAAATGGCGTACGACGACGAGGTTGCCGTAGGATTTGTTGTATTTGGATATGCGGACTATGCCGTCGAAGGCGGCATAGATGGGTTCGCCTGTGGGCATGGCGAGGTCGACGCCGTAATGGAAGCGGCGGCGACGGGCTCCGAAATGCGACGAGAGACGGGCGTGTTCGGGAGTGGGGAAGCAGAACTTGCGGTGCTTGCTCTTGTCGGTGAGATGGATGGCCACACCGTCGGGGAGTTCGGAATTGCTGGCATAGTGGACGACCTCATAGTCCATACTGGCATAGAGGATGTCGAATTCGCTCTCCGCACCGTCGCCCATCTGCTCGGGAAGATAGAGCTGGTTAGACTGTTCCAGTTCCTCGTCAGACTCAATCTCCGGCTGAACCAGCGAGGGAGGGATGTCGGACTGCTGTCTGCTGGATTGGTCGATTATCACTCCTTGATATTCGTTGTCCTGGTCTTGGTAGATGACATCAAGTTTGTTGACGTTGATGACTTTCTTTGTCTCCTTGTTGGTGGTTTTGTTGTTCTGGGCATGGGTGCCTATCGGTGTCAGAAAGAGGAGTGGCAGAGACAAAAATATGAGGTTCTTTATTTTAAGCATAATGATATTCGTTTTGAGTGTGCAAAGTTACGAAAAAATAGCGTAGGGAGAGAAAATTTAGTTATTTTTAATAGTCCTTCCAGAAGTCGGCATTCTTGATGCCAAGGGCTTCGGCATCGAAGCGGGGGTTGACACCGAGTCGCTGCTGACGCTCGTAGTCGCGGAGCGAGTTGATAGCCTTGGGGGAGAGCAGGAGGATGGAGATGATGTTTATCCATGCCATGATGCCCACACCTATGTCGCCCAGAGTCCACACGATGCCACTGCCCAGCATGGAACCTATGAACACTGCCGAGATGGTACTGATGCGGAGAATCCAGATGACAATCTTCTCACCTCTGTCGTCGCCGAAGGTGCTGTCGGCGCGTCGATAATCCTCCTGCATGTCGGAGAGCATCCGTTCCTCGCTCTCCATCCATTGGCGGTTGACATCCGACGAGGAGTTGGTGTCGCGTTCAGCCTGCACAATGTTCTGCATATTGCGGAGTTTGCGCATGCGGAAGCGACTGAAGAGATAGACGAGGTTGGTCTCGGCGTAGTAGTAATAGGCCATGATGGTGGTGAAGGCGAAGAAGAAGAGGGCGAAAGAGATGATGCCGTCTCCCAATCGCCGTCCGGTGAGTGACGAGAGTGCCGCAGAGGTGTAGAAGACCCCGGGTTCTCCCAGGGGAGCCTGAGGGTTCTGCACGAGGTAGGAGACCGACACGCCACCGTTGGGCAGATGCTGAATGGTGTCGATGACGTTGTAGGTGCCGCAAGCCAGAATCATCAGTGCCGTGGCGGTACAGACAAGCAGAGTGTCGATATAGACAGAGAAAGCCTGCACCAGTCCCTGCTTGACGGGATGTGTGACCTTGGCGGCGGCGGCGACGATGGGACCCGTTCCCTGTCCCGCCTCGTTGGAGTAGATGCCACGTTTGACGCCCCATGCTATAGTGCTTCCCAAGATTGCCGAACCTACCTGGCCGGCGCCCACGGAGCTGCGCAGCATGTCGATGAATACCGCCGGAACGATGTCGATATGGACTGCCAGGACTATGATGGAGAGGATGATGTAAAGGAAAGCCATGAAAGGCGCCACGATCTGCGCAACGTTGGCGATGCGTTTCACACCGCCGATGATGACAAGACCGATGAGCAGTGCCACGCCGATTCCGATAGTCCATGGTGCCACGCTGAGAGTCTGACTCATGGAGATGGCTATGCCGTTGCACTGCACCGGAGGCAGGAAGAATCCGCATGCCAATGCCGCCATGACTGCGAAGAGGCTGCCGAAAAACGGACTGTGGAGTCCTTTCTCGATATAGTAGGCGGGACCACCACGGAACTGACCGTTGTGGTCTTCCTTATAGATCTGTGCCAGAGTGGCTTCGGCGAAGGCGCTGCCTGCGCCGAAGAAAGCTATAATCCACATCCACACTATGGCGCCGGGACCTCCAAGTCCGATGGCTGTCGCCACACCCACGATATTGCCGGTGCCGACACGTCCAGAGAGAGCCATGGCGAAAGCCTGGAAAGAGGTGATGCCTTTCTTCTTCTGATCAGGTGATGCGGACTTGTCCTTATTGTTTCTGCCGTTAGGGAAGAAAAGGAGACGGAACATCTCCCCGAAGCGGCGCACCTGCACAAAGCGGGTCCGCAGAGAGAAGTAGAGACCCGCCAGCAGACAGAGGGCGACGAGGGCGGGGCTCCATACCCAGCTGTTGACGGTCTGGATGAGGGAGGTGAGCCAGTTGCCTGATGTGACGGAGAGGATGTTCATGATATTGTTTAATTGTTGATATGTTGATATGTTGAAAAGGTTTGAAAGGGTTAAAATTCTCTCTAGATGCTCTAGATATCCTATATTCTCTAGATTTTCTAGTTTCTCTAGGGCTTCTAGGTTTTCTAGAAAAATTTCAATTCACCATTGGCTCATCAAGTTCGCCAGCCACAGCACACAGGTCACGATTCACGATTTTAGAAGGAGAAGCGGACGGTGATACCGCCTTTGGTAGTGGAGTTGGGGAAGGCGTTGGAGATATGGGGACGGTTGATGGTGGTCTGGAAGAAGGCGCGCAGAGTCAGCGATGTCGACAGGGCGTATTCGGCACTCAGTTCAGCCATCCACACCTTGGAGCCAGAGGATATCTGACTGGTGTTCTGGTTGATTTTGCGGATCTGAGTCATGGTGTTGTTATAGGTGATGTTGCACTGCAGCACCAGGTCGCTCTTCAAGTCGTGAATCTTGTCGCCAGCCTTGATATGCAGTTCCACATCCTTGAATCGGTAACCTGTTCCGAAGGTGACTCCGTTGCGAGTGTTCTCGGTGAGTTGGTTGTTGGTGAAGCTGAGGTTGAGAGTCCTGCTCTTCATGAACGAGATTTTGAAGTTGAAGCTGTTGACCATGTTGACCGAGAGCATGATGAGAGGGTTGAACTGTTCGTTGATGATGACCCCGTCCATGCTGACAGGCGCGATATAGTCGCCGTTGTTGTTGACCAACGTCTCGCAGCCGTAATCGTAGCCTTCGATGATGGCTGATATGGCGGCGTCGGTGTAGAAGTTTCCTATAGTATAGGTGGATGAGTATTTGTGGGAGAGAGAGATGTTGGAGAACCACTTTTTCAGGAATTCTATCTTGCTGAGGCCGTTGTATGTGATGTTCCAGTTGGGCAGAGGCATCTTCAGGAAGGGAGAGAACGACCGTGTGGAGGGGTCTTCGCCGAGGTATGTGGCGAGGAAAGCGGTGAGGAGCACGGTCTGCTGGTTGGCGCCGTAGCCGGCAGGATAATACAAGCCGTTCATCGAGTCGCGCACCATGAAGTCGTTGTACGGGTCTGGGTTGCTCTCAGCGAGGCGTTGGGCGACGATGGATCGGGCGTCGAGGAATTGCTGGTAGAGGTCGTCGCTGTTCTGGAACGAGGTGCGGAACGACCATGTTGTGGCGGTGTAGGATCCGTTCATGGTGATTGACAGAGGTCCTTCGACGTGGTCGATGAGAGTGTTGTACTTATAGTAGAACTCCTGACGGGTGGAGTAGTTCTGGACAGCGTTGAGTACGAGACGGCAGTCGCGCAGAGGTTCGAGGGTCGCCTCAAAACTGAGTATGCGGTTCTGCGTATTCAGGTCGGGCGTGTTCATCAGGGAGTCGTGCGACAGCATGTCGTCGCGCAACAGTTCCTCCACAGTGGCATTGTTGATTTTGTCGGTGCCGTAGTTCAGACTTTCGGGGATGCCGACAACGAAAGGAATGCCCGGAGACCAGCTGTTTGACGGGTCGAGACCGACGATGCGGGACTCGCCCATGAATCCTGCTATCGAGGTACTCAGCGAGTTGTTGTATTGTACGTTGAGAGTCTTGAGACTCGTCGCGAGGCGCAGTCCGAAGTAACCAAGGTCGCGCAGACGTTCCTGCATCTCAGCTTTCCTGAGGGAGTCGGCCTTGGCTGCGTCCGCCTTACGTTGCTCAAGACCACGTTTTTTGTCGAGAGTGTTCTTGTCCTTGTCAGCGTCTTTGCCTTTCTTGTTCGCTTCGGGTTTCTTGGCAGGTTTCTTGGCGTAGGCTTTCTTGAGCAGCTTGGACTTGTTGTAGAGAGTCTGGAAGTTGCCCTGGGCGCCGAGGGTGATGATGGTGTTGTTGCTGATGATGCTACCCTGCGAGGCGAGAGCCTGTGTGGTGCCGGTGAAGTTATATCCCGAGTTGTAGGTGATAGGCGTGCGCAGGAAGTCCATATAAGGCAACTTGTTCAAGGGGAAGTCCCACGAGATATTGAAGTTCTGTCTGAAATTCTGCATAGTACCGCCATGCATTATCGCCTGCCAGATGGAGTCGTTGCCCGTGCGGTCCACGAGTCCCGGCGGTTCGTCGATGCGAGCGTTCGCTGAGGCGTCGTAGGTGATATGGAAGCTTCGTGCCAGATCGTACTGCAGGTTGTAGTCGCGTCGCCAGGTGAACTGTTTGAAGTAGGTGGGGTTGATGATGACGAGAGCCGCCGACTTGTTGCGGAGGAGTGTCGATTCGATGTCGCGGTAGAGTTCGGTGGTGAAGGAGACATTCTTAGGTTGGTAGTAGAGGTTGAAGTCTTTGATGATGCGTAGACCCTTCTTCTGGAACGGCTTCACCTTGTCGAACGGCTTGAACTGTTTAGGCTGCATGATGGCGAAATTGTAGGAGAATCCGCCACGGTGCTGTTTCTTGTCATAGTATTCGATGTCGTCGTCGCTTGAGTGTTCGCCGCTGTAGGCGTAAGAGAAGGCGAAGTTCTCGATGTCGTAGAAATGAGGTTTCAGCGCCGATTTTCCGGTGCGTTCCTTACGCATGTTGGTCAGCGTGATATTGGTGGTGGAGTGGCGTTGCTGAGTCATCTCCTTCACCGAGTCACGTTCAGCCATAGTCTTGTAGGTCTGCAGGTCGTCATGCAGTTTGACATCGGGATCGAGGGGGTTGTATTCGGGGCTTCCTATCTGGTTGCTGTAGTCGACATAGAGTGGGATATGGAGTCCCCATGTGTCGGGGAGGAATTTGCCCATCTCGAGGTTGAGGGTTGTCTGGATATTCAAGGTGTTGACCAACTCCAGTTTGTTGAGTTTGTCCTCCAAGTTGCCGAATCCCGAGGTGGTGTAGGAGGTGTAGAGAGAGAGGTTACCGACGTCGGCGAGGTTGGTGCGTGCAAGGGCCATGGCAGCCCATCCACCCTTGTTGATATAGTCGGCGAGGCGCAGCTCATTGATCCACACTATGGCGCTCTTGGGCATCATGTCGTTGCCGTCGTCGAGCGATTCCTTGCGGGGGTTGCGGACACCGACCATGATGACCTTGACCTTGCCGAGGTTCGGGGTACCCATTATGGTGTAGCGGTGACCCTCATACATCTCGCTGTAGAGCATCGTGCTGTTGTAGTCGGTCTCGCCGTTGCGGATTTTCCTGTTGCGGTTGGTCTTAATCTCCACAAGTTTCTGGAGGTCTATCTCGACATTGTTGGCTTCAGGCCAGATGATGTCCTTGCTGTCGGCCGAGGTGCCCCAGGGGGTGAGTTGCAGAGGCACTTCATACTCGTAGTAGTTGTTGGTATAGTCGCTTCCGAGACGGACGAAGAGGGAGAGGTCGCCGTCGTAGAGGCGGTCGGTCTCAAATTTCTTCTCGGCGTGGACGAACATCTTCAGTTTGCCATAGTAGCGGAGGTCATACTGGGCGTTGCGGTAGATGGCGCGGGCGTCGCCGGCGTTGAGGTCTTGGATGTCGAGTTCCAGTGCCTGCTCGTTGAGTTCGGTATAGGAAGAGGAGGTGGAATACCACGACTCGCGTTCGATATTGGGAGGCAGGTTGTAGGGCACAGGCTGACGGCTGCCGTTCTCCTCGATATTCACTGTGGAGAGGGTGAATGTGGTGTTCTCGCCCATACCTGTGGGATAGTCGCCGGGCTGGAGCAGGTCCTCGCTATATTTGCGCCATGTTCCGTATACCAGCTCGAGGGTGGCGAAACGGAGAATCACAGGGTCTTGGAAGCCGTTCATGAACATACGCATGAAACGGATGGACTGGAATCCGTTGATGTTACCTATGGTCTGGTCAGGTTCGCGGATAGGTATGCGGAACTGGTACCACCGGCATGAGGTGGTGGCGCCGTTGGCGAGTTGCACGTTCTGAGCCTCGTGGATGTCGACGATATGGTTTTTGCCGATGACCATTTGGTCGGGTTGCAGGTTGACAACATACTGGTAGTAGTTCTCGCTCTCGCTCAGGGTGTTGTCACGGTTGATGTCCTCGACATCAGGGTAAGTGGTGCTCTCGGTGGAGTAGTCCTCACCGTTGTTGTCGCGGGTGTTGGAGTTGCCTTCGGGGTTGTTGTAGAATTTATAGCGGTCGTTGATTTTTACATCGTTCTCGTCGTAGTAAGTGCTGCGGAAATAACGGAAGTTGTCGTTGGAGGGGTCTTCCACAGCCTTCAGATAGGCGGGGGAAGAAGTGCCGAAGAGGACTGCTATGCTGTTGATATAGTCGGCAAAGAAAGACTGCTCGTCGCCAATATCGGGACTACTGCTGAGACCGTCGTAGCCGATGTCCTGATAGGGACGGGAGTTCTCGTCGTTGTCGAAAGCGTTGACCACAGCCTGCATCTTTGGGACACGGCCCCAGAGTGTGGTGTCGACGGGATTCTCTGCGAAAGCCTCGGCGGTGTTGGCTGTGGGGAGGCCGTTCTCAAAACTCTTCCTGCCGTCACGAAGGATGTCCTCGCTGATGTCGCCGAGGTTTATATAGAGACGGCCGCCGTTGAGGTTGTCGTCATGTTCGCCGGTCTCGGGATTGATAAAGGGGTCCATGAGCCAGAACTCTATAGTCTCGATATTCTGGCTTTCGAAGTCGGTGTAGGTGAGTTCACGCATGATACCACCCCAACGGCTCCGAGGGTTGTTGAGGAAACCGTCCTGGTCGATACCGGCGCTGAAAGGTGTCGGCGCCACATCATAGTTGTAGGGTCCCTTTTCAGAGGGGTAGAACGCCATGGTGAGTTCGTAGATGCGGGTGTTCTCGCCTGCGGCGATGCTCTTGTTGGGGAACACCTCCTTCTGGCTTATCTGTCGCGCGTAGGGGAAAGAGCGGTCATTCTCGTCGATATTCTCGGGACAGTTGGATTCGAAGAAGATGCGTCCCACGGTGTACCACGCAAGTTTGGCGCGGTTGAATCCATATGCCAGACCCGACCCCTGGGATGTCTCGGGGAAGAGAGGCAGAGAGCTACGGTAGTCTTGTGGTGTCGATGCGAGATGCCAGAAAGAGACACCTTTAAGGTCGATATTGCTCTCGGCGCCCTCGAAGTCGTCGATATAGGTCACCTTGCCGTCGTCGCTGCCAGTGTTCGCCATGCCGGGGATGAAGTGTGCGAATTCGGCCTGGAGGGTGAGAGTCGACGGTGCCTTGGTCTGGATGCCAGGCAGCTTGTCCATGAATTTGGTAATCCATGGCACATCATGACGGTAGTTGAGATCCAGACCCCAGATGGAGTTGCTGGTGGGTTCGTCGCCGAAGTTGTTCTTCTGGGTGAGCGGTTTCTCACGGAGGTTCATGAAAGTACCACCGATGTTGAAGTCGGGGTTGAACTCATAGTTCAGGTGCATACCAAGAAGAGTCTTGGTCATCATGCTGAAGGAGCTGTTCTCGCTGCTCACGCTGATGGGAGTCCCCGATGCCAGCAGACTCTCGTTGATGATGCGGACTGTTCCCATGGTGTAGTCCACGGTGTAGTCGACGTTCTCGATAAGAGGCATGCCTCCCGCCGTGACTGTCACCGAGCCTTGGGTGACACTGTAGCCCAGCTGAATCTCGCCACTGACCGAACTGGTGTAATAACCCTCAAGATAGAACTTGTTCTTGTCGGCATATTGCTGTGCCAGACTCTGGGTCATGGTATAGAGTGAGTCGAAACAGTAGCGGTTGGCGAGGGCGTTGTCGCCCAGCATCTCGCGGAGGTCCTTGCCGAAGGGTTCCACATAGGGGAAGAAGATACGTCCCGAGGCGGATTGGATGGTGCCACCCTTGTAGGCGGCGCTGTCGAACCAGTCGAAGACTCCGTCAGGATAGTAATAGCTCTGAGAGGCATCCATGCGGTCGAGGCCAAAGACCTGGATCAGCGGGGTCGCCTCCAGAGGACCTTCGGTAAAGTAGCCGATGCCCACGCCACCTTCAGGATTCTCGTAGAGAATGTTGAGGCGGAAATTGTTACGCTGTATCTGTGTGCTCTTGAGGAAGTAGACATTCTTCATCATGAGTTTCCACAGCGGACTGCGACTGTTTACTGCGGAACTTTTCAGCAGTTTCACTATCAGGGTGTTGGGGTCGTTGACACCGTCGGTGGTGAGTTCTCCGACCTGATAGACTGTAGTGTCGCCGATGACCTGGTATTGGAAAGCCACGGCAAGAATCTGGTCGTTGGCAAGAGGCTGGGAGAGGGTGATGAATCCCAGCTGGGAGTTGAAGGTGTATTCGTTGGACTGCAGCAGGCGGGCACTCTCGACCTTCTCATAGTCGGTACCGCCTGAGAATCCCAGACCCTCCATGTAGGAGCTGACGCTGTTGATGTTGCGTACCGCCGAAGTGTTGATGAGTTGGAGCAGGTTGTTGGATGTCTGCATGTTGGGCATCACCGATGTGCCTCCATATACTCCTGGCGACGACGGGTTCTTCTCGCCCAGGTCGGTCAATGCCAGGATGTTGCGGTTGTTGGTCACCGCAGCGCCGATATTGGTACGCCACACCTCGATGCGGATAATCTTGATGTTGCTGTTGACCACGGGGAGTGTCGACATCGCCTTGTTGTAGTTGTCGTAGAAATACTGAGAGATGAAATAGTGCCTGTTCTCTTCGTATTCGTCGGCACGTATCTCAAATTCCTGTGCCGAGGCTCCACCCTGCACCTGCATGTTCTCGGTGCTGGTCTCTTTCTGGCTGGCGACAGCGTCGATGGTGAGTTTGCCGAATTTGAGTTTGGAGTGGAAACCGAAGAGTCGCTGGCTGCCTTTGATGAGTGTGGTGTTCAGCGGGAAGGAGATGTCGGCGGCTTCAAGCAACTGCAGGATGTCGTCTTCTTTGCCCTCGTATTTCAGCTTGATTTGATTCTCGAAATCGAAGGTGGCCTGGGTGTTCCAGTTGATGTCGGTCTCGATGAAGTCGCCAATCTTGACATGCAGAGAGAGCTGGATGTTCTCGTCGAAGTCGAAGTTGGTGACGCTGCGCCGGGACTCGTCGTATGAGGGGTTGTCGGTGAAGTTGTTTATGACCTGCAGGGTCAGGTCGGCGCTTCCGCTGGGGGTAATCTCTATCTCAGGTTTGTCGAGCAGGCTCTCGATTTTGCGACTAATCTCGCTGAATCCTGGGATTTTGCTCAGCAGGCTCTCGTCGTCGTAGTTGTTCTCGTCGAGTTTCTGTTTCCAGAAATTGTTCATCAGCTGCCGCATATGATAATCCTGATACTCGGCGAAGGTCATATAGTGACGGTTGATGACCACCGAACCTATCCTTGTGATGCTTACATAGCTGTGACTTGAGGGGTCGTACTCCACCGTCGTCGTCATGTTCGACGGGTTGTTGAGGTAGAGAGGACTGTGCGGGGTGGATTGGTCGGTAGGTATGGGGTAGTGCATGGTGGAGCCACTGCTGTCGGCGCCGTTGTTCTGCAACGAGTCAGGAGGCACGTCCTGTGCTGAGGCGGCGACAGACAAAAGGAGTAGAGGCAACATCAGTGCTATACGTCTGATGATGCCTGTACAGGATTTTACTATGGACAATACTCCTCTCACTGTGGCTTGTCAGGTATCAAATGCCGTGGGCCAGAGCCAGTTTAATCAGTTCTTCGACAGATGCTCCCGGGTTGGCTTCAGCCATCTTTGCGACGACCTTCTCAGATGCCGACTTCGGGAATCCGAGCATCACTAAAGCAGATAACGCCTCTTCGCTGTTTTTATTGTCGGAACGAGGCACGGTGTTGCCGTCGAGCGATGTCGTTGCCAACGGGTCTATCTTGTCACGGAGTTCGAGGAGGATGCGCTGCGCTGTCTTTGCTCCTATACCTTTCACCTTCTGCACCCGTTTCACATCCTGGTCGAGTATGGCACGTGAGAGTTCGTCGACGGTGAGGGAGGAGAGCATGATGCGCGCTGTGGTGGCTCCCACGCCGTTGACGCTGAGAAGGAGGCGGAACATCTCACGTTCGGCGGTGGAGAAGAAGCCGAAGAGGAGATGAGCGTCTTCGCGTATCACTTCGTGGACCAGCAGTTTTACTTCCTGCAGATCTTTAATCGCACTATAGGTGTTGAGTGATATTTCGAGGAGGTAGCCAACCCCGTGGCAGTCGATGACCGCGTAGGATGGTGTCGCCTCTTCGAGGTGACCTGAGATGTGGTTGAACATGTGTTTCTGTGTGTTATTGTTTGTGAATAAGATTTCTCTGATGATGCCGGACCTTCATAAGCTCCTATGCTGGGAGGGTTCCGGCGGGGATTGCCGTCGAGGTCGGTGGGCGACTGCAGTAATGAGGCGTCGCCGTTGCCTATGGCAGGGGAGTTGTCGTTGAGGTGATAGTCGTGACCGTTGGCGTCGACGAAGAGCGGGTCGCGCTCAAGGATGAGTCCCAAAGAGGACGCTATGGAGGTGTCGAGGATGGTAGTGCGCAACAGGCAATGGCTGACATAGAAGTTGAATGTGGCGTCGGGACTCTGGTCCAGCATCAGTTCGCCACTGTTGTCACGACCGCTGTAGTTGCCGTAGATGATGCAGTTGTAGAAAGAGGCCTCCTCAATGTCGCGGGGGAAGACGGCATTTTCGTTGTAGGTGTAGTAGTTGTTTATCACCACCGCAGGTGCGGTGCGGCTCTTGTAGCGCCAATAGTTGGCGAAGGTGGAGCCGGTAAAACGGTAGCGGCCTCCGTATTGCAGTGAGAGCAACGTGATTCCGCAGTTGTCTATGAGCAGGTTGTCGCCCTTGATATAGGCGCCCTGACCGATGATGCCAGAGTAGGAGTGGTTCTCGATGACGCTGTTGTGAATCTCGAGTGTGGGGTTTGTGTTGACATTGGTGTCCACCAGTAGTCCCGCTATGCCGTTCTCGATACGGGCCCAGTCGATGTAGTTGTCCTTGCTGCCGCTGGAGAGCCATATATAACCCCATTGTCCCGGGAGGGTGTCGTAGTGGTAGTCGTGTCGGATGGAGGTGAAGAGGACGGGGGTGTTGCTGGAGCCCCTGACGTCGAGAGTGGCGCTGTCGTAAATCCAGAGATAACTGTCGGTGCCGAAATAGAGTTCGTCACCGGCTTGGAGGTGGAGGGTCTCGTTGCTGTTGACGACGGCATAGCCGAGTATGACGTGAGGTTTTGTATGATCCCAGTTGGCACAGTCGATGATAGAGTAGGGGAACCACAGTGTGTCGGTTTGACCACTTGTGTTGGTGTAGGTGCTGTAGACCCTGTTGGTGGGGAGGTGGTAGACGGCATTGCGTCCGTAGGCGGTGAGTGGCAGCTGTTGTGTGTGTTTGTTGAACGAGAAGACTATGGCGTCCTCGACAAGGAATGGTGACAGCTGGTCGTTGGGATTGATGTTGGCCTGGACGAAGATGAAGATGCTGTCGTGAGAGCCTATCTCGACATCCCGAGCCACAAAGGAGGTGTCGCCATCGACATTGATCCGGAAGCGTGACGCACCGCCGCCCCGGAGTGTTACGGAGTTGATGAGGATAGGACTGTCGTAGTTGTTGTAGACCTTTACCTGGCGTGTGATGGTCGCCATGGTGGTGAAGACGGTGTCGAACTTCACGGTGTCTTCAGAGAATGCCAGACGCGCCGAACTGTCGGAGAGATAGTCCTCATCCTTGACGCAGGAGCTGAGCAAGGTGGGGACTAGCAGTGATAGAAGTATGACTTTGAGTATTTTGACGCTGTATCTAATCATTGCTGCTATCTGACATATAAATCAAAGACTTCGTGCATTCTCTTCATGCATACGGGACAGAAAGTGGCGTAGTCCCTCATCATGCATTTGGTGCAAGGACGGTAACATCCTTTAGCCATATAGCCGGCACCTTCGTAGACTCCTATGGGACCGTTGTCACGTTTGCCGAGACCTTCCACGGGTTTCGTGGGTATTGGTGTTCCTTCAGGGACGAGACTCTTCCATTTCTTGTCGAAATCGATAAGCGAAGTGATGTTGGGTTCCAGAGGTTCGATGTTCTCATACCGGCGGTTATAGTTGGGGTCGTCTTCCACATATTCGTCTGCCAGTCCGCCGATGCTGTGTCCCAGTTCGTGGGGCAGAATCCATTGCGACATCTTCTGTACGGCGCTGAAAGCATAGTAGTTGTAGATAGCTCCGCCACCATAGGTATCGCAGTTCGCCATGATTATGATATGGTCGTAGGGAGTTCCGTAGAGGAGGTCATGCAGTTGGAAGAGGTTGGTGGTCATCAGGTAACGATCCATGCCGAAGGTGTTGTAGGATGACCCTACGGCGCTGTTGACATAGCGGTCGGCGTTGGGGTCGGTGACACCGCTCTCGTCAGCTAGGAATCCCACTCCCCACACGTTAAAGTCTTCGGCACGGCTTTTGAAAGGTTCGACGCCCAGCAGGTAGTTGGTGAATAACTTGAAATCCTCCTGCATCTTCTTGGCATCCTTCTTGCCATAGCCCTCGGCGACGATGACGACATCTATCTTGTTGTGCATGTCACCGTTGTTGACGAGTTTTATGGTGTTGCCTTTTTGGTGACGATGCTTGACGGAGCCTTCGTCTGCTGGATTGAAGTGGAACGTCGAGGCGGTGAAGAACCTGTTCTTGGCGTCACGCTTCTGCAGACAGATGTCGACGGCTTTCTTGGGGTAGGGTATCAGCATCACCTCCTCGAATGAGGCTATGCTGTCTTTGTCACGACCAGGGATGGTGGAACGGTATTCCTCGAAGAGGGAGTTGTAGCATCGGGAGTAGAGGTCTTGTCCTGACGCGGCGTCCTTGACGAGGATGCGGTAAGCGCCGTTGTCGATAGGGTCTAGCAGTTGGGTCGTCGACCCAGCCCAGACGTCGTTCTGGAGCACATACTCTTTCAGTATGCAGGTGTCGTGCCTCATGCATCCTATGCGCAGATAGTCGACACGGAGTGTGACGTTATGGAAAAAATCCTCGAATTCAGGATTGTTCTGTGCGTGAAGGGGTGACAGGGTCGCACAAAGCAGTGCGAATATTATTAGATGCTGTTTTATCATATTGAGGCGAAAAGTAAAATATAAAACGACTTTTCGCCTCTTTTATTATAGAAACATAAATAAAAAGTTACTTTTCTTCATTCGTTGCGCCGGATTTGCAAACCGACGCAACTATTCGCCGAACTTGACGATGTCGATAAGTCGAACACCGTCAAGCCAGACGGCGATACATCCCACGGCACCTTCTTTCCATTCCTCAATAGGTTGTAGGGTAACGCCGTCGACGACCTCGAAATATTCTGGTTCGAAACGAAGTCCGTCGGGACACAGATCAGGATTCACCTCATGGAACGAGGCGAGAGTTGAGAGCACCCACTCCTTCACCTCTTCGACCTCCTCGCACTCCGCCATCTCGTCAGCCTGCTGCAAGGTCTCGTGAATTGTTGGAGCTATCGCTCTAGCCGCTTTCGACAGTCGCATATTACGGCTGCTCAACGCCAATCCGTCGTCGGCACGCACTATAGGACAGGCCACTATCTCTATAGGATATTTTATCTGCTCTATAAGATTACGGATTATTGCCAACTGCTGATAATCTTTCTCACCGAAATAGGCTTTGCGTGGCTCCACGATGTCAAACAGACGGCGGACTACCACAGCCACACCAGAGAAATGTCCTGGGCGACGGGGACCTTCCATCACCTCTTCCAACTGACCGAAATGATAGGTGGTGGTTACCGGTTCGGGGTACATCTCCTCGACAGTAGGGGCAAAGGCGTATATCTCGCCCTGCACCTGACTTGAGATAAGTGCCATATCCGCTTCTATAGTACGTGGATATTTCTCCAGGTCTTCTTTGTTGTTGAACTGTATGGGATTGACGAAAAGGCTGACGACAGCTATGTCGTTCTCCTTGGCGGCACGGCGTATCAACGACAGGTGACCTTCATGCAAAGCTCCCATGGTGGGAACCAAACCTATGGTCTTGCCTTCTTTTCTGGCATCGGCGAGAGCCGACTGTAATTCTGCTACTGTAGTGAATTGTTTCATATTGTTATCTTGTTTATTTCATTGTTGTAAGGTGACTTTATTCAACCTCTTCGTAGTCGGAGAACTCTTCGTCGTTTTCTTTCCGTTCCCGGTACACGTTTCTGTTAAGCCACCTGTTGGGCAACTCCATGAGGTAGTTCAACAGGGTGATGACCAGGCTGAAGAGCAGGGCATATCCGAAACTCTCGACCCAGAACGGTCCCACAATGGCGGCAGTCATCTCGATGATGACGGCATTGATGATGAAGATGAAAAGTCCCAGTGTCACCAGTGTAAATGGCAACGTGATGAATATCAGTATCGGGCGTATGAAGTTGTCAAGTAGGGCTATCACCATTCCCGTAAGAAAAGCTGCCCAGAGGCTGCCTCCATCGATGCCGACACCTGGCAATATCCGTATGGCAATGATGGTGGCAAGGGTGAGGACTATGGTCCTCGCCAAGAATCCCATCGGACCAGAGTTACGCTGTCGTGTGGTATTGATATCTATTCTCATAAATCTATCTCCCCTTTTCCATATCTAATCACTTCCTGATTGCCACCGCTGCAGTCCACCACAGTCGAAGGCATAATATCGCCTATACCACCGTCGACGACGGCATCGACATGGCGTCCAAAGAGTTCATTGATCAATTCGGGATCTGTGAGGTATTCCGATTCCCGCTCCTTGTCGAGAGTCCTCACCGAGGTCCCTATCAGAGGACACCCCAAAGCCTCTATGATGGCGTTGGCAATAGGGTTGGCAGGTACACGGACACCGATGGTCTTGTTGGGATTCAGGTAGTTGCGGGGAACATTATTGTTGGCGTCCATGATAAAGGTATAAGGTCCCGGCAGACATTGTTTCAACAGCTGGAAGAGGTCACGGTCCATCGGTCGCACATATTCCGACACTTGGCTCAACGAGGAACAGAGCATGGAGTATTTGGCTTTTTTCAGCGAAAAACCTTTGAGCAATGCTATCGATTCGACAGATTTCTTGAACTGCATGCTGCAGACGAAAGCGTAAAGCGTATCAGTAGGAATCACCACTACGCCTCCTCCCTGCAAAATATCAACCACCTTATTGATATCATTGTTGTTAGGATTGTTCTGGTATAGTTTTATCAGCATAAGGACACCATTTTTGAAGATGCAAAAGTACAAAGAAAATAGATACACGCATAAGGAAATCTGTTTTTTCCTCAAATTTAGTTTGTTAATTGACGAATCCTATTCTCTTTTGCCAAGGACATCCATATTGCCGTAAAAGAACAAGCCGCTCTGCTTCCAAACCCCACAGGAGGACACTTTACTGTTGTAACCACATCAACAATGGAACTTGTGACCATCTACGACATGAAAGGCAGATGTGTCAAGACTGTGGCTGTCAATGGCGATGAGACGCGGATAGATATTGGCGACCTTGCCTCCGGCACCTACACCGTCGTCATAACGACACACAGCGGAACCCAGACAAAGAGACTGGCAAAAATGTGACAATACAAGGTTTCAGTCATCAAGAGTGAAAGAGATAATAATAGATTATCAACGGATTAATAAAGAAGCGGGGACCATCATTGTGGTTCCCGCTTCTTTGTTTTATGAATATATTGATTATTCGTATTCGAAGTAGGTGGTCTCAGAGCTAGAATAACCGCCCTCCTCGTATTGGAATGATTCGTTACAGGTTCTCTCAGTGGGCCACTTGCCGTCGTACTGGTAGGTGTAGTTCTCTTCTGAACTGCTGGTGTAGCCGTTTTCGCTATAGGATATGATGCATTTGGTGACGTTGTTCTCGTTGAAGCAGTTCATGTCATCACCGCCGTAGACATTGTAGAGGAGGTGCTGATAGGGGTTTTTCTTGTTGTCGTAGGTGTAGGAAATTGTGGCAGTGGCACCGTCTTGTGCGACAGAGATGGAACTGATATTGTCGCCGTCCCAGGTGAGGTTGGCGGTGACAGTCTCCTTGGCACCGGATTTACGCACTTCCGCTATGCAACGTTGAATGCTCTTGGGCTCGGGGAATATCTCGCGGGCTATCAGGGTGCTCAAGAAAGAGGGGGCTTTCTTGTCCATTTTGTTGTAGGTGCTTGTCGTGGCGATGGAGCTGATCTTCTTGCCGTCGTAGGTGAACGTGTAAGTCTCTTCCAAGGTGCCGAGAGCATCGTAGATCTCTATTTTGTCGAGTTTCTTTCCATTGTAGGTGATGAGGGAGTACATGCCTTCTTCATCGATGCGGCTGATCTGCTTGCCGTCGTAGGTGAACGTTACGACTTCGGAGTACTGATTGTTGTCGAAGTAGTTGTAGCGAGTGATTGAACTCAGCTGTTTGCCGTCCCATGTCCAACTTTCGGAAAGGACTCTGTCCATGGTGTCGCCGTAGGTTATCATCTCGCCGTCAGAATCCTGGTACCAGGAAGAATACATGCTGGAGGTGTAAATTTTTGAAATTTTCTCCTTGGGGCTGAAATCACCCTCTTTATCGGAGCAGGAGGTGAAGCTCCACACAAATGCCAATGTTGCGGCAAAGAATAGAATTCGTTTCATTGTAAAAATTGATTAAAGGTTTTGTTGCTATAACGTACAACGTAAGGTATTATTGCTAAGAGATAGTAAAAAAATAAGTTAAATGAAGTTAAAGGGGGAGGAATGTTGTTGATATGTTGATATGTTGATATGTTGATAAGATGTGAAGATGTGAAGGTGTGAAGGTGTGAAGGTGATAAGTCGTAATAACGAAAAACTTTTAAACTTTTAAACTCTTAACCTTTTCAACTCTTTAATCCCTTTTCAACCCTAATTAAACTTTTTTCTTTACTTTTGCATTCTGAAATGAAGATGTTTTCCCATATAATAGTTGCGTTTACCATGCTGATAATCTTGGCTTTTGGTGGCGGAGGTGTCAGCCTTGTCAAGTGCGCTTGTTCGGGAAGAACATCCATAGTTCTACCCTTGGAGCGTGGCTGCTGTCCTGAGGAAAGCGGTTGTATGACTGTCGAGGTGGTTCCTTTCTCGGCAAGCGAGATGCAACAAAGCGTTGATATCGACATTCCCGTCCCCGAGCCAATGATGTTGCCGGAGTTACAGGTGGCAATGCTTTCGGACGGATTCAGAATACAAGAGTTATTACCCGTATTGTTATCGGGGCAGCCGCCTACAGCACCTGTAGGTACAATGGTTTTGCGAGTCTGATATTGATTGAAAGAAGCTGACGCATACAGAATTGTCTTTTAGACTTTTCTGTGTGGTTTGTTCCATTTGTTTCTATACAAATCAGTTTTTTCAATCAGACATGAAACGATTAATCATATCATTTTATTTATTTTTATGTTGTGCTGTTGCTGTGGCACAACAACAAGACACTGTGAAGTCGAGGACTTTGGGCTCGGTGAAGGTCAAGTCGCATCGTGCCGCCGGACTTACCCGTATGGGAGGAGCGGAGAACGGTGTGAATATGGGGCAGGATGAGCTTTTCAGGGCGGCCTGTTGCAACCTTGGCGAGAGCTTTGTGAACAACGCCTCGGTGGATGTTAACTATAACGATGCCGCAGTAGGTGCGAAGCAGATTAAACTCCTTGGTCTCAGTGGCCAGTATGTGCAGATGCTCAACGAGGGTATGCCTGTTCAGCAGGGCGCTTCGATGCTCTATTCCCTTGGCTATGTGCCGGGGTCGTGGATGAAGAGCATATCGGTGAGCAAAGGGGCGTCGAGTGTCAAGCACGGTCCCCAAAGTATCACGGGTCAGATAAATGTCGAGTACCTGAAGCCCGAAGACGACACCACGACGCAGTTTAATATCTATGGTGACAGTAGGCTTAAGACCGAGGTCAACGCCGCCGCCAACCGACATCTGGGCAAGAAACTGAGCACCATAGTCCTTGCCCATTTTGAACATGATTTCGGTCATCATGACGATGACGGCGATATGTGGCACGACTCTCCGGCGGTGACCCAACTCAATATCCAGAACAGGTGGAAGTATGCTGGCAACAAGTATATTATGCATGCCGGCGCTGGCTATCTGCAGGAGAGGAGAGAAGGGGGACAGATGGCATCCGTCGCCAATCCCTATCAGGTGCTTCTTGATGTGTCGCGAGTGGAGGCGTATATGAAGCACGCCTTTCTGTTGGACAAGAGTCATAACACCAATATCGCTCTGTTGGCCAACGGTTACAGATATTCTCTTGACGGGACGTTCGGGAACAAGCTCTATGACAACCGTCATCTGAATCTCAACACCCGTGTTATTCTGGAGCATGACTTCAACGAGGACCACAGTCTTTCGACAGGTGTCAGTTTCACTGGCGACAACGTTGACCAGACCTTATTGGTGACAAGTACTGTGTCGTCGCCGATAAGTGAGGCAGTCCCCGGATGCTACGCCCAATACACTTATATGCCATCATATAAGTTTACCGCCATGGCAGGAATCAGAGCCGATTACAGCAGTTTGTACCGGCGACTTTACTATACACCCCGTCTGCATCTGAAGTGGACTATGAATGACCACGTCACTATGCGTGTCTCCTCAGGCAAGGGCTACAGGACGCCATTGCCGTTGGCGGAGAACCATTATTTGCTGGCTTCGGGACGTACCCTCATGACACCAGCTGTCATTCCCCAAGAGGAGGCGTGGAACAGTGGCGTTTCGTTGAATATGAACCTCCATGCCGGCAAGAAAAAAATAAGAATCAATGCCGACTATTACTATACCGACTTCCTGCATCAAGCCGTGGTGGACTATGACAGTGACCCTACTGCCATCATTATCGACGACCTCAACGGTCAGTCGTTCTCCCATACCGCTCAGGTCGATATATCATGCGACCTGTCGGAGTCGTTCAACATCCTCTCTGCATTTCGCTACAACTATGTGAGATGCACTTATGGTGGCGAATTGCTCGAGAAGCCCTTGACCTCCCGCTATAAATGCCTGGTTACACTGAACTGGAAACCGATGATGGAATTGTGGCAGTTTGATGTCACACTGGCTCTCAATGGTGGCGGAAGGATGCCAAAACCCTATCTCCTTGCGGATGGAACCCCGTCGTGGGATGAGGAATTTCCGGCCTACCCACAGCTGAGTGCGCAGGTGACAAGGGAATTCCGTCACTTCTCGATCTATTGTGGAGGCGAGAATCTCACAAACTACCGTCAGCCCAATCCGATAATCAATGCCGGCAATCCCTGGTCGTCGGATTTTGAGCCCACGATGATTTGGGGACCAGTCCACGGCATCATGGCATACGCAGGAATAAGGATGAAATTCTGAGCGGGGCCTCTATACCCTCTAGAGAAACTAGAAGTTCTAGAATCTCTAGAAAATCTAGAACCTCTAGAAAACCTCTTTAACCTTTAAACTGTAAACTTTAACCTTTATATCAATCATGAAATCCAAGTTATTAATCACACTCGTTGCCCTGTTGCTGGGCGTTGGAGGATCGAACCTCCGTGTATTGATAGTCACTCCGACTCCCGAGATGCACTGTGAGTCGTGTGAGAACAAGATAAAAAGTAATATGCGTTTTGAGAAAGGTGTCACAAAGATTGAGACCAGTCTGGAACGTCAGGAAGTAGCCATTACCTACAACCCGTCGAAAAACAATGTCGAGGGACTTAGAAAGGCGATGAAGAAGATTGGTTACGACACCAAGGTGGTCAGCGACACCGAACTGAAAGCTAAGTCCAAGAACGGAAATAAGAAATAGTCATACGGTTTCTATTTTTTTGCCTATATTTGCTATGGTTTATGAATTATTGCTAATTATTGTAACATTATGAAATATAGGTATCTGTGTTTGTTGTTGCTGTTTTGTTCCATGGTTGTTTCCCTCCGTGCCCAGCAAGACAGCGTGGATGTGTTGGACTATAATCTGACTCTTGATATCGGAAACAGGAGTTTCAATCGTATCGAAGGCTCGGCGGCTGTACGACTTTGTGTGCTGACACCTGTCGACAGCATTGCCCTGGAACTCTGTCCCGCCGATGTCGACTCGGTAAAGGTCGACGGAGTCACGAGTCCGTTCCGTTACAGCATGGCGGACCGCCGTATCAATGTGCCATTCACCGGCAATGCCGGCGACACAATAACCGTCACGGTATACTACCGCAAGAGCCAGTATATCGCGTCACAGGGTTGGGGCGGATTCTATTTCGATGACAATATTTATTACAATTTGGGTATTGCCATATATGAATATCCTCATAATGTTGGAAAGGCGATGTTCCCTTGCCGTGATAATTTCCACGACAAGGCGTCGTATCATTTCGCCATTACCGCCAAGCCTGGATGGAAAGCCATCTGCAGTGGCATGAGAGACAGTGTGGTGTATCACAGCGACAGCAGCAGTACATGGTACTGGACGATGAATCCGCCGGCACCGACCTATCTTGTGGGTGTGGCGGTGGCTCCTTTCCATATCATAGAACGAGAATATACGAGTGAGTACGGAACCTATCCCGCAATTCTTGGCTTTCTTGGCCATGACAGTGTCAATGTGTGGAACACTTTCGACAAACTGCGTAAGGTTATCCCCATGTATGAACGCTGCTTCGGTCCCTATGTGTGGGAAAAGGTAGGATATGTGTCCACTCCCAAGGGCTCTATGGAGCATTGCGGTAACATAGCCTTCACCACTAATTGCATGGCTTCGGGTGGCGAGGATTGCTTTTCGACGATGTGTCACGAATTCGCCCATTCCTGGTTTGGCAACCTCCTGACCTGTGCCGCAAGTGAGGATATGTGGATTAATGAGGGCGGAGCCTCGTTCTGTGAGGAGGTGGCGATACAGGCATTACATGCCGACAGCGATCCGCTGTACTACAGGTCGTTTGCTAATAAGAATCTGAAAGATGTGCTGCTCAGAACGCATCTTACCGATGGCGGTTTCATTCCCGTCTATGGCCCCACCCATCAGAATACTTACGGCTCGACGGTCTATGACAAAGGTGCTGCGGTGTGGCATTCGCTGAGAGGCTATCTGGGCGACTCACTGTTTTACGCGTCGATGAGGACTCTTTTCAGTCGTCTGGCGTTCCAAAATGTCGACAGCTGGCGGCTGCGTGACAGTCTCTCGCTCTACAGTGGCGTGGACCTCACGGATTTCTTTGACTTCCATGTCTTCAATGCCGGTTTTGTGGATTATGTGATTGACTCTATGAAATCGGAGGGAGCTTACACCAAGCTCTATATACATCAGAAGACCTATGGCACCACGACCTACGCCAACGGCAACAAGGTGGATGTGACTTTCTTCTCTTCGTCGCTGAAACAAGCGAAAAAGACTGTTACTTTCGACGGTCAGTATGGTGTATTCTCCCTCAGACTGCCCTTCACGCCACTGTTCGCCATCGTCGACCTTGCCGACGATATCTCCAAGGCTTCCGTAGGTCAACAGATGACTATCAAGACGACAGGAGAGCATCAGTTCGACGACGCTTTGTTCTACACCAATGTGCGCACCATGGGCACTGCCGACAGCCTGTGGCTTCATGTACGGCACCATTGGTCTAATCCCGACACCTCCCTCAGTCCCCAGTATATCAAGATGGCAGACCGCTTCTGGACTGTCAGTGGCGATATCCGCGAGAGTACCAAGCTGGCAGGTAATTTTTATTACTCCAGGTTGGGAGAAGCGTCATCGCTCGACGACAATCTGATTTCCAATGCCTCGGATTTCTCACGGGTGCGTCTTCTCTATAGGGAGGGGGCAGGGAAAGACTGGACTGTGGTGTCGAAGAAGGTTGTGGGCAACTCCACCTCAGGCTATTTCGTGGTCAACAATCTCCATGCAGGTGAATACACTCTTGCCATGGTCGACACCAACTATGTCGGCGTGGTAGCTGTGGACAACGACCGCAAGACATCGGTGCGTCTGTATCCTAACCCGTCGTCAGGTTGTGTGACTCTGGTGACCGACAACGAAGGCGAACAGCTTACGCTCGATATATGCGATAATAGTGGACGGATTGTGTGTCAGAACATCAAGACTGTCAGTGGCAGAAGCCTCACCTTGGACCTGCCGACGGGTAATTATCTGATGACTGTGCGTCGTTCGACAACCAAAGAGGCTGTCTCGATCAAATTCCAAATTATGAATTTTTAACACTTTTTAGTAAACTTTTCTGGCAAGATAAAATCACTAAAATTGCCAATGATAAGTTTAGAAAGTGTCATAGAAGGCTGCAGAAATGGTGACGCCGCCATGCAGGAAGAGCTGTACAGACGTTACAGTCCCCGTTACTATGCTCTCTGCAGACGCTATGTCCCGGATGACTATCTTGCGAATGAGGCTCTCGTAGAAGGCTTCCTCTCGGTGTTTAAAGACATCAGAGGTTATCGTGGCGATGGCTCGTTTGAGGGGTGGATGACGACAGTGTTTGTCCGCACCGCCTACCATCTCATTAAACGGGACAGTCGTCATATTCCTCTTGATGACGACCACCCCGATGATGACATCAGTGAGAATCGTTCGATTGAACACCAGATAGACATACGCGACGCGTTGACTTCGGCACTGCGAAAGCTCACTGATGGCCAGAGAATGATAGTGAACATGATAGCCATTGAAGGGTATACCTTTGTTGAGGCGTCAAAAATGTTGGAGGAGCCACAGTCGACCACTAAGTCGCATTACTATAAAGCCTTGGAACTATTGAAGAAGGATTTGAACCGCAAATTGGGAAAACATTATCTGAAGAAATGACATATACACGATATGGAAACGAATGATTTTGATATTGAAAAACTGCTGAGTGACAATCTGAGGAACGCCGTCGATGAGCCTCCTGCCGGTGCGTGGGAGTCGATAAGTGAGCGTCTCGCAGCAAACTCCACTGCTGGCGCCAATTCTGCTCTAAGCAGAGCCCCACATCGGGGATTGTGGGTGACGGCAGGTGTGTTGGCTGTTGCCGCGGTGACTGCAGTGGCACTATTTCAGATTGGTAGCAACGACAAAGAATCTGCGAAGACGGTACAGCCCCAAGAGATTGTAGCCGAGGCTGTCATCAGTGATGTCTCAGATGTCGCAGAGACTAAGGATTATTTAACTGAGCAGCTTGTGGCAGACAAAAATAATGAGACGGGCAGACCGGCGAATCAGACTAAGGCTGTCGTTAGCGACAAAGATAAATCACCCTCCAACACCATTGTCACGACACCCCAGCCAGTTACTGGCAACGCTTCGAAAACCACTTTAGTCACAGAACAACCACAAGTCAATGCCTCAGCCTCAGTCCCTGCTTCGACAACAACTCAGACCAATGTAAAGCAGGAGGTGAAATTGCAGGAGGAGCAACCCGCATTTGTCGACAGCGTGAGTGACGGCGCTGACAATCCAACTCCCCAGACGTTGAATGTGCCTAATTTGATTACTCCTAATGGCGACGGTTATAACGACTGTTGGATTATCCCTGATTTGGAGAAATACGGCACAGCAAGGGTTCAGATCTATAACGCTCAGAACCGACGTGTCTATTCCTCTAACGACTATAAGAATACCTTCTGTGGCGACAACCTGCCGGATGGTAACTATTTCTACATCTTGGTCTTACCCGACAGCAAAATCACCAGACGAGGTGCTTTGGTGATAAGCAGATAACCTATCTGAGATGGATAAAGTCAATAATTATTCCCTGTTATACAAGCAGATTGAGGGTCTGTTAAAGGATGAGTCAGATCCGTGTGCCTGCATGTCGAATATGGCCTCCATGGTTCACGAGACGTTTGGATTCTGGTGGACAGGTTTTTATCGAGTAAATAACGGAGAACTGATTCTCGGTCCGTTCCAGGGTCCTGTGGCATGTATGCATATAGGTTACGGCAATGGCGTTTGTGGCACGGCATGGAAAAAGCGTCGCACTGTGGTTGTGCCTGATGTGGAGCAGTTTCCCGGCCATATAGCCTGTAGCAGCGAGAGTCGCAGCGAGATAGTGGTTCCGGTAATACAGAAAGGTGCCGTCGTCGCCGTGCTTGACATCGACAGCCGTGAGTTGAATACTTTTGACGAGGTCGATGCCGAATGGCTGGAGAAGATTGTCGCCCTGCTGCCTCCGCTTGGCAGTGAGCGGGATATATGGCTCGCCGCCGGATGCTTCTGGGGAGCTGAGAAATATCTGAAACTTATTGAAGGCGTTACCTTCACCGAGGTGGGTTTTGCCAATGGCAACACTGAAAATCCGACATACAAAGAGGTCTATACCGACAAGACGGGCTATGCCGAGACGGTGCATCTGCGTTATAATCCGTCAGTAGTAAGCCTGCGGTTCCTGCTTGAAATGTATTTCAAGGCGATAGATCCCACGAGCTTAAACAAGCAAGGCGAGGACGAGGGAACTCGTTACCGCACTGGCATCTATTACAGCAATCCGTCAGACAAAGTCATTATTGACGAGGTCGTTGCAGAAGAGGCGAAGAAATACGGTTTGTCACTGCAAGTCGAGGTCGAACCTCTCCGCAATTTCTACCGTGCTGAGGAGTATCATCAGGACTACCTTGACAAGAACCCCTCTGGTTATTGCCACCTCCCCGTTGCCCTCTTCGAACTGGCAAAGAAAGCCAAAGACATTGTGCGACAATAAAGTTCACCAGATATGATAGATGCCCATGGGGACGTGGGCGGACTTGAGAAAAGTATTGTCCTTTAACTCCTGATTTAACGTATCAACTTTTAACCTTTCAAACCCTTTAACCCTTTTTATCTTTACTCATTATGAAAGCAATCAAAAGAACTAACCTGTTGGTTTTCTTCACAATCCTCGCTATGGGCTCAATGTTGCTGGCGGGTTGTGGGAAAGATGATTCCAGTCAATTGATAGGGAAATGGACCAACACGGCGCAGTCGTACGTAATAACCATTGCAGGTCAGGAGAATATTCCAGAAGGATATATCTGCATGGAGTTTACATCCAGCAAGGTGTGGATATCCGACTCTCGGACGGACTGCCTTCCAGAGTGGCATAAATATACCCTCTCGAAAAAAGATGGCAAGCAACTGATAGAATTTGAAGGTGGTTGTTGCGACGGATTAGCGTATGTGGTGGAAGAACTCACCGACGACAAGTTGGTGCTTTCACCGAAATCCAATGGGATAGACTGGGATTGCCGCTACATAATGAAGCGATACTAAGCATCGGCAAGTTTTCCCTGATGCAGTGCGGACGAGCCGTCCGCGTTCCCGGTAATGTTACTGTATGGTGCGGACGAGTCGTCCGCGTTCCTAATATTGTTACGAAAAGCGTTCTTGAATCTCGTTCTTCATGAATTCGATGGCTTCGTCAGTGGGGATTTTACTCTTGGCGCAGCTCTCGAAAATGGCACCGGCAAGGCTGGTGGGGTCGGCGTCGGCAGGCAACTTGACGGCAGAGCCATTTATCAGGTTGATCATCTCCTCCTTGGCTTCACGGATGCGGTTCCAACTTTCAGTGGTCAGATAGACCTGCTGACTGAGGTTGTGCTCCCACTCGTCGCGGATGCTTTTGGTCATGGCAGTCTGCAGCGCCTTGATGTCCATTCCGGGACGGAAGGTGCGCAGGATAAGGCTGTTGGGCGAGATGCGTTCCAGATAGAGGGCCATACGTTCGTAGGCCTGTAGACGGATGGGTGTGACCACCTTGAGCGACTCCTTGTGCTCGTCGATTTTCATCTGCAGCATCTGACTTTTCTGCTGGTTATCAAAATAAGCCTTGGCTATTTTGTAGAAGATAAAACCGGTAAGTGAGATGCTCAGAACTGCGGTAAGCAGAATGATTGTTGCTGTGGCGATTGTGGACATGGAATTTATTATTTTTCTAGTTTTTCTAGTTTTTCTGGTTTTTCTGGTTTTTCTAGAGTTTCTAGAATCTCTAGAGTTTCTAGAGATTATTAGTCTAATTTTAATACGGCGAGGAAGGCGCTCTGTGGCACTTCGACATTACCGACTTGACGCATACGTTTCTTGCCTTCTTTCTGTTTCTCGAGCAGTTTTCGTTTGCGGGTGATATCGCCACCGTAGCATTTGGCGGTGACATCCTTACGTACCTGGCGAACCGTCTCACGGGCAATGATTTTGCTGCCGATGGCGGCCTGGATAGCCACATCGAACTGCTGGCGGGGGATGAGGTCTTTGAGTTTCTCGCACATCTTGCGGCCGATAGGATAGGCGTTGTCGACGTAAGTCAGGGTGCTGAGGGCATCGACGGGGTCGCCGTTGAGCAGTATCTCCAGTTTGACCAGTTTGCTGGGCTTGAAGCCGTTGAGATAGTAGTCGAACGAGGCGTATCCTTTGGAGATGCTCTTCAGTTTGTCGTAGAAATCGAAGACCACCTCGCCAAGAGGCAGGTCGAAGGTTATCTCGATACGGTCTGTGGTGAGGTAGTTCTGGTTCTTCAGTATTCCTCGCTTGTCCATGCAGAGTTTTATCACAGGACCTATGTAGTCGGCCTTGGTGATGATCTGGGCATGGATGTAAGGCTCGTAGACCTCCTTGATGTTGTTGGGCTCAGGCATTCCCGACGGGTTGTAGACGTCAATCTCCTGACCGTTGGTCAGTTGCACCTTATACTGCACGTTGGGCACGGTGGTGATGACATCCATATTAAATTCACGGGTCAGACGCTCCTGCACAATCTCCATGTGGAGGAGTCCGAGGAATCCGCAGCGGAAACCAAAACCCAGAGCCAGTGAACTCTCAGGCTCAAAAGTCAGCGAGGCGTCGTTGAGCTGCAACTTCTCGATGCTGGCACGGAGTTCTTCGTAGTCGTCAGTGTCGACGGGATAGACTCCGGCGAAGACCATGGGCTTGACAGATTCAAATCCGTCAATGGCTTTGTCGCAAGGGTTCTGCACATGGGTGATGGTGTCGCCCACACGCACCTCCTTCGAGCTCTTTATGCCACTGATGATATAACCTACATCGCCGGCTTTGAGTTCTTTCCGGGGTTCCATATTGAGACGGAGCACACCGATTTCGTCGGCATGATAGTCCTTCTCAGTGCTGACAAATTTTACCCAGTCATTGGTCTTGATGGTGCCGTTGACGATACGGAAATAGCTTATGATGCCTCGAAAGGCGTTGAACACTGAGTCGAAGACCAGCGCCTGCAACGGTGCGTTCTCATCACCCTTAGGGGCGGGGATACGGTCGACTATGGCGTCGAGAATCCCGGGGACTCCTACTCCAGTCTTAGCACTGCAGGAAAGAATCTCCTCACGTGTGCAACCCAAAAGGTCGATAATTTCGTCGGCGACCTCTTCGGGCATAGCACTGTCAAGGTCAATCTTGTTCATGACCGGGATAATCTCGAGGTCATTCTCAAGTGCCAGGTAAAGGTTGCTGATGGTCTGAGCCTGAATGCCTTGTGTAGCGTCGACAACCAAGAGGGCGCCCTCGCAGGCTGCGATGGAGCGGCTCACCTCATAGCTGAAGTCGACGTGACCGGGGGTATCGATAAGGTTCAGGACATAATCCTCACCTCCACGATTGTAATTCATCTGGATGGCGTGGCTCTTGATGGTGATGCCACGCTCTTTCTCAAGGTCCATATCATCGAGCACCTGATCCTGCATGTCGCGTTGCGACACAGTGTTGGTCACCTCAAGCAGGCGGTCGGCCAGGGTGCTTTTGCCGTGGTCGATATGTGCGATGATACAGAAGTTGCGGATGTTCTTCACTTAGCTGTCACTTATTTTTTCTTTGCCTCAGTGTTGTTCTTGTCGGTACCTTTGTCCGACTTATTGCCGTTGTGGTTCTGGCAGTTGCTGTTGTTGCCGCACGATTTGTCCATGGTCCTGTTGTTGTCAGGTTTGGCAGCGGTGTTATTGCACTGATTGTGGTGAGGGCACTTGCCACAGCCCATCTTGCCAGGGGAGGCTTGCGGTTTGTCGGCTTGGGGCTTCGCCACCTGTGTTGTCTGATTCTTGTTGTTGTCTTTCTTTACTGGCTCCTGAGCGCAGGCGATGCCGATGCACATCATCATGGCGGCGGCGAATAAGGCTATTTTCTTCATAAAGTTTAAAGATTTTTAGTGTCCTTAAGGTCTTTAAGGTCCTTAATGTCTATTTCTATCTGAGTTTAAAGTTAGGGTTATGGTTAAAGTTAATAATAAACGCAGTAGGTCTGCAAAAAGTATGTCAGTATGAAATATTTTTTATTGTTGTACGTTATATAAAAACAAGAGGCAAAGTATGCAACCATCTGAGAGAAAACATATTTTTATAGTCAACCCTAAAGCTGGCAAGAGGGATTCAACCGAGTTTGTCCGCGATCAGATTGCCAGACTCGGCGACGACTACGCCTGTGAGGTTTATATAACTGAGTGTGAGGGCGACGCTATCCGTTATGTCAAAGAGCGTTGCCGTTGTGAAAACGACACCCTGCTGCGGTTCTACGCCTGTGGTGGTGACGGCACTCTTAATGAGGTGGTTACGGGAGCTGTGGGAAACAACAATGTCGAGGTTTCCTGCCTCCCCGTGGGAAGTGGTAATGACTATGTGAAATATTACGGTGGCGCAGAGGGTTTCCTTGATATCCGGCGACTAGTTGACGGCGATGTCCGTGAGGTGGATGTTATGCGTGTCGGTGACCGCTACTCCATCAATGTATGCAATTTTGGATTTGATGCTGTGGTGTGCCGGACTATGACCGAGGTGCGTCGCAAGCCTGTCATTGGAGGTCGAAACGCATATACTACGGGAATACTAAAGGCTCTCTTTGTCGGTCGTCGTACGCCGTGTCGCATCTCTGTCGACGGCAAGGTGGTGAATGACGGCGAAATACTGCTCTGTACTATGGGTAACGGTCGCTATGTGGGAGGTGCCTATATGTGTTCACCTCTCTCTAAGAACGATGACGGACAGATAGAGATTTGTATGTTCCGTCCAATGACGATTCTCAACTTCGCCCGTCTGATAGGCTCTTACCGTGATGGCACATTCATTCATCGTGATGATGTACAGGACAAGATGGTGTATCTGCGAGGCAAGTCAATCGATATAGAGGCTCCAGATGAGATAGATGTCTGTGTTGACGGAGAGATTGTCAGAAATAAGAAATTTCATATTGAACAGATGCCTAAGGCAATCCGTTTTGTGGCGCCTAAGTAGTGTCATCTAGAAATAAAGAGAAAGGCTTCGATATTTCGAAGCCTTTCTCTATGTTTTTATAAACTTAAGATTAACCTAAGCGTTTGAATTGGCAGGTGAAGTGGCGCATAAGCTCGGCTTCCCAGGTGATTTCCAGACCGCGTTTGATGGTGTCGCGACGGTCGTAGAC
>DBXB01000054.1:6546-19091 GCA_002309155.1 Bacteroidales bacterium UBA1223 | reverse complement strand
ACAACCTGACCTTGACTGTTGGTGATATCCTCAGCAACACCTTGGCCGCCGTTGCCGCTTGCGACAGCTACACTTGGAACAACACGGTCTACACAGAGTCTGGCAACTACGAGTCTGCTCCTTATGCTAACGTCGACGGTTGCACCACCATCGATATCCTGCCGCTGACCATCAACGTCAACGCCGGTGCCGAATACACGGAGACCGTTTGCGACAACTACATGTGGAACGGCACTCAGTACACCGAAAGTGGTGACTACACCTACGACTACACTGACGGTAACGGCTGCGCCGGCACCGATGTCCTCCACCTGACTATCAACAACAGCGTCATCAACAACATACCGGTGACTGCTTGCGACAGCTACACTTGGGAGAACGGCGATGGCGAGACCTACATTGCCAGCGGTGTATACATGTATAACTACACTACTACCGACGGTTGCAACGGCACCGACGTACTCGTTCTGACTATCAACACCAACACCAATACCGAATATGCTGAGACTGTTTGTGACAGCTACATCTGGAACAACACTGAGTATACCGAGAGCGGTGACTATGAGTACAGCTACGATGCTCCTAACGGTTGCCCGAGCACCGATGTCCTCCACCTGACGGTGAACAAGAGCACCACCAGCGAGGAGACTGCAGAGAACTGCAGCTTCTACAACTGGCATGGTGAGACTTACACCACCTCTGGTGACTACACTTACGTCTCTACTAATGACGCAGGATGCCCGAACACTGCAACCCTGCATCTGACCATCAACAATCCTGTGGTTGTTACTATCGATACCACCGTCTGCGGTTACCTGACTTGGAACGGTATCAGCTATGACGAGAGCGATGTGATTACTCACAACTTCACCGCCGCCAACGGCTGCGACAGCACTGAGATAATCAACCTCACCGTTAACAATACCGCCCTGTCTGCCGTTTCCACTACGGCTTGCGATAGCTATACCTGGGATGTCAATGGCAATACCTACGATCAGTCTGGTAACTATGTTGCTCTCCTCACCGAGGCTGCAGCTAATGGTTGCGACAGTATGATTACTCTCATACTCACCGTCAACCACAACAGCAACAGCAGCGAGACTGTGACAGCTTGCGACAGCTACACTTGGAATGGTCTGAACTACACCGCCAGCGGTGTCCAGACCCGTCAGTACACTTCTGTCGAGGGTTGCCCGAGTGTTGATACTCTCTACCTGACTATCAACAACAGCGTAGCCTCCAGCCAGAATGTCGCTATCTGCAACAGCTACACATGGGATGGTGTTACCTACACCAACAGTGGTGTCTACACCAACACATATCAGACTGTCAACGGTTGCGACAGTACCGTAACCCTCACGCTGACCATCAACCCGGCTATCACCAACAACATCACTGAGTCGGTTTGCGGCAGCTACACTTGGGACGGTACCACCTACACCACCAGTGGCATCTATACCAACAACTACACTGCTGTCAGCGGATGCGACAGTATTGTCAACCTCTATCTGACAATCCTCGCCCCGATAAGCATCACCAACTCTGTGACCGCTTGCGACAGCTACACTTGGAATAACACCAACTACACTACCTCTGGTAACTACACGCATACCTACACCGCNNACCGCCGCCAACGGCTGCGACAGTGTTGTGACCCTGGCACTGACCATCAACGCCTCTGCCTCCACCACACTGACCGCCACCGCTTGCGACAGCTATGTCTGGAACGGCGCTACCTACACAGCTAGTGGCTCCTATGTCCAGAATGGTCTCACCGTCAACGGATGCGACAGCACTGTGACCCTGACCCTGACCATCAACCCGGTTGTCACCAACACAATCAGCGAGTCGGTCTGCGGTAGCTATACTTGGAACGGTACCAACTACACCACCAGCGGCATCTACACTCATACCTACACCGCCGTTACTGGTTGCGACAGTATCGTCAACCTCATGCTGACCATCACTCCTCCTGTCACCGTCACCAACCACGTGACCGCTTGCGACAGCTACACCTGGAACGGTCAGACCTACACCACCAGCGGTAACTACAGCACTACCTACACCGGCGCTAACGGTTGCGACAGCATCGTGACCCTGGCACTGACCATCAACAACTCAACCACCTCTACAGTCAACGAGACTGCTTGCGGCGGTTACGTCTGGAACGGTCAGACCTACACCACCAGCGGTGTATATCTCTACAACTACACTGGCGTTAACGGTTGCGACAGCACCGTAACCCTCAACCTCACGGTTGCACAGGGCGTTGCTACCTCTGAGGCTGTCTCGGCTTGCGAAAGCTACATCTGGAACGGTACCACCTATACCACCAGCGGTAACTACACGCATACTTACACCGCCGTCAACGGCTGCGATAGTGTTGTTACTCTCCAGCTCACTGTGAACATGCCTACAACAGGCGTCGACAACCAGACTGCTTGCGATAGCTACACCTGGATCAACGGTCAGACTTACACAGCCTCGACCAACACCCCGGTCTTCACTATCACCAACGTTGCCGGTTGCGACAGTGTTGTGACACTGAACCTCACCCTGGGTTACACTGCTTACGCTATTGACGAACAGGAAGCTTGCGACAGCTACATCTGGATCGACAATCAGAACTACACCGAGAGCGTTGATGACGCTACCTACACTCTCCATACAGCTGAAGGTTGCGACAGTATCGTCACTCTCCACTTGACCATCAACTACAGTGTCGAGGTCTATGACACCATCGACGTCCTGCAGAGCCAGTTGCCGTACACCTACAACGGTGTCGACATCACCGCCGCCGGCAACTATGAGTTCAACGGTACCACCGTTAACGGTTGCGACAGCACCATCTATCTGCGCGTCAATGTCACCGGTGACATGCCTACCGCTGTTGATGTTGTCAACATCCTCAACGATGTGAACATCTACCCGAACCCGACCCACGGCCGCGTAACTGTTACCGCCGACAACGTGGTGAAGATTGAAGTTCTCGACATCGTTGGACGTCTGGTTGCCACCTTCGACAATACCAACACATTTGACATCTCCAACCTTAACGAGGGCGCTTATACACTCCGTATCACTCTGCCTGAGGGCGTGACAGTACGGAAGGTTGTTAGAAAGTAACCTCTTAAGTAACTCTTAATAAAAAAGGTGCCCTGCATACGCAGGACACCTTTTTTTCGTTATTAAGGTATGAAAGTGTTATTGCTAGGATCTACAGGACTGCTCGGACACAATGTGCTGAGCGAGCTTCTGCTTAAAGGATATGAAGTGAATGCCGTGGTTCGCCACGCCGACAATCTCCGTCTGAAGGACTCCACGGGACGTCTCACCGTTGTCGAATCCTCTCTGGGGACAGAGAACTTAAGAAACGCCGCGCGGGGCTGTGACGCCATAATCAACTGTGCCGGAACGACGGATATGTCGTTGCTGAATTACTCTGATTATATGCCGGTGAACGCCACGCTGTGTGAGGAACTGCTCCAGCTGATGGATGAGCTGGGCATCCGCACTCTCGTACATGTTAGCAGTGCCAATACCGTAGGCTATGGCAACGAGAAAAAGCCGGGGACCGAACAAGACGACATGAAAGACCCCTTCACTCACTCTTATTATGCCAAGAGCAAGAAGGCGGGGGAGACCATCCTTCTCTGGGCCGCCATGGAGCACCCAGACTACCATATAGTCATCCTTAACCCTGGTTTCATGATTGGTCCCTACGATGTCAAGCCTTCGTCAGGGAAATTGCTTCTGGCGGCGAAAAACAAGCCTCTGATGGCCGTTCCCCGTGGGGGTAAGAGCTTCGTCGATGTGCGTGATGTGGCAAGAGCCGTCGTCACCGCCCTCACCAAAGGCGGCAACGGCGAACGCTACCTGCTGACGGGCACCGACATGAGTCTCCGTGACTTCTATGTCTTGCAGGCTTCGGTGTGCGGCTACAAACAGCATTTAATGACATTGCCCGACTGGGTGGTTCTCCTTGCCGGAAAGATAGGCGATTTCCTGCGGTATTTGGGTATCGCCACACAGTTGTCGACACGTAATGTGAAGCAGTTGTGTATTATGGAGAATTATTCGTGCGACAAGGCTCGTGAGGCGCTCGATTACCGCCTGTCGCCAGTCAATAAGGCTATAGAAGATTTTTTTGCTTGGGAAAATAGCAATAGGGAATCAAAATCACCTGAAAAATAGTATTTTTGCAGTAATAGTTAATGGAATCATCTAAATCTAATATATTGTATATGAGAACACTATTTAAAATCTTATCATTTGTATGTGTCGCAGTTTCTCTCTTTTGCAGCTGTGGCACTCCCGCCCTTACCGGTAAACCGGGCTCGTCGGGCAAGACCCTTGAACTTATGGTCGTGACTAAGAGCAGTATCTACAGCACTATGGCTAAAGAGGCTTTAGACTCGCTCTTCCGCACCCCTCAGGAGGCTCTGAATCAGCCTGAACCTCGTTTCGAGACAGTGCAGATATCCCCCTCCAAATTCGATGGCAACACTATGTTCCAGTCTCACCGCAACATATTGATGCTGGAGGTTGACCCGCAGGGTCTCAACAAGATCTTCCTGGAATACGACAAATGGGCTACTCCGCAGGTCATTATCCGCATCACCGCCGACAGCAAGAGGTCGCTCGACTCGATGCTACTGGCAAACGGTGACCGGCTGCTGAAAGAGTTCTACAACCAGGAGTACCGTCGCATGGACAAGGTCTTCTCGCAGACTCCCGCAGTGAAGATTATCAATGCCGTTTATGATAAGTTCGGCTTTAGGCTCAGCATCCCCGAGGAATTCTCCCTTGCCAAATCTCAGGATGACTTTATGTGGGTGCGCAAGGAGGCTAAGGATTTCAGTCTCCAGCTCTATATCTATAGTATGCCTGCTGGGGAGTCTGCCTCCATGGAGGAGTCAGCCATCCTCGACCGTCTCGACACCATGCTGAAAAAGTATGTCCCGGGACCGTCGGAGGGCAGCTACCCAGGAGTGGAGCGCCGCGACTTCTTCTATACCCGCGATGTTATGCTTGGCGATGTCAAGGCTGTAGAGACCCGTGGACTGTGGCGCACCTATAACGACTTCATGAGTGGTCCCTTCGTGTGCTATACCTTCGTCGCACCTGAGAGCCGTCAGCTGATAACACTCATGGGCTGCGTCTACTCTCCCTCGCAACGAAGCAAGATGATGATGAAACGCGACCTGCTTATGCAAGTCGACGGCATCTGCCGCTCAATAAAATTCGAAAAACTCTAAGACCCCCTAGACCCCCTAGACCCTCTAGAGAAACTAGAAACTCTAGAGAAACTAGAAACTCTAGAGAAACTAGAAACTCTAGAAATCTTTAAACTTTAAACTTTAAACTTTAACCTTTAACCTTTACCCATGCGCCGACTCTTTTTGCTCATAGTCCTCTTGCTCTCAGTGTTGCCACTGAGGGCTCAGATATGGCTTGGCAAGAGTGAGATAGGCGTTACTGTGGGAGGCATGAACTATATCGGCGACCTGAACGACCAGAGTATGCTGGGAACAGTGAATCTGGCGGTGGGAGGTCTTTACCGCTATAACTTCGACGAGCGTTGGAGTCTGCGTCTGGATATAGACTACGGTCATCTTGAGGGAGGCAACCCCGACTACATAGCCCGCCGCAATCTCAGTTTCCGCAGCTACCTCTTCGAGGGGTCGCTGAGGGCTGAATTCAACTTCTTCCCCTTCTCACAACGCGACGACCATTACATATGGACTCCCTATATCTTCGGCGGAATAGGGTTCTTCGCATTCAACCCTACGGCATATTATACCGACCCTCTCAGCGGAGAGAGTGACTGGTATGATCTTCAGCCCCTCGCCACCGAGGGTCAGGGTACCCCCATGGCTCCCGACAGGAGTCTCTATTCTCTCAAGCAAATCTCCATGCCTTTCGGACTGGGATTCAAATACAATCCAAGCAAGTCGTTCACCCTGAGTGTTGAATATGGATTCCGCAAGACATGGACAGACTATATTGACGATGTCAGCACCACATATGTCGACAACGACTTGTTGGCATACTATATGGGCGAGACCTCTGCCGGACTCGCCGACAGGTCTGGCGAAGTGGAGCCGGGCTATGTCAACGCCGCCGGTATCAAACGCGGCGACGACACCCTCGACGACTGGTTCGCCTATTTCAACGTCTCGATGACGGTGAAACTCGACCTCCTCTTCGGTTGGATGCTGAAAAAGAAATGCGATAATAAGTGAGTAAAGGTTAAAGGTTAAAGGTTAAAGGTTAAAGGTTTAAAGAGTTTAAAAGGTTAAAAGGGTTTAAGAGTTTCTAGAATATCTAGAGTTTCTAGAGCTTCTAGGGGTTCTAGAGTTTCTAGTTGATCACAATTCACGAAATGAAAACAATAGAAGACATAGACAAGGGTAGGGTGCCACGCCATGTGGCGATAATTATGGACGGCAACGGCCGATGGGCGCAGAAACAGTCGAAGATACGCCTCTTCGGTCATCAGAACGCAGTGAAGGCTGTCCGCGACGCTGTCGAGGCGGCGGCGGAACTGCAGGTAGACTATCTGACTCTCTACACCTTCTCGACCGAGAATTGGAACCGTCCACTGGCTGAGATTGACGGACTCATGCAGCTGTTGATAAAAGAGGTGGAGGAGGAGACCCCGACTCTGATGAAGAATAATATCCGGCTGAGAACGATAGGCGACTTGAACAGATTGCCCGAGGAGTCCCGCAAGTCTATGGAGAAATGCATTAGTGATACTGCCTCCAATACCGGCACCACTTTGGTGCTGGCACTGAGCTACAGTGCCCGTTGGGAGACTGCCGAGGCACTGAAGAAGATGGTCGCCGACGTCAAGGCCGGCAGACTCGACAGCGACGCAGTCGATGAGGAGACTATGCGCAAATACCTTGTCACCAGTGATATGCCCGACCCAGACCTGCTGATACGCACGGGAGGAGAACTCCGGGTGAGCAACTTCCTCCTCTGGCAGATGGCATATACCGAGTTCTATTTCTCGGATATCCTCTGGCCCGATTTCCGTAAGGGAGATTTCTTCGAAGCCGTATACGATTTTCAGAACCGTCAGCGTCGGTTCGGCAAGACCGGCGATCAGGTATCATCCGTGAATTGTTGAATTGTTAATATGTTGATATGTTGATAAGTTGATATGTTAATATGTTTAATCGTTTAATCGAATAATCAAAATCATTTGTCCCTTAACTCCCCTTAACTCCCCCTTAACTCCCCCTTAACTTCCCTTAACTTCCCTTAACTTCCCTTAACTCCATTCTATCTTTAAAAAAAAACCAGTCGTTACAATAATAACCGATTTTTTGAGTTATCACTAATTATAGACCAATCCCGGATTGACAATACTGATGAAAAATAGACTGCCCTTATTCCTCCTCATACTGCTGGCGCTGATGTCGCCGGTTGCTCTGCACGGTCAGATTGTGATAGGTGGAAATCAGGAATATGACATAGATTACCTCACTCCCAAGACTTACGAGATAGGTGGTATAACCATCGACAACGAGGATAATCTCGACCAGCGCATGGTACTCCTTGTGGCAGGATTGCAGGTGGGCGACATCATCAAGGTCCCGGGCGACAAAATATCGACAGCCATCGACAACCTCTGGCAGCAGGGTCTCTTCGAGGATGTGCAGATTCTCCTTACCCGCATCCAGGATGACAAGGTATTCCTTAAGATAGTTCTTCGCAGCCGTCCCAAACTGGCTGCGGTGAAATTCAACGGCATCAGTGGCAACGACGCCGAGAAGCTGGGAACGGAATTCGACATCCATGTGGGTGACGTGGTGACGGAGAATGTGCTGAAGACTACCTGCAACAAGGCGAAATCCTTCTATGCCGAGAAGGGCTTCACCAATGTGGAGGTCACCACATCTATGACCAAGGACACTTCGGGGAAGGGCAACTATGTCATCCTCGCCTACGATATCAAGAAAGGCAAACGTGTCAAGATCGACTCCCTTATCTTTGAAGGCAACGAGAATGTGGCTACCAACAAGTTGCTGCGTAAGATGAAGAACACCCACGATGTCCATTATGCCAAGAAGCTCTTCTTCTGGACCAAAGGGTTCTGGAGCCGCTCCAAATACCGTGAGTTTGAACTCGACAACGACCTTGACGAGGTTATCGCCTATTATAACGAACTTGGCTACCGTGATGCCCGTATAGTGTTTGACACCATGTGGCCGGTGGCATCCGATGACTTGAATATCAGCAAGAACAAGAAGAAAAGACAGGATCGTGTCAAGATAAAAGTCAAGGTGTATGAGGGCAAGCCGTTCTATTTCCGCAATATCACCTTTGCGGGCAACACTATCTACTCCTCCGAACTCCTTGCCCAGCATCTCCGCATCAACAAGGGCGACCCGTACAACAAGACTACCCTCGAGACTAATCTGACCTATAACCCCAGTGGCACCGACATCACGTCGATGTATATGGACAACGGTTACCTCTTCTTCGATGTCACCCCTGTAGAGGTGGCTGTGGAGAACGACTCCATCGATATCGAGATACGTATCGTCGAAGGCAAGCAGGCTCGTATACGCAATGTCATCGTTGAAGGCAACACCATCACCAACGACAAAATCATCATGCGTGAGCTCCATACCAAGCCAGGCGACCTCTTCAGCCGCGACGCCGTACTCCGAAGCCGCCGTGAACTTGTCACCCTTGGTTATTTCAAAGAGGAGACTCTCATTCCCGAGCCTCGTCCCAATGTCAAGGACGGTACCGTCGACATCATCTACAAGGTCGAGGAGAACCAGACCAGTCAGCTCCAGCTTCAGGGTGGTTACGGCAACGGCATGATCATCGGTCAGGTGGGTATTCAGCTCAACAACTTCTCCGCCCGCAATATCTTTAAGAAAGACGCCTGGCGTCCTCTCCCGGGAGGTGACGGCCAGAAGCTGCAGCTCAACGCCGTGTCCAACGGTAGATACTATTACGCCGTCAACCTCGGCTTTACCGAGCCGTGGCTCGGTGGCAGACGGCCTCAGACCCTCAGCATGTCGGCGTCGCACAACCTTATCAGTAACGGATTCTGGCAAGACAAGGAAAGCGACAAATACTACAGTCTGACGATCTCTGGTGCCAGTGTGTCGCTGACACGCCGTCTGAAATGGCCCGACGACTATTTCATCATGTCGCATTCACTCTCTTACAAACACTATTTCCTCAACAACTATAGTTCACTGACCACCTACTTCACCGACGGTCACTCCAACGACCTGGCATACAGTGCTGGCATCAGCCGCAACTCATACGACTCGCCTATCTATCCCCGCAGCGGTTCTGAGGTGATGGTGCAGGGTTTCACCACACTGCCCTATTCAGCTTTCAACGGCAAAGACTACAGCACTATGGAGTCCGCCGACAAATACCGCTGGCTGGAGTACTATAAGTTTAACGTCCGTGGTTCATGGATGCTCAACCTGTTGGGCGACGTGGTCCTCAACGCCCGTTTCCGCTTTGGATATATGGGCTATTTCAACAAGGATCTGGGTCTCTCTCCCTTCGGCCGCTACTATGTGGGTGGCGACGGTCTCTCGTCATGGGTGCTCGACGGCAGGGAGGTCATCCCCCTCCGTGGTTATCAGAACGCCAGCCTCAGCTCTACCGACGGAGCCTCGGTGTTTGACCGCTTCACCCTCGAGCTGCGTCAGCCTATCATCGAGAGTGCCAGTGCCACAATCTATGTGCTGGGATTCTTTGAGGGTGGCAAGTCCTGGGATTCTATCAAGGAGTTTCAGCCTTTCAAGATGTACAACTCAGCCGGTGTGGGTGTCCGTCTGTATATGCCTATGTTCGGACTCATCGGCATCGACTGGGGCTATGGCTTTGACGGTGCCTACGGTGGTAGCCAGTTCCACTTCAGCATTGGACAGAGCATTGATTAATGTTTAATTGTTGATATGGTGATATGGTGAAAAGTTGATATGGTGAATTGTTAAAATGATAAGTTGTTAAAATGTTAAGTCGTAATAACGTGATAACGATATAACGTAATAACGATATAACGAAAAGAATAAACCAAAGAAAAAGCCTGATAGTGAAAAAAATTCTTGTCTTTTTTGCCTGCTTGCTTCCCATGGTGCTCTTTGCCCAGAAATATGCCTGTGTCAACACGGAGTATATTCTCTCCAATATTCCTGACTACGGTAGGGCTCAGACGCAACTCGACAAGCTGTCACAGGGATGGCAGAAAGAGTTGGAGGCCAAGTTTGCGGAGATTGACCGTCTCTACAAGACCTTCCAGCAGGAGGCATATCTGCTCCCCGAGAATTTGAAACATAAACGCGAGGAGGAACTTAAGGCTAAGGAGACTGAGGCCAAGGAGTTGCAGTCCAGATATTTCGGACCTGGAGGCGACCTCGACAAGAAACGCGCCGAGCTGATGAAGCCTATTCAGGACCGTATCTATAACGCCATCGAGCGTATAGCAAAAGAGAAGAGCTATGCCTTCATCCTCGACAAATCGGGCTCTGCCACGCTCCTGTACGTCACTCCCAAATACGATATCAGCGACCAAGTGCTGGAGATGCTCGGTTTCAAGGGAAAGAATAAAAACCCTGAGGGCGAGGAAACCAATTCCTCAAAACCCCCGAAGAACAGAGACGGCGGAAATAGAAGAGACGGTGGTGGCAAGAGAGATGGCGGAGATCGTGACGACGCACGTCCTAAAAGATAATATGAATTGTGAATTGTTGATATGTTGATATGTTGATATGTTGAATTGTTGATATGTTGAATTGTTGATAAGTTCGCTCGTCAAGCTCGCGGGGCTCACCAGATATGGTTATTTGTTTAATCGAAATCATTTGTCCCTTAACTCCCCTTTGCCGAAGGCTGCGAACACCATAAAAAATAAAATAAAATACAGTGAGCAACTCCCTTTAACTCCCCTTAACTCCCTTTAACTCCCTTTCAACCCCTTTCAACCCTTCAAACCTTTTTAACCTTTAAAACTTTACAAATATCTATAAACAATGAAAAAAATCTTAATCGTATTTATTGTAGCTTTATGTGCACTCAGTGCCAACACCTATGCACAGAAGTCCATAAAACTGGGTCACCTCAATTCCTCCGACCTCATGCAGATTATGCCGGGCAAGGATTCAGCTCAGGCTGTCTTCCAGACCAAGGTCTCGGAACTTGAGGCTGTCCTCACCTCTATGCAGGAGGAGTACCAGAAGAAATTCGCCGACTATTCGGAGCGTCAGGCTCAGATGACCGATTTAATTCGTAAGACTAAAGAGCAGGAGCTGCTCGACCTCCGTCAGCGTATCGAGACTTACCAGCAGAATGCTCAGCAGGAACTGCAAGAGAAAGAGAAGGAACTTCTTCAGCCTATCATCGACAGGGCTAAGGCTGCCATCGCCGAGGTCGCCAAGGAGAACGGCTACACTTATGTATTCGACACCAGTGCTGGCACCTTGCTCTATCAGCAGGACAGCGATGATATCCTTCCTTTGGTAAAGAAAAAACTGGGACTCAAGTAAGAGAACCTGTGAATAAAAAAACGCGGCGAATTCGCCGCGTTTTTTGTTTGTAAAGTATTCAATTTATCCAACATTCACTCCCGCTGTTACCAGTTGGCTGGGAGTGACAAGTACCAGTCGGCCGTCTTTGTCTTCGGCGCTGAGAATCATGCCTTCGCTGACGACGCCTTTGAGTTTGCGGGGTTCGAAATTGGCGATGAAGCAGACCTGCATTCCCACCAGTTTCTCTGGTTCAGGATAATACTTGGCGATACCGCTGACAATGGTGCGTCCGCCCATGCCGTCATCAATCTTGAACTGCAGCAACTTGTCGGCTTTGGGCACCTTGGTGCACTCCAGCACTGTTCCGACACGGATGTCGACCTTTCCAAAGTCGTCGAAACTCACCTTCTCTTTCACCGTGGCAGGCTGCCATGCGTTGAGTTCGTTCTGACGCTTGGTCTCCAATAGTTTGTTGACCTGAGCCTCTATGGTGGCGTCGTCTATCTGTTCGAACAGCAGTTCGGGTTTGTCGAGGGTGGTGCCATCCATCAGCAGGTCTACGCCTCCGGCGTCTCTCCATCCCTTTGCTGGCAGATTCATCATCTTGTGAATCTTGTCGGCGGTGAAGGGCAGGAAGGGGGCGCAGAGTACGGCGAGGTTGGCGCATATCTGCAGTGAGATATTCATTACCGTGGCGGTGCGTGCCGGGTCGGTCTTGAAGAGTTTCCACGGTTCGGTCTCAGTGAGGTATTTGTTGCCGAGACGTGCCAGATTCATCATCTCTGCGAGGGCGTCGCGGAAGCGGTAAGTCTCTATGCTGCGTCCGACCTTCTCGGGATAGGTGGCTATCTCTGCTATCGTCTGCCGGTCGAGTTCGGAGAGTTCACCACGGGCAGGGACCTTGCCTTCGAAGAATTTGTGGGTCAGCACCATGGTGCGGTTGATGAAGTTGCCGAGAATAGCTACAAGCTCAGAGTTGTTCTTTAGCTGGAAATCTTTCCAGGTGAAGTCGTTGTCCTTGGTCTC
>DBXB01000054.1:0-6541 GCA_002309155.1 Bacteroidales bacterium UBA1223 | reverse complement strand
CAGAGGGTGTAGCGCAGCACGTCCTGTTTGCCGGGGAAGTCCTGTAGATATTCGTGCAACCATACTGCCCAGTTGCGAGAGGTGCTTATCTTGTCGCCTTCGAGGTTGAGGAATTCGTTGGCGGGGACATTGTCGGGCAGGATGTAGCTTCCGTCGGCGTGCAGCATCGAGGGGAAGATGATGCAGTGGAACACGATATTGTCTTTGCCGATGAAGTGTACCAGCTTGGTGTCGTCGTTCTTCCACCATTTCTCCCAGTCGTCACCCTTGAGTTGTTTGGTGAAGGAGATATATCCAATGGGAGCGTCGAACCAGACGTAGAGCACCTTGCCGTCGGCATCTGCGAGAGGCACCTTCACGCCCCAGTCCAGGTCACGTGTGACGGCGCGGGGTTGCAGTCCGGCGTCAATCCACGACTTGCACTGTCCGTAGACGTTGACTTTCCAATCCTCCTTATGGCTCTCAAGAATCCATTTCCGCAGCCAAGGCTCGTCTTGGTCTAGGGGCAGGAACCAGTGTTTGGTCTCTTTCAGGACAGGTTTCGAGCCGCTGAGAGCGGATTTGGGATTTATCAGGTCAGTGGCGTTGAGCGATGTGCCGCAAGCCTCGCATTGGTCGCCGTAGGCATGCTCGTTGCCGCAGTGAGGGCAGGTGCCGGTGATGTATCTGTCGGCGAGGAACTGGTGAGCCTCCTCGTCGTAGTACTGCATAGAGGTCTTCTCGATGAATTTGCCCTCTTTGTAGAGTTTCTCGAAATAAGCTGACGCTGTCTCGTGGTGCTCTTTGCAGCTTGTGCGACTGTAGATGCTGAACGAGATGCCCAGTTCGGCGAAGCTGTCCTTGATAATCTTGTGGTAGCGGTCGACGATATCCTGCGGTGTGCATCCCTCACGGCGGGCCTTGATGGTGATAGGCACGCCATGCTCGTCGCTTCCGCCGATGAACATCACATCCTCACCCTGGGAACGCAGGTAGCGCACATATATGTCGGCGGGGACATAGACTCCCGCCAGGTGACCTATATGTACAGGACCGTTGGCGTAGGGTAGGGCGGATGTTACCGTGAATCGTTTGAATTTCTTGTCTTTTTCTGTGTATATCATAGTTGTGTGTTTTTGTCTTGTGTTTGGTTCCTCTAGACTTCCTAGATTTCCTAGAGATTCTAGATTTTCTAGAGCTTCTAGAGAAATAACTTTGAACTTTGAACTTTGAACTTTGAACTTTGAACTTTGAACTTTGAACTTTTAACTTTTAACTTTTAACTTTGAACTTTGAACTTTTAAACTTTCCCTCCCATCTCTCTCCTTATCTCTTCCAGTTCGGCTTTCTCTTTTTTCAGTCTTTCCAGCTGGCTGGTGATGAAGGTCTCGCTGTATTTGCTGTCGCAGAAGCCGTTGCCACGAGCTATATACTCGGGACTCTCCATGTCGCAGTCCAGATCCTCATAATTGGCTATGGCGAGGTCGAGGGCGGCAATCTTTCTCTCCAGTGTTTCCTTGTCAATCGTTAAGTTCATTTCTCAGTATTTGTTTCGATGTCGGGCTTGAATGAGGCATTGAAACCCATTCCGCCGTTGTAGTGTCCCGATGCTTTCAGGCTATGGGAGGTCTTGGTGTTGTCCCATACTACCCATATCTCGTTGTTGCCTATGGTGACGATGAATCCGCCTTCAACCTTCCATCTCACATCGGTGGGGTCTGCTCCATTGATGATGAAGTGGCGGCTGTCGTTGCGGTCCTCTTCTATGACGGGTCTCTTTCCCGCTATCTCTTCCAAGAAGAATGCCGTGATTTTGTCGCGGATGTCGATAAAGTTTTTCTGGTTCCACTCACCTTCGGAGGTGCGTTGCAGGCTGTGTCCCTCGCCGTTATAGGTGTGCAGCAGGCTGCGGTAGCCTAACTCTTTAGCCTTTTTGTCGATGGGTAGAGAACCGTACATCCTGTCGAACAGGCGTTTGCCCACCTGGATGCTGAGGTCGTTGAATGGGAAACCGTTGTCGTAAGGAACAACCTGGTCGGCGTCGCCATGGAATGAGACAATATCTGTATGGCTGTTCTTCAGTATGTTAAGGTTGTTCACAGCGCCCCACATATTTGCCACCGCCTTGATATGGAATGTGGCGCGACTGCTGTTGCCACTGCTGGCTATGGTGCCGAGGTCGCGCCATTGGTTGGAGTAGGCCTGTTTGGGTCTGTCGGGGTCACGCATGAATGCCAGGTTGAGTGCCGTTATGCCTCCAGCACTGGCGCCGCCTACGAAGAGCAGGTTGGTGTCGATGCCATATTTATCTGCTCGATCCACCAAGAATCGCATAGCGGCATGGGCGTCCTGCACTGCCATGAAGCCGGCTCTGTTGATCTCGCCCTTGGCTGGCAGGAATCCCAGCCTGTAGTTGGCGCTTACGGCAACGTAGCCTAGTGATGCGAAATGACGGCACAGACCGCTGATGAGACTGTCTTCCTTGTCGCCTATATAGAACGCTCCGCCATGGAGCAGCAACACCAGAGGTTTCTTTGTGTCGCTATTTGCAGGACTGTATATGTCCATGGTCAGCGTCTGTATGGTTCTGATGAAGCTGTTGGGTATACCTTCGAGGAGTATCTCGCCGTAACCCTCTTTGCCGGTTTTCTTCATGCTGACCCAGTAGCCCAGAGCCTCTCCGTATTCGACGTTGCGCAGCTGGCTTATCTTAAATACCGGCTTGCTGTACAGCGAGTCGGCGACGGAGTGGTATTCCGGTTCTTGATAGGCGAACACCTTGGCCTCGCGACGTTTGTCTTTCCAGTGTCTGTCGTAGGTGAACGGTTTGCGCTCCACGCAGTCACTGCTGTCCGTCAGCTGGTAGTAATAACCGTGCAGTTGGATGTCGTCGATGCTGTCGATGACGACAAAGCAGGTGTCGCGGCCGATTATGACTTTGTACAGCACTCCTGTGTCGGGAGTATAGTCGCCCTCCAGTATATAAGGCAGCTCAGGAGTGACCGAAGGGTCGGTGGGTGTACGCCTGGCGGTCCCTGTCGTATCGGTGACTCTATTCTTGCATCCTGCAAGCAGTAGCAAGAGAATGGTGATTATGTAGAGAGTTTTTTTCATTCTTATTAACCTTTCCTCTAGAAGCTCTAGATATTCTAGAAGTTCTAGAAACTCTTTAACCTTTAAACTCTAACCTTTAAACTTTAATTTTCAATTATTAGTGCGGCACTGACGTTCCAGTGGCTGAAGCCACCTTCCGCCGGCTTGCCTTGTGGAATGGCGATTGTCAGTGTGTGACTGCCTTTAGAAAGACCTGTTAGTTCGAAGTAGACTGGTTGTGTGGCTGTCCCGGGGCACCATCCGCTGCGGCTGAGGTCGCTGCTCGAGATTCCGTTCCAGAAGTTGCCCGACACGGGGTTCCATTCACGGTAGCGGGCGCAGTCGCAGCGCCACGGAGTGTGACTGAAGCGTTTCACTCCGTCGATAAACAGTTCATTCTCTTTGGGATTGAACTCGTCACCACCGCCCCATCCGCCGTGTCCGGTACTGATATAGCGCAACACCACCTTCTGATTCTCATTCTCAACCCAGAAACTGGCGGTTATGCTGTCGGTGCCGAAGATGCGGCCGTAATTCTGTCCCGCCATCTCAAGCACGTTGCAGGTGTTGATAAGCGAGACGACACGTGATGATTCGGTCTCTTTGAATGTCCATTCATAGTCGTTGGGGTACGACTTGATATCGAGGCTGACGATATGTCCGCCACCATCGTAGTTGCCTATAAAGCATCCTATCCACACCTCGCCTTCCAGTAGTGACTGAAGTTCTGTAACCTCTTGCTTGTAATAGGTCTCATCCTTCCATTCCAATCCGTCGAGTTTCAATCGGTCATTGAAGTGGCCCACGCCAAAGGGGGTGAAGAAGCGCATCAGTTCCACGGGAGGGACGTAATTGCTGGGAATGAAGGAGGAAAGAGGGTTAAAAAAACGCTTGTAATTTTGCATTGTAGAGGGTGCTTCAACGATACCCTGGTAGCGTTGTCCATCCTTGCCAGTGATGACGGGCAACGAGTCGGGGTGGTATATGATGCCGTCAAGGAAACTGGGATGGTAGGTTCCGGCAAGGGGTATTACGAATACCGACCCTGTGCGGTCGTAGGCGTCGCCGTTCGAGCGTTGGCGCAGCTCGACGAATGTCTGGTAGTGCTTAGGCAGTTTAGGGAGCTTTATCCTTTTCAGTATCAGTGTTCCGCCGGCATAGTGCAGGGTAGTGTCGAAAGGAATATCGTCTTTTTTAAATGTCGGTTTCTCTTTGCCCCAGCATATCTGTTCGTTCTCGAAGACGTGGGTGGTCAGCACCATCCTGTTGCGTTTGATGTTGTTAATTTCCCGACCGCGCTTGCGGATTCCCATCTTGTCGGGCCAGAAATCGGAGCTAGCCAATGTTGTCATCTCCGTGTCCGACAGTTTTATCATCACCAGACCGTTGCGTACCATCTCCTGAAGCACTCCCTCGAACTTGCCGTAGTAGGGCAGGGGGTTGACATATTTCTGTTTCTTCTCTTTCTTGAACAGCAGCTCTATACGGTTGCTGTTTATGCTTGTGATGTATCTTGTCGTCTTGGAGTCAACAATCTGGGTGTCCCATTTTATGTCGTTGCGTAAAATAGTGGAGACGCTGTAATAGACGCTGTCTTTGTAACGGTATTGATAATAGACGCTGTCGATGCTGTTGTCGACAAAGGTGTATTCGTCGCAGTATCCAGGTATGGGGTTCTCGACAGTGCTCTGCGTACGCACCATCGCCCTGTCATTTTGGCGATAGACGTAGGTGTATCTTTTATCTGTCTGCTCGTCGTCATAGTCGCGCAAAACGTATCGGTATGTTTCGATTTTCTGCTGAGCATGTAGGGAAGAGCAGATGCAGATTAAAAAGAAAATGCTGAATATGATTGATTTGCGCCTCATTTTTGCCTTTTATATAGAGGTACAAAGATAATAAACAAATGCGGAACAGCAAAAATTTATTTCGCCGTTCCGCATAGTATTGGTCGGAGGGAGACCGTTATTCGGCCTTTTCTTCCTCTTTGTTTTCTGTCTCAGGTTCCTCAAGGTCTATCTTGCCTGCGTCGACCAGCAGGTTGTACCACAACAGCACTTTCTTCACGTCGCTGGCATGTACATGCTCTGTGTCGTAGTTGGGCAGCACCTCTTTGAAGTAGGCGAACAGGTCTGCGTTGGGGGCTTTGCGGATCTCGAAAGTGAGTTTCTTGCCATCTTCTTTGCGGAAGATGTCCTGCATCACCTCAGCCAGAGGTTTCTCTTTCTCTGTAGTGAATATGCTTATCTCGTTAAGAGAGCTGATTCTGTCGGTTTTGAATACGGGGCAGCGTTTCTTGTCTGCGAGAGATTCAACGATGGCTCCTGATTTTGTCTGTGAGATTAATTCGTAAATGTCCGGTTTTCCGGAGACTACTAAAATTTTGCTTAAGTCCATTGATATCGTTTATGTTTGTTTGTTATTGTTGTTCAATTTTTTCTAGATCGTCTAGATTCTCTAGGGTGTCTAGAGTGTCTAGATTGTCTAGAGTTTCTAGATTATCTAGATGTCACTAACGGCGTTGCCTGCGGTGTAGTATTAGTTGATGAAAAATTAAGAAATTTTAGAATCTGCACCATGGAATTCCGCCATGCCGTCGATAGGGTCTTTTATGATGTCCTCGACGGTTATTCCCGCTTTCTCAGCGGCTTCCGACACAGTGTCTTGGAACAACCAGGCCACCGAGCCTGTCAGCGAGATGGTGCGTGGCAGGTCGGGAGTCATGATAGGCGCTACCTGGTTCTCGAAAAATTCAGAGAACGAGCGGAGCAACAGATTGTGAACATAACTGGTCTGTTTGAGGTGGTTGGCGAAATAGGTGAGACTGCCGAAGAACACGTTGACCATCTCGTCTTTATATAGTTCGGCGACGAACTCCTCTTTTGTCTTGTCTTTGCAATAATATTCTCCGAAGAGTTCGGCGCATCCGTCAGCCATCTTTCCCGAGAGGAAGTCCTTCGTCAGCAGTCTGCCGATATGGTTGCCCGACCCTTCGTCGCCAAGCAGATAGCCCATAGAGCATATCTTCCTGTCTATTTTCGAACCATCATAGTGGCAGGGGNNCAGGCGTTCGAGCCGGTGCCAAGTATGCCAGCGTAACCAGCCTTGTTGCCATAAAGGGCTCTGCAGCTGCCCATCATGTCGCCCTCAGCCTCGAAATAGATGTCGCCAAAGGCGTCTTGAATGGATTCCTTGACTATCTGCCGACCTTTCTCGCTGCCACATCCTGCCCCATAGAAGAACACTGCGTCAACAGGTCCATCTTGAAGCAGTCGCATCTTGACGATATTCAGGATTGCCGCTCTTTCCTCTTTTGTGGTGGTGAGAGGATTGAGGCCGGCAATGCTGATGGTGCATCCCCCCTCGATACGTTTCCATGTCGACTTGGTGGAGCCGCTGTCTACTACATATTTCATAAAAGGGTTATAAGGTTATAAAGGTTATAAAGGTTAAAAAGGTTAAAAAGGTT
>DBXB01000026.1:14719-15083 GCA_002309155.1 Bacteroidales bacterium UBA1223 | reverse complement strand
CCCTTAACTCCCATTATTATTGTTTATCTATAATATTAAGGATATCCGACATCTTCGGGGTCAGGATGATTTCGGTGCGACGGTTCAGAGCTTTGTTGGCAGGTGTATCGTTGGGCACTTTGGGTGCAAACTCGCCGTGTCCGCATGCTTCGATGCGAGCGGGGTCGATGGCGGGTCCGTATTGGAGCAACAATTTAACAATAGAGGTCGCCCTCATCACGCTGAGGTCCCAATTGTCCTTCACGGCAGTGCTGCCTTTGTATGCCGCGTTGTCTGTATGTCCTTCAACCATGATGTTGAGGTCGGTATTCTGCTCAAGTACTTTGGCGAGAGTCTTCAGTGCTTCGATGCCCTCTTTTGAGAC
>DBXB01000026.1:11105-14567 GCA_002309155.1 Bacteroidales bacterium UBA1223 | reverse complement strand
CGTGCACTTGCTTCTTTTGCCTCCAATTCACTCTGTTTGGCTCTCAGCTCTGCTTCGCGGTTGCGGAAATCGGCTTCTTTTACTTGGAATGTCGCCTCTTTGTCGCTCAGTTCCTTTTCCTTGTCGCTCAGCTCCTTGGTGCGTGCAGCTAAAAGATTGTTGGCACGGTTGAGGTCCTGGCCTTGACCGGTTAATTTCTGCATATAGTTCTCAATGACAGTGTCAAAGCCAAGCTGCATGTTGGCTATTCGCTGGTTCAGGGCTTTCAGACTGTCATTTTGTGTGTTCTGTATGTCTTTTAAATCGACAATCTCGGTGTTGAGAGATTGGTTCTGACGTTGCAATTCGGCATTTTCATCCCTGAGGTCGGCTATTTCGCTCTGCGAAGCGTTGTAATCACGACGAATCTGTGCGTTTTTTGATTCCAGAGCCTCGTATTTGCCAAGGGTGACACATGATGAGAAGAGTGTGGCACCGAGAATTGTAAAGATGAAATACTTTTTCATGATAATTATTGCTGGTTTTTTGTAAATAACGCAGAATGATCGAGATTAGTTTGTATTGGATAAAAAAAGTTTTTGTGGATAATAAAAGTTTGAGTATTTTTGCAAATTCTTAAAACATCAAACTCTGTGGCAACACTATACAAGAAATTCATAGTCTGGCGTATGCGTCATATGAGCAACAGGACTTTCCTGCTGTTGCTCAGTGTCTTAGTTGGACTGCTTTCTGGGTTAGCTGCAGTGGTGTTGAAGACTTTGGTGCATGAGACCAACAGACTGTTGCTGCAGTTCAATATCCCCACATTTGTAGGAGGCAACCTTTTGATACTGGTGTATCCGGCTGTCGGCATAGTTCTGACAATACTTTTTGTCCGTTATTTAGCCAAAGGTCATATAGGACACGGTCTTCCTTCAGTGCTGCTGTCCCTCTCACGTCGGAACGGATATCTTCCGCCACGTGATATGTATACGTCGGTCATCGCATCGACACTTACTGTCGCCTTCGGTGGTAGTGTCGGACTTGAGGCTCCTATCGCTTCTACTGGTAGTGCCATAGGTTCCAATATCGGTCGCTTCTTCAGGATGAGTGCGCACGATGTCAAGTTACTCCTTGGCTGCGGAGCCGCCGGAGCCATAGCGGGCATATTCAAAGCGCCTATTGCCGGTGTTCTGTTCGTGATAGAGGTCTTCATGTTTGATATGACGGCGACCTCCATATTGCCGTTGATGTTGTCGGCTGTCAGTGCCTCTTCAGTTGCTTATTTCCTGATGGGCAACGGACTACAGTTCACTTTTACAGTCGTTGGGTCAGTCGGCTTGTCCCAAACACCATACTATATTATTTTAGGAATCTTCTGTGCCGCTGTCTCCCTCTATTTCCTACGTGTCACAGACGTGGTGGAGTCCTGGTTCGTCCGTCGCCGTCAGCACTATCGTGCCATCATAGGGATTGTTCTGCTGGGACTGATGATTTTCCTGTTCCCGCCACTCTTTGGTGAGGGATATGTGTTCTTGACAGAGCTGTTGCATGGTAGCAATGACCTGTTGTTTGAACACAGCGTTTTCTCATTCCTGAACGACAATGGATGGATGGTCATCGTGTTCCTCTTTGCCTTGATCTTGGTTAAGCCGTTGGCAACGGCTACCACAATCGGTTGCGGTGGAGTGGGAGGTACCTTCGGACCTTCATTGGTGATAGGTGGTATGTCCGGGTATTTTGTATGCCTTCTCCTCAATCAGTTGGGATTGCCGCCTCAGTCCTCAGCCCATTTCGCATTGGTCGGTATGGCGGCGGTGATGACAGGCGTAATGCACGCTCCTTTCATGGCGATATTCTTAATTGCAGAGATTACCGGCGGTTATGCGCTGATGGTGCCGTTGTTGCTGACATCGTCTGTGACCTACATGTGTGTCTCCCCATTTGAGCATCATTCCATATATGCCCGGAAACTGGCTGAGAAGGGTGACTTGCTGACACACGACAAAGACAGCTCTGCATGGCAGTTGATGGATCTCAGGAAATTGATAGAGACCAATTTTGTCATCGTTCGTGAAGGCGACAGTCTGCGAGACTTGGTCGAGGCTATCAAATATTCCAAACGTAACATATTCCCAGTCCTCACCTCTGACGACAAGTTCATAGGAGTGATAGCTCTTGACGATGTCCGTCGCATCATGTTCGAACCTGACAAATATGATTCTGTGGGAGTGGTAAACCTTATGCATCCTATATCGGAAGGCGATATTGTCCGCATCAGCGACCCTCCGCAGGCTGTGGTGAACAAATTCCAGGTGGGTAACCGTTATAACCTTATTGTCGTGGATGACGAAGGCTATTATCTGGGATTCCTTTCACGTGCCAATACTTTTTCGGCTTATCGTCGATTTGTTTCTTCGCTATCTGAGGAATAATCACTCCTTTTGCTGTTATTAACATACGGAGGTTAAGAACTTTATTTGTCAGTTCTCTTGGTTTGTAATATCTTTGCAAAACCAAACAAAATACATCAATGGAAGCAAGCTTATTGACAATCACCAAGAGAGACGGTAATGCAGAACGTTTTTCTCTCGACAAGATTATGAATGCCATCATCAAGGCGTTCCAATCTGTAAACAAAGATGTAGACCTCGGATGTCTGTCTAATATCATCACACATCTTGACATACATAACGGCATCACTGTCGAGGAAATTCAGAATCAGGTAGAGGTGGCCCTGATGAAAGAGGGTTATTACGATGTCGCCAAAAGTTTCATGCTCTATCGCCAGCGTCATACTGAGGATCGTGAGACTATGGAGAAACTTAAGTTCCTGGCCGACTATTGCGAGGCTGCAAATGCCGCCACAGGCTCTAAATACGATGCCAATGCCAATGTGGAGCATAAGAATATCGCAACACTTATCGGAGAGCTGCCTAAATCCAATTTCATCCGTCTCAACCGTCGCTTGCTGACTGACCGCATTAAGTCAATGTACGGCAAGGAGCTTGCTGACAGATATATTGACTTGCTGACACATCATTTTATTTATAAGAATGACGAGACGTCGCTTGCCAACTATTGTGCCAGTATCACTATGTATCCTTGGTTGTTGAGTGGTACTGCATCCATCGGTGGCAACTCCACGGCACCGACAAATCTGAAGTCTTTCTGTGGCGGATTCGTCAATATGGTCTTCATGGTTAGCAGCATGCTCAGCGGAGCCTGTGCCACTCCTGAATTCCTGATGTATTTGAACTATTTCATCGGCAAAGACTATGGCAAGGATTATTATACCCGTGCCGACCAAGTCGTTGACCTTAGCTTGCGCCGCCGTACTCTCGACAAGGTTATCACCGATTGTTTCGAACAGATTGTCTATACTCTCAACCAACCTACGGGTGCCCGTAACTATCAGGCTGTCTTCTGGAATATAGCATATTATGACAAACCTTATTTTGAGAGCCTCTTCGGTGATTTCCG
>DBXB01000026.1:9324-11039 GCA_002309155.1 Bacteroidales bacterium UBA1223 | reverse complement strand
GTCCTTACATTTCCAGTTGAGACCATGGCATTGCTGTGCGACAGGGATGGCAATATGGCAGATCCTGAGATGGCTGATTTTACTGCCGAGATGTATGCCGCTGGACACAGTTTCTTCACCTACATGAGCGACAATGCCGACTCGCTTAGCTCATGCTGCCGTCTGCGCAACGAGATTACCGACAACGGGTTCAGCTACACCCTTGGCGCCGGTGGCGTTTCCACGGGATCTAAAAGTGTCCTCACCATAAACCTGAATCGTTGCATCCAGTATGCAGTGAACCATGATATGGATTACCGTGAGTATCTCACCGACATCATCGACCTCTGTCATAAAGTTCAACTCGCATACAACGAGAACCTCAAAGAACTTGCGTCGCACGGCATGCTACCGCTCTTCGATGCCGGCTATATCAACATCGCTCGTCAGTATCTTACCATAGGTGTTAATGGATTGGTTGAGGCCGCCGAATTTATGGGACTTACCATAAACGATAATCCGAATTATCTCAATTTTGTACAGACGGTCTTGGGACTTGTCGAGAAGAAGAACAAGGAATACCGTACCAAGGATGTGATGTTCAACTGCGAGATGATCCCCGCCGAGAACGTTGGTGTCAAACATGCCAAATGGGATCGTGAGGATGGATATTTCGTCCCACGCGACTGCTATAACAGTTATTTTTATATCGTCGAGGATCCCTCCATCTCAATACTCGAGAAATTCAGACTCCATGGTGCCCCGTATATCGAGCATCTTACCGGAGGTAGCGCCTTGCATATGAACCTTGAGGAGCATCTGACCCAGGAACAGTATCTGCAGTTGCTTCATGTCGCCGCCAAGGAGGGCTGCAATTATTTCACCTTCAATATCCCCAACACTATCTGCAACGATTGCGGACATATCGACAAACGGTATCTCAAGGAATGTCCAGTCTGCCATTCCAAGAATATCGACTATATGACCCGTATTATCGGTTATCTGAAACGTGTGAGCAATTTCTCGATGCCACGTCAGGAAGAGGCGGCCCGCCGTCACTATGCTCCACAGCGTGAAATGGAGGTTGAGCAGTAATCTTCATGCTTAAATACGTTAACAGCGATATTGTCTTTCAGGAGGTCCCCGGAGAGGTGGCGTTGGCTATAAATCTGTCGGGATGCCCTTGCCGTTGTCCAGGATGCCACTCCCGTTACCTATGGTCTGATACAGGAACTCCGCTTACTGTCGAAGTCCTCGACAGTCTCATAGAACAGTGCAACTCCAATATCACCTGTGTGGCACTGATGGGTGGTGACGCCATGCCTTCGGAAGTCGACAACCTTATGGAACATCTGCGTCAGAGGTATAAGAATCTGCATACTGCATGGTACAGCGGTCGTTCGTTACTCTCGCCCATGCTCAATCTCAAGAACTACGATTATATCAAGCTTGGACCTTATCTTGCACACTTAGGAGCACTGCGTAGCAAACGCACCAATCAGCGGATGTACAAGGTTATCAATGGTAAGATGCAGGATATCACTTCTCACTTCTGGAAGCGTTAATCTCAGTCTTTCTTCACATATCTCAAGTCGAGTGCGTTCATGGCATTTGTCTTGAGATTTTTTATGTTTTTGTGGGTGAAGTGAAGAATCTGGTCATAGTATAGAACTACCACAGGAGCGTCGCTCATCACCAGCGAGTCCATCTGTCGGTAAAGTCTTTGTCGTGTGGCG
>DBXB01000026.1:4261-9267 GCA_002309155.1 Bacteroidales bacterium UBA1223 | reverse complement strand
TTGGGACCTGCGGGTGCGTGGTTGGGACTATAGAAAAGAGTCATATAGTTCTCGGCGTCGGGATAGTCGGCAATCCACGAACCTCGGAACCATGCCGTCTTACCGTGGGCTATCTGTTCCCTTAGCGCCGCGGGTGGGTTGACATCCAGCGTGATTTCTATTCCAATCAGTGACAGCTGTTGCTGTATATATTTGCAGAGGTCGAGATAGCTGCTTGTCGTCGACAGTTTGATGGCGGGTAATCCCTCGCCGTTGGGATATCCGGCATCTGCCAACAGTTGTTTGGCCAGTTGCGGATTATAGTTGTATCCATAGCTGACGGCAGAATCGAGTCCTCCAAGACCGAAGGGGATGAAACCTCCAGTGCCTGGTCTGCCGACATTGTTGCGCAGGTATTTCATCATCTTCTTCCTGTCGAAGCCATAGTTTATGGCTTTCCGAATCCTGGAGTCTGTGAGAGGCCCTGATGCGGAGTCCATCTTGAATCCTAGATATTCGGTGTTCAGGAACGGTATGGATTCCATATCTATCTTGTCGGCGTATTTGGCCTTGAGTTGACCTGTGCGTGTCAGTATCTCGTCTTTGTATGAGGCGTCCAATGAGTTCATGAAGTCGAGGTTCCCTTTAACAAACTCCAGAAATGCTGTCTGTTTGTCGATGATGAAGGTGACTGCAATGGCGTCGAGGTAGGGCAGGGCGTTGCCACAACTGTCGGTCTCGAAATATAGAGGATTGCGACGCATCACAAGTTTGACGCCTTCTTTCCAGTATTGGAATTGGAACGGTCCCGTTCCGATGGGGTGTGAACGGAAGTCGTCACCATAATATTCCACAACTTCATGAGGAACCACACTGCAGTAGTTCATGGCAAGTAGGGTGAGCATAGGGGAGAAGGGCTTCTTCAACTTAACGATGAAAGTGGTGTCGTTTGGCGCCGAAAAGCCGTTGTCGGCGACATTGGCGAAGATCCATAATCCAGGCGACGCCACGGAGGGGTCCAGAATCCTGTTCAGAGAATATAGGAAGTCGGATGCCGTAACGCGTCTTGTCGAATCGGGTGTGTTGAAGATGGGACTCTTATGGAAATAAACATCGTCCCTCAGTATGAAGGTGTATGCCAGACCGTCGTCGCTTATTGTCCATCGTTTGGCAATGCACGGCTCTATCTCCAAGTCGGAATTAAGTCGGATAAGACCGTTGAAGAGCTGTGTCGTCGCCCATATCATGGCTTGGTCTTTCGAAAAAGCTGGGTCGAGCGATGAGATGCCGGCAGACTCATTATAGAGGAATATCTTTTTGTCATCGTTTCGGTTACCTCTATTGCATGCCGTCAAAAGCAATGACACTGTCAGAATTGTGAAAACTATTTTTTTCATAACCATATCAACATATCTGGTGAGCCCCGCGTGGCATAGCCTGCGAGCACCGCAGAATAGATTAATGTAGCGAGTCAGCTTGACGAGCGAACCTATCAACAATTAAACATATCAACCTATCAACAATTAAACCTATCAACATCTATCACGTCTGAGTGTGCGGCATACAGTAGACGGTTGAGGAGCTCTGTATGAATGCGATGATGATCACCGCCGTCAATTTCCACACCTTTGAATGGTAGGGTGTTGAGATTAACCAGGTAGAAATCGGCGACATTGCCTTCGGAGATGCTGTTGTCGGGTAGACGCAACGCTTTCCTGCCGTTGGCGCTTGCCACCGTGAAGGTCTCTTCCGCTGGCAACACCGACGGGTCGTTGCGGATGCCTTTCTGCAACAGTGACATGGTCTTGGCCGCCTCCAGCATGTCGAGGTTATCGCTCGACGCACATCCGTCGGTTCCCAGGGTGACGTTCACCCCGGCATCACGAAGTTCGGTGTAAAGGAAACGGAAACCAGAGCCAAGTTTCAGGTTGGAATTAGGACAATGTACCACATTGCATCTGTGCTTGCCGAGAATTGCTATCTCATCCTCGTCGAGCCACAACGCATGGGCTCCTATGAAGTTGGCGCCGGTTTTGTCAAACACACCCAGTTTGTCGAGATGAACGACAGGTGGCACTCCATACTCTCTTATGCAGTCCTCCCGCTCTTTGAGAGTTTCGGAGATATGTATATGGAAAAGTGTGTCGTATTCGTGAGACAGTTCTGCCGCATATTGCAGGTTCTTTGGCGACACGGTGTATACGGAATGCGGAGCCAGCGATATGCTGAGAGTTGGATATTCCGCTGAGAGTCGTTTGTAATTCTTTATAAAGTTTTCTACGTTGCCGTTTTCGAAATCTCTGTCGATGACCGACAGCGCCACGTTGCCATGAAACCCTTTTTCGGATGCTGCCCGAAGTGTCGATTCTATTTCGAAATACATATCGTTGAACGCTGTGGTCCCAGACGAGAGCATCTCTTCGCAGGCATCTTTCGAACCTTTGTAGATATCTTCGGCAGTCAGGAGGGCTTCGCGTGGGAATATGGCGTTCTGCAACCAGCTGAATAGTGGTTCACCGCTTCCAGCGCTCCGTAACAAGGTCATGGCGGAGTGGGTATGCATGTTGGTCATTGACGGCATCGCCATCCACAACTGCGGACCTTGAGGATCGATTACCCTCGGGGTAACACACCGCTTGCTGTAAAGTATCTTGCTGATATGACCATTCTCCACAGTGATGTCAGCAAGTCTGCCGTTCACGAAAACATTCTCGATAGTCATCGTGTTATTGATATTTCTCAATGATGGCTTTTGCCGCCTGACGACCGGCTCCCATGGCGAGAATCACTGTTGCCGCGCCACTGACTGCGTCGCCGCCGGCATAGACGTTGGGTCTCGACGTGGCTCCCTCGGGGGTGGCGATAATCCCGCCCCATTTCTCTGTCTCCAGTCCTGGCGTGGTGCTCTTGATAAGAGGGTTCGGACTGGTGCCAAGGGCTATGATGAGGTTGTCAAGCTCCATGTCGTGCTCGCTGCCTTTTATCTCAGCGAACTTCCTTCTTCCGCTTTCGTCGGGCTCTCCCATCTCCATACGGATAAGACGGACTCCGGCCACATTGCCCTTGCCGTCATCAAGCACTTCTACGGGGTTTGTCTGGAAGCAGAACTGTATTCCCTCTTCCTTGGCGTGGTGTATCTCTTCTTTGCGTGCAGGCATGTCTTCCTCGCCACGACGGTAGATCACGAAGACTTCGCAACCTAGTCTGCGTGCCGTTCTGGCCGCATCCATGGCGACATTACCGCCTCCCACAACAGCCACTCTGCGTCCAAGTACGATAGGGGTGTCGTAGCTCTCGTCGTAACCATGCATAAGGTTGGCTCTTGTCAGCAACTCGTTGGCGGAGACAACACCGACGAGGTTCTCTCCCGGGATGCCCATAAACTTCGGCAATCCTGCTCCGGATGCGATATAGACTGCGTCGTAACCTTCTTTATCAAAGAGGTCGTCGATAGTGATGGATTTTCCAACAATGATATTTGTCTTGATCTCTACGCCTAGTTTCTTCAGATTCTCAATCTCGGGAGCAACTACCTTGATTTTGGGCAGTCGAAACTCGGGAATGCCGTACACCAATACCCCACCGGCATGCTGAAGGGCTTCGAAGATGGTGACTTTGAAACCGTTTTTGGCAAGATCGCCGGCACAGGTGAGTCCTGAGGGACCGCTTCCGATTATCGCCACCTTCTTTCCGTTCGATGCCGTGGTTGTCTCATTCTTGACAGCGGTGTCAGGATGCTCTCTGTTCCAGTCTGCGACAAAGCGTTCCAGAGCTCCGATGGCTATCGGCTGACCTTTTCTTCCAAGGATGCAGGCACCCTCGCATTGTGTCTCCTGCGGGCAGACACGTCCACAGACGGCAGGCAGTGCGGAGTCTTCGGAGATGATACGTGCCGCTTCGGAATAGTTCCGCTGTTTTATGGCGGCGATAAACTGTGGTATCTGTATTCTCACAGGACATTGGCTTACACAGAGCGGGTTCTTGCAATTCAGACAACGTCCGGCTTCCGCTACGGCTTGCTCTTCGTTGAATCCATACGACACCTCGTCAAAGTTGTGGATGCGTCTCTCGGGATTCTGCTCCTGGGGTTTCTGACGCTGTTTCGACTCTTCGATGCCTATCTGGTTGTCCACGGCGTCGGCAAGGTTGCAGGTATGGTTCTTATCCCTTGTGGCTATACGGTATTTCTCGGAGTCGGGACGGGCAAGTCTGCGCATGGCTTCGTCGAAATTGACCTGATGACCGTCAAATTCAGGACCGTCGACGCAGGTGAACTTTACCTTGCCGCCTACAGTAACTCTGCAGGCTCCACACATACCGGTGCCATCGACCATCATGGAGTTGAGTGACACGATGGTGGGGAGATCGTATTGTTTTGTAAGCAACGAGACGAACTTCATCATGGGCAGCGGACCTATGGCAACACAGCATCCATATTTTTCACCGTTGTCTATCAGACTCTTTATCTTGTCGGTAACCAACCCCTTCTCACCATAACTTCCGTCGTCGGTCATCAGATAGAGGTTGTCGCACACCTTCCTCATCTCATCCTCGAAGAACAGCAACTCTTTGTTCCGGGCACCAATTATCACGTCGCACTGTAGTCCTTGCTGATGTGCCCATTTTGCTTGGGGGTAGACGGGCGCAGTGCCCACACCTCCGGCAACAAACAATATCCTCTCGGTTTTGACTTTTTCTTCCTCAGAGTTGTACATCTTCATGATTTCGGCGGCTTGACCAAGAGGTCCAACGATGGTGAACAGATGGTCGCCGGCTTCCTTGTCGGCAAGCATTCTGGTAGAGTCGCCGACTATCTGGAATACTATTGTCACGGCATTGCTGTTGGTGTCGATGTCGCAGATTGTCAGCGGTACACGCTCTCCTTTCTCGTGAGGAATAACAATCACGAATTGCCCGGGTTTGCCACTACGTGCTATCCAAGGAGCTTCTACATCCATCAGAACGATACTCTCTGTAAGTTGCTTACGTCGAAGAATTTTGTACATCAATTATAGGTTTTTAAGATT
>DBXB01000026.1:0-4161 GCA_002309155.1 Bacteroidales bacterium UBA1223 | reverse complement strand
CATCCTGTCTATATATCGCACTTGCCTCTCACGTGGATTGCCTTCGAAGTTGAGGATTACGTAATCGGCACGATCCATCTTCTCTTCGGCCGACAGCTGGTTGTTTATGCGGGCTTCTATGACATCTCTCGGCTCATTGCTGCGGTGTTCTAGTCGTTGAATGCATTCCTCTCTGTCGATATATACCGCCACTATCTTGTCCAGCTGTTTGTCAAGGTCGTATTCATACAGTATTGCCGATTCAATTATCACATAATCGCTATCCTGTCGCTGTGCCCATCCTTTGAATTGCCTCATCACTCGGGGGTGGATAAGACTGTTGAGCTGAGAGAGCTTCTCTTTGTCGTTGAAGACAATCTGGGCAATCTTCCTCTTGTCGACCTTTCCGGTATCAGAGAAGACCTTGTCACCCAGCAGTCGGCGTATCTCCTCAAGAAAAAGAGGGTCGTCATAGTACTTCCCGGCTTCATCGTCGGCGACAAAACAGGGAACGCCAATCTCTCTGAAGACATTCACCACGGTGCTCTTGCCGCATCCTATACCTCCTGTAAGTCCAACTAGTTTCATCACTACTACTTTATTACTATATATTGAATCTCCTGAGGCTCGACACTCTTGATTCTTATGTTTGAGGGGAATCGTGTCACTACGGGGCGCAGCGTACTTCCACTGTCACCATCATGTATTGCCGACACCACCAAGTCTTTGTCTTTGATGTCGGAATAGTTGCTACGTGGCAGCAGACAGTTCACGGTTACTGTGGAAGGGTAGAGCTCGACACGTTTTACGTTGTCGTTGGATTTGTATTCCACGGGAACCGTGATTTTTTTCTCGATGAAAGTCTCTACGGGAATGAAAATCTTGACCTTCTCGGTTGATAACCTTAAGTCGGGGAATTTTTTCCAGGATGGTTCCAGGGTGATGGAATAGTTGCCACTCTTACGGATGTGCTTTATCACCTGATGCGAGGCTTTAAGCTTGTCCAGCTTATCCAGCGACTGTCTGCTTCCGTAGACTATAACGCTGTCGGGAACTATACGGGGCTCGCCGCAAAGACCTGCCATTCCGTCGAACTCAAACTCCACTGACTCTATGTCGGGATGGTACACCTTCCACTCGCGTGGTGCATAGCTTATTGTTGCCTTCTCGGTGACGGTCTGCAACTCGTCGATGCCACGCATGTCTATCTGACGGGCAATTATGTCTAACGAGTCTTTTATGCTGACAGTGACAGTGTTGGACTTGTTCACTTCATCATCTTGAGACAGTCTGGAGATATGTTGCAGTATGTCGAAATGTATTGTCCTTGGTTTTGAGATGCTGCGGTTCAGAGCATGGAATCCGTTGCTGGTGATGTCGACAGTTATGACGCTGTCAACAGCTGTGATGGCATAACGGGCGGTATCCAAGCCGTCGAAGGCGATGGCATATTGCTCGCGGTATTTATTTGTCTCCGACATGGAGGCCACAAACCATACCACAGTCACTGCCACCAGAGCGAAGATGAACGCTCTCGACTGTCTGAACCGTTTTTTCTCCACCGGTCTAGTTCTCTCCGGAAGTTACAGACTGAATAAAACTCTTCTCGATGGTGAGAATAACACCGTTAGAGACTTCAACATCCACAGTGGTCTCTCCCACAGAATGCACTTTGCCGTAGATTCCGCCTGAGAAGATGACGCGGTCGCCTTTCTTAAGCTGAGAACGCATCTTGGCATCCTCTTTCTCTTTCTTTTTCTGCGGACGAATCATGAGAAGCCACATCACTACAAAAAGCAGGATTATCATAATCAGTCCACTGCCACCGGCATTGCCTCCTTGGGCTTGTAATGTCAAAAATAAGATATTCATGTTTTAATTATTTGTTTTTAAACGTTAACTTTAACCTTAACTTTAACTAGAAGCTCTAGAAAAACTAGAACATCTAGAAATCTTTAAACTTTAAACTTTAAACTATAATCTCTACCTCACCGTCGCAGTAATCCTTAGGCGAGTGTATGCGGGTTGGGTGTTGGAGGCTACAGTGACCTCTTTCATTTGTTGACCGGACATGCCTTTTGATTTGAATGTTACGGTGATGTAGCCAGACTTGCCAGGCTTGATGCGCTCTTTCGGATAATCCGCCACAGTACAGCCACACGATGCCGAGCATCCGCTTATTACCAGGTCGGCATCTCCGGTGTTGGTGAATTTGAAACTGTAGGAGATTGTCTCTCCTGCCATCAGCATTCCGAAATCGTGCATATCGCTCTCGAAAGTTATTTTAGGCATTCGTTCTGTCTCGTCATAACCTTCGGCACTGTTTGGGTTCTTGATGACATCCACGCCGGATTCGGGCTTCGGTGAACAAGAAGCCAAGGCGAAGATCGTGACGATTATTAATGAGGTAAATAATGCTTTCATTGCTCAGTGTTTAATCTTGTGGCTCGTTGTCTATTTCCGGGTCATACATTCCCCTCTCGTCTTTTACCACCTTGCCAGAGGCACGAAGTTCTATAAGCAACTTGTCGAGGATGCCGTTGACGAAGAGTTTGCTCTTCTCGGTGGAGAACTCTTTGGAGAGCTCTATATATTCGTCGACAGTCACACGTTCGGGGATTGAAGGACAGTGTGTGAACTCAGTCACAGCCATGTTTATCAGCAAGACATCCATGAGTGCCACCCTTTCAAACTCCCAGTTCTGCAGATGCTTCCGAATCATTGGCTCCACATCATCGAGATGGATGAAGGTGTAGGCGGCAAGCTCACGGGCAAAGAGGTAGTCGTTGAGCTCTTTCTCGTTGCGTCGGTCATAGACTTGGGGGCATGGCATTCCTTCGTTGCACTCTTCCTCTTTCAGTTCTTTCAGCATCATGTACACATATTGTGCCACCTGGTCGAAATCGTCCTCCCAGAGCAGGTCGTGGTCGAAGATGATGTCGCGGAGATTATCTTCGTTCATCAAATATTTGAAAGCGACTACAGCGATATCCTTGTCGTCGTTGAATGTGGGACATTCAATCTTCATATAGTCGGCATACTGATGGGAACTTTTCAGAGTGTTGGTAACCTTGCGGAACACGTCGAAATTGTCAGACCAGTCTATATGGGTCTTTTTTATCAGCTGCTTGTATTCAAAAGACTCATCAAGAGCTTTGATAAGTCTGTTGTCGGCAAAACGCTGCAACATCTTGATGTCGCTCTCCTGCGGGTTGAATTTCTGAGACTCCATCTCCTTGATACGCTCAGCTGTGAAAGCAAGCTGGCTTAGTGTGCTTAGCTGGAACAACCCCAGGCTGTTTAGTCTCGAGACGTTGATGTCGAAGTTATTCTCTACCTCTTCGCGGGTGTTTATTGAGTTTACGGTAGCTGCGTATAAAGTTTGCAGAGCTTTGGCTCTAAGAAAATGTCTGCTTAGCATACAATGTTGATAATGCGTTTGGGTACGAAAATGATTTTTTTAGGTTCTTTGTCGCCAAGCCATTTCTGGCATTCGGGAGTTGCTTTGACTGCGGCTATGGCTTCATCCTGGCTGCATCCAATGGGCAGGTCGATGGTGAAGCGAGTTTTGCCGTTGAATGACACAGGGTAGGTGAAACTGTCTTCCACGAGCTGTCTCTCGTCGAATGAAGGCCATTCTGATGCACATACGCTGCCGGTGTTGCCAAGCAGGTGCCAGAGCTCTTCGGCGATATGTGGTGCGAAAGGAGCTATCAGTGTTGTCAGAGGCTGGAGTATGGTTCGCTTGTTGCATTTCAGCGATGACAGGTCGTTGACACAAATCATGAAGGTCGACACAGATGTGTTGAAAGAGAATCTCTCGATATCTTCTGTTACCTTCTTGATGGTCTGATGCAGAATCTTCAGTTCGGCTTTGGTGGGTTCGTCATCTGTGATGGAGAATTCGTTCTTCTCGTTGTGGAAGAGTCGCCAGAATTTCCTGAAGAACCTGAATACGCCTTCGATGCCGTTGGTGTCCCAAGGTTTGGCCTGCTCCACAGGACCAAGGAACATCTCGTACATTCTCAAGGTGTCGGCGCCGTAGCGTTCCACAAGGTCGTCGGGATTCTGTACGTTGAACATCGATTTTGACATCTTTTCGATCTCCCATCCGCACAGATATTTGCCATCTTCGGTCTCAAACTTGGCATCCTTGAATTCGGGACGCCATTCTCTGAATTT
>DBXB01000058.1 GCA_002309155.1 Bacteroidales bacterium UBA1223 | reverse complement strand
GCCGTGATGTCGTTGTCGAGAATCATAATGATGACATTAGCCTTCTCATTGACACAGTCGAGCAGGCCAGTCATACCACTGTGACCGAAGGTACCGTCGCCGATAACACCGATGGCGGGGAAGATGCCCATCTCAGAAGCACCCTTTGCCATGGTAACAGATGCACCCATACAGACGGTGGTGTTGATGGCACCCATATTGAAACCAAGGGTATAACATCCGATATCACCGAATACACGGCCGTTGGGATATTTCTTCATAACCTCAACCACTGCCTCATAGCTGTCGATATGGGGGCAGCCCACGCAAAGGGCCGGCGGACGGTTGGTGACAACCTCGGGAACTGCGGGACCGTTGGGGACTTCCAGACCCAGAGCTTTGGCGACTTTCTCGGCGTTCAACTCGCCATCGCGACGGATAGTCTCGTCGAGACGACCGTGAACAGGCTTGCCTTTGCCAAGGAAACCCTTGATATGCTCCTCAACGAAGGGCTGACCGTCCTCAAGGACCAGGATCTCGCCAACCTCGTCATAGAGTTTATTAAGCATATTGAACGGCAGAGGATACTGCGTAATCTTGACGACAGGATAGGGGCACTTGCCTCCGGGGAAATTCTCCTGCAGGTAGTTGAAGGCGATACCGGTGGTGATGATACCACGGCTTTTGTCGGTGCCAGGGATATACTGATTGTAGCCGCTCTCCTCACTGCTCTTGGTGAAGGCGGGCTGTTTGTCGATAAGGTCGCGATAGAGACGTTTGGCGTTCACCGGCAGAAGCACGAAGCTCTTAGGATCACTGGGGCTGGTCAGAGGATTCTGAGGAAGTACCGCTCTGCGCTCGACACCGGCACGGCTATGTGCGAGACGGGTGGGAATGCGGTAAAGGATGGGGGTACCCAGTTTCTCGGAGAGCTCGTAACCAAAGAACACCATATCGTATGCCTCCTGCTGATTTGACGGCTCAAGCATGGGGATCATAGCCCAGTGACCATAGTAGCGGCTATCCTGCTCGTCCTGGCTGGAGAACATTGAGGGGTCGTCGGCGACGACGATAATGACACCCTTGGTACCGATGATAGCGGCGTTCATGAAGGGGTCACCGCAGACATTGAGACCCACGTGCTTCATACAGGTCATGGCACGTTTGCCAGCGTAAGCAACACCTATGGAAGCTTCCAAGGCAGTTTTTTCATTGGCACACCAGTTGGCAACAACTCCCAGTTCCTTAGCCTGTTTTGATTTCATCACATACTCCGTGATCTGAGTCGAGGGAGTTCCGGGATAGCTGTTGATAGCGCTACCGCCAGCATCTATAAAAGCTTGAGCGATAGCTTCATCGCCCAGCAGAAGTAATTTTGACATGTCGTAAATATTTTATTATTATTTTATTGAATTCTAGAGTGCAAAGATACAATTATTTCCTGACTCACACAAATATATTTTATTAGCAGGTGAGTTTCAGCGTTGTGGGTCTCGACAGTTCTATTCAGACGTACCCCTATGACAGTTGCGTATGAAACGGATAATGACGAATATATTCATGAAGCCGACAACTAAATTAGACAACGTCCACATCAACCCAAACGCTATGCCCGCATAAATCACGACAGAAGAGATAGTCGCGCCTAAGACGGGGGTAACATTCTCACTACTTGTAGTATATGTTCTACCACCTTTAGTCACCTTAGTCGTGCTCGTTCGGGTGATTGGACCGCTAGCCAGTGAAGAGAGCATGCTGCCGAGGAAAGATCCTAGGAAGATGCCCGAGAAGCCGAAGGCCGCCAACAATGCCGCGATAAACGAGGACTTGCCGTTGCCTTCGTAATTCGGCTCCACTGGTCCGACAGAGACGACAATATACGAGACCAAGACTATAATCTCCATAAGGTGTATGCCTCCAAACGGACTCTTATAAAAAATCTGCAGGAAGACGAATGAGATAATCATTATAAACACCACCCAGCCTTTGCCTCGGTACGCAAAGGGACCCTGACGGAAGAACAGATTAAGAATCAACGACAGAGCCATAAGTCCAAGACAGAGCCAAGACTGAAACAGATAGTTACTCGTCCATCCTCGTAATCCAAACTTCTTCTGATACATGCCATTCTCAGCGTCATCAATGATAGGGACCGGGTCGGGGAGAAAACTTTTGGCATTAGTCCCCCTGTAGAACTCTTCTATCTCACGGACCGACAGATGACGGTTGTAGACGGCTATCTCGGCAATGCCTCCCTTCGCCAGCCGACGCAATACCAGGCGGTCGTAATCCGCCACATCCTTCCGCGCCTCATCGACATAATAATAATAGCCAGAATCACACACGTACAAGGTATGCTTGCCATCCGTGCGGTCAACAAGCATGACTATGGTGGTGTAAACATCGGGTTTACCCCATATACGGTACCATTGACACAAGGTTTCTTGTGAGTCGGGGTTTGGTTTGCCGGTAAAGATGATGGCATGGTCAGCCTCGGTGCGGAAAGGATAGTAGCCCACTTCAGGCTGATCATGACGGCATAACCAGAAAGGCCCCTCGGAGTCGTCAAGTTGACGGCAATTGAAATTAATGATGTACGTTTGTTTGGGGCCTAATTTCTTTGCCGATATGTCCAGGTCGAAAATATAGTTGCTGTCAAGCGGCATACCTTTATCGTCTGAGAATTTGGAATCCCACGGATTGCCTACATCCCACATCTTGCCTTGCTTGAGGTCATAGCAATGCAACACCCCGCGATCTCTGGCATCCTTACGCCCCTCAAAAGTAATATACCGTTCCTTAAACCTGTAGTGCAACACCTTACCCTTGGAAGGAAAATTCTCGGCATCGGCGACATAAATAACAGCCAGAAGCAGGGTCAGGAAAGCGACAATCTTTCGTTTCATCATTGATGTATATATTTAATACTTAGTGACGGTTAAAACAACGGGGAGTTAAAGGAAGTTATAGAAGTTACAGGACAATTGTGCCATCCGGTGCTATTGTCCCTTAACTTCTCTTAACTCCCCTTAACTTCTCTTAACTCCCCTTAACTTCCCTTAACTCCATTATCATATCTTATTATTTTACTATTTCTAACCTTTGATCTGTACCACGAAGCCCTCGTCGATAAGAGGTTGGAGCAGTCGGCGCATCTCTTCCGGAGTGATTTTTGACAGGTTGTGGGCGGGAGTGGGTCGATCTATAGTGTACGCCATCACCTCACGAGGGTGAAGCATCCTAATAATGTCAAGCATTGGGTTGACGACCTCGGGACTTGATGAGTCGAAATCGGGACTGCGGAGCAGACACCACTGAAGGATGAAGTCGCCATTAAACTGTTTCAAGGCATCGATTACCCGAGTCACGTCATAGCCGGCGGCGGGGTTGTTTATTTTAGACACCAGAGCATTGGTAGGTGCGTCGATTTTCATTATCGGGTTATCCACTTTGCGGAGGGCTTCGAAGACCTCAGCGACATGTACCCGTGTGGCGTTGGAAAGCACAGAGACCTTGGCGGAAGCCGCATACTTGTCACGAAGAGCCAGGGTATCGTCGATAATCTGAGGAAACTCAGGATTGAGAGTCGGTTCACCGTCGCCGGAGAAAGTTATAGAATCCGGCTTGACATTGTCTTTTTGCAGACGCAACAACATATTTTCCAAGTCGGTGCGAACCTTCTCCGCCGAAGGCAGCTGACGGTCGTTAAGTCCGTCACGGTTCCATCCGCATTCACAGTATATGCAGTCGAAATTACAGAACTTTCCTTTTTCGGGAAGCAGATTTATTCCTAACGAGGTGCCGAGACGACGGCTATGAATAGGGCCAAAAACAGTTTCTTCACGTAGCATAGAGTTGCATTTTGATAATGATTTGCAAAGTTACATATTTTTTTTGACATTGACATGGAATGAGTAAATTTGCAATGGCAAACCAAAGTGCCCGAACAACACAACACTCACAGGCACAATCGACTACAATAGAATTACCGACGACTCACAATGCAGAAATACAGAAGCTACATATTACCCGCCGCCATCATACTAGGACTCCTGCTGCACAAGTATTGTGCTATGTTCAGCTTTCTCGTTCCCTACATCATCTTTAGCATACTGTTGCTGACCTTCTCCGCTGTGGACATCAAGAAATTGAGCATGAGTCGCCTCGACATCTGGCTGATGCTTTTCCAAATCACCGTCAGTCTTGGGTCTTACCTGATACTGAAATGGTTGGGAGCAGGCAGTATCATTGCCGAAGGGGTGCTGATAGGAGTGCTCTGCCCTGTAGCATCGTCGGTGGCTGTCATCAGCTGTATGCTCGGCGCCAACCGTGAGACAGTGACAGCATACACCATCATAGGCAACCTGATGGTGGCAGTTGTGGCGCCCATCTATTTCTCTTTCATAGGAAACCAGCAGGATATGCCCTTTTTAGAATCTTTCTGGATGATTCTGAAACGTGTAGGGGTTGTGTTGGGCATACCCTTCTTCGCGGCGTGGATGCTCGAGGTCTGGTGGCCCAAGGGTAGTGATTTCCTGCGTCGCTATAAAGGGCTGTCGTTCTACCTCTGGTCTCTTGCGTTGCTCTTCACTCTCGGACAGACCATCGACTTCATCTTCCTCCATGGCGAGGGCAACTGGAGCAGCATCTTGTGGTTAGGTGTCGCCTCACTGCTGTTCTGCGTCATACAGTTCGGTTTCGGACGCTGGCTAGGGTCCAAATATGGCGATAAGATAAGTGGTGGACAGTTGCTGGGGCAGAAAAACACCGCCATGGGCATCTGGATGGCAAACTACTACCTGACTCCGTTGGCGTCAGTCTTTATGGCATTCTACAGCGTATTTCAAAACGTCTGGAACAGCTGGCAGATGTGGAGGGTAGGGAAAGAAGAATGAGGGGGAAATGCCCACGGGAACGTGGGCTGACCGGCGATTATCGGCGTATCGGAGCGTCGGACTCGATGGATTCAAGGATATTTAGGTAATTCTGATAGCGCTCAGCGCTGATGGCACCGTTTTCGACGGCGGCTTTCACTGCGCACCCAGGCTCATGACGGTGGGTGCAGTTGGCAAAATGGCAGTTGTGCAACACCTTGCGCATCTCGGGAAAGAAGTGTGACAACTCCGACGAGCCAAAATCGACCATACCGAATTCTTTGATGCCGGGAGTGTCGATAAGGAAAGTTGAAAATTGAGAATTGAAAATTGAAAATTTCTGATGGCCATCCGACTTGGGATCCATGATATTAATCGGGAATATCTCGGCGAAAGTTGTTGTGTGCTTACCCTTGAGCGACCAGTCGCTGATTTCCCCCACCTTGAGGTGCAGAGAGGGGTCGATGGCATTAAGCAGAGCCGATTTGCCTACACCGCTGTGACCGCTAAAGAGTGTGACTTTACCTGCTATAAGACTTTTGATATCATCAATTCCCTCGCCTGTCAGCGCCGAGACCGCATAGACGGGATAACCCGCACCCTCGTAGATTGCTTTTATCTCATTATGAATCTGCCACAATTCGTCGTCGGCACCATACAGGTCGCATTTGTTGAATATGATTACAGCAGGGATATGATAAGCTTCGGCAGTGACAAGCATACGGTCGATAAAACCCGTCGAGGTCCGTGGGAAGCCGAGGGTGGCGACAAGGCATAGCAAATCGATGTTGGCGGCGATGACGTGGGTCTGCTTGCTGAGTTTGGTGGAGCGGCGGATGATGCAGTTGCGACGGTCGGCAATGTCGGTAATAAACCCCGTGCCGTCGTCGAGAAGCTGAAACACAACACGGTCGCCCACGGCAATAGGGTTGGTCTGTTTGCTGCCGCGGATGCGGAAATTACCCCTCAAGCGGCAAGCGAAGGTCTCGCCACCGTCGGTCAGCACATTATACCAACTACCTGTAGTCCTGACAACTAATCCATTTGACTGCTTCTCTTGCATTATAAAACGCCACAGTGTTTCGACGTGCAAAATTATGATTTTTTCGCAACATGCTATGATTACAGAGAAAAAAGATGTATTTTTGCATTCAGAAAGTAACACCTTTAGTAACGATTAAAAATTGGGAAGTTAAAAGAAGTTATTCTCATTTCACCTTATTATTTTACTATCTCTATAAATAATGAAAAAAAACATCATATTCTTCGTCGCCATCCTGTTAATGTGCAGTGCCAGGGCCCAAGACTATTGGGACAACCTGTCGGTATGGCAGGTGGGCAAGGTGACTCCACATAGCGACATTATCCCTGCCGACAGCCAGTGGGTGATGAACCTCGATGGCATGTGGGCGTTCCTGTTCTACGAGCGGGCGGAGTATGTGCACCGTGGACTGGAAAAGGGCGCCTACATTACGCCAGATTTCGACCCGAGCCAGGATTTAAACCATTGGGGCAGCATCGTTGTGCCCGGCAACCTTGAATTGCAGGGCTATGGCATCCCTGTCTATGTGAATATGAGAAACGAGTTTCCGAGCGACCCGCCTCATGCACCTCGGGCATATAACCCCACGGGAGTCTACGCCAAGGATGTGATAATTCCTGAGAGTTGGGACGGACGTAGCATCTATTTCCGCATTGGTGCCGCCTCGTCAGCCGTAGAACTGTATGTGAACGGCGAGTTCGTCGGTTATAGCGAGGACTCTAAAACTCCTGCGGAATGGGAGATTGGCAACTATGTGCATACTGGAAAGAACCGCATCTGCATCATCCTGCATCGCTGGTGCGACGGCAGTTATCTGGAATGCCAGGATATGTGGCGGATGAGTGGCATCACCCGTGACGTGACTCTATACAGTCTGCCGAAGAACCATATCACTGACTACCGCATTGACGCCACATTGGACACCGCAGACTATAGCACTGGCAAGCTGAGCCTGACAATATACGGCCACGGTCACAGTGACGGTCTGATTGCGGAAGTATCTGTCCCTGCTTTGCATGTCGAAAAGACAATGTCTTTCTTCGAACTCGACACCGCTCTCCTACTCTGCCACAGGGAGATCAAAATCGCTGGTGTGAGTCCCTGGTCGGCAGAGAGTCCGAATCTTTATCCCATCACTATCAAACTTAAAGACAAAAACGGCGATATCATCCAGACCATCGAGAAACAGATAGGTTTCCGCACGGTGGAGATTAAGAACGGCCTGCTGTGCGTCAATGGAAAACCGGTAACCATCAAAGGCGTGAACCGCCACGAGCACAACGCCTTTACAGGCCACGTTGTGAGCCGTGAGGATATGGAAAGAGATGTCCGCCTGATGAAGGAGAACAACATCAATGCGGTGAGGACTTGCCATTATCCAGACGACGAATACTGGTATGACCTCTGCGATCGCTACGGTCTTTACGTATGGGATGAGGCGAACAACGAGAGCCACGCACAGGGCTACGGCAAAAACAGCTTAGCTAAGAAAGAAGACTGGACTGAACCCATCTGGTACCGTGTCAACAATATGATTCAACGAGACCGCAACCACCCGTCGGTGATTGTCTGGTCGTTGGGAAACGAGTGTGGCAACGGCGTCTGCTTTGAAGAGGCATACCGCCGCACCAAAGCAACCGACCCCACACGTCCTGTAAGTTACGAACGTGCGGAGCTGGACTGGAACACCGATATTGTGGGAATAATGTATCCCAGTGTGGACTATCTGTCGCACTACGCCCTCACCGACACCAGCGGAAGACCTTACATAATGGTGGAATACTGTCATGCTATGGGCAACAGTATGGGAGGACTTAGCGACTATTGGGACACCATCAGAAAATATCCCAACCTGCAGGGCGGTTTCATCTGGGACTGGCAGGATCAGGGCATAGACCGCACACCTCCCCTGCCCATGGATAAAGGCATAGTCGATGTCTTCTACCGCTATCCGCAAATATCGCTCGGGGGCGACCTCGGCGAGTTGCCGGGAATCGGCAATGACAACGATTTCTGCGCCAACGGCATCTGCGACGCCTACGGCAACCCCTACGCTTGTATGGAGGAGGTAAGGGCTGTGTATGGCGAAATGACACCGACCGAGCTCACCTTCACACCTCTGGAACCTGTTATTCCAAAAAGATTCACGAAAGAGCCATTGGATATTGATTTAAAAAGTGGAACTATCAAAGGGAAGGATTTCTCCATCTCCATAGACAAGTTGACCGGCGAGATAAAACAATACCTTTGGCAAGGGCAGGAGATGCTGCGGGACCTCCACCTTAACCTGTGGCGGCCACCGACACAAAACGACCGTGCCGACCGCAACGGAGCGGCAGCATGGGAAAGACTTCAGAAATTGAAAATTGAAAATGTTAAATTGAAAATCAATGACCTTGTTACCGACAGTCAGCGATGTGCGGCAGCAGAGGTGGTTATGGAATACGAGCTAGTGAACAGCGACGGTGGTGCAATGCCCGTAAGAGAAATCATTGAGATAGCCATGGACGGTTCAATGCATATAAGCGTCCGGCTGCAAGGAGAGGGAGTCTTCAAGACCTTTGCCCGTGTAGGACTGCAAGCCAAGTTACCACGCTCATTTGGCGAGACAACGTGGTGGGGTTACGATGCCGAGCGCTATCCTGACCGTCGCACTGCAGGACGCTACGGAAAATGGTCCAGACATGGTGACAACACAAAGTATCACGCTGTTCCACAAGAAGAAGGCAACCGAGAGGCATATCTGCTGGACTTAAGCGACCGCAACAGCCAGCAGGCATTGCAGATAGCCATTGACTGCTGCCAGTTGTTCAATTTCAGTCAGCACGACTACGAGGACAGCGTTGTCGCCGCTTACGACCGCTGGTGGAAGATGCCAAAACCCGACAGCCTATACAGCATTCTCAACATCGACAGCCGTGTTGCCGGTCTCGGCACCGCCACTTGCGGTCCAGGAGTACGAGAGAAATACCGTCTCAGCGGTGACAGCACATATACCTTCAGATTCACATTTGAACCTCATCACAGAATGGCATTGACAAATCTAAACTCAAACAACGCTTTTGACAAAAACCATCTTATCGACAAGCCATTGGAGTATAAAAAGCCTGAAAATGCTGTAAAGACAGTCAATGTAACCGATCCTCCTACAGCCCCCTACAACAAGGTTTTTCCATCTACACTATATGACGACAAGCACGGCGTTGCCGGCGACTGGAACGACGGCTGGGCTGGATGGGAAGGCGTGGACACGCTGAATATGAAGGTGAAGCTAAAGAAAAGAGGAATAAAGAGATTGGTATTGAGTTTCGGACATGCGCCCGATGCATGGGTGATGGCTCCAGAGAAGGTGCAGGTATGGAATCAACGAAAAGGTGAATGGAGCGACCTTGCACTAACGAGAGCAATAAAGGACGAGAGACATGGCAGAGAGAGGGTCGTTTTCGCAAGCGATGACGGAAACTTGACGACTGTCGGCAAGAAGATAAAGATAAGAATCATACACCCCTCCACCCTACCCGACTGGCATACCTACAAAGGCAACAAGGCCTGGCTGATGATTGACGAGATAAACGGAATCACAGAATAAAACGAAACAAGCCCGCACATGTGCGGGCTTGTTTCTATTCATTGTTAAACGATTTACTTGATAACTTCTACGACACCGTTGCGTTGTATGTCGCCGAGGTAACCCTTACCGGTGAAACGCCAGAAGTAGGTACCTGCCGGGATGTTGTCTTCCGCTGGATCCCAGAAGTCGTCATCGCTGGAGATATTCTCTTTATAGAAGACCCTCTTACCCCAGCGGTCGTAGATGGCGAGTGAGTTGTTGGGATAACCCAGACCGTCGACAAGGTTACGGACGATGAACTTGTCGTTGATGCCGTCACCGTTAGGAGTAACCACATTGGGGAACTGGAGGAAGTCGTTGACCAGGAGAATGCTGTTCTCAATAGTGTCGCGGCATTCGACAATATTACCACTAGGTCCCATATTCTCGGTCATTGCGATAAGACGTGCGATATAGTTGCCTGAGATATCCTCTCCATCGGTAGTCCACTCAAATGTCGGGTTGACATCGGTGAGAGTATGGTACGATATGTGGTTGTCACGATCATATTGAATCTCCCAGTAGTAATGGTTGTCGTCCGACTGCGGGATGGTGAGGTTCTGGAATGTCACCGACGGATGCATCACGGTGGGGTTCATAGGCTCCCACGAGAAGCGTGCCACAGGGCTTGAATAGACAGTAATCAAGTCGGTGTATACCAGAGAGTCTTTACATCCGTCGTTGCTTTCCACATAGTATTTGAAGTTGTACTGGCCGGTGCCGAAGGTATGTGTGGGACTCTTTGCCGTAGAGGAATCTCCATCGCCAAACACCCAAAGGAATTTGTCACCATACTGCGAGGTATTCTCGAAATGTATAGTATACGGCTCGCAACCTTCAAGAGGATAGACTCCCGGGTCGAAGTTAGGCAGTGGCTGACGGTTGATATTGACACGTACTGAATCTCGCGCTCGGCAGGTGATACCTTCCATATTATTCTCCACCTCGACAGTATAGAGTGTCGATGCTCCCATCATCGAAGCGGTATGGATAGTGTCGGTAATCTGACCGAAAGGTTCCCATTTATAGGACTGGACAGACTGATGGGTGTGTCTATCCTTGGCATCGAGGACAACCTGCTCGACATCGCAGATCAACAGGGTGTCGCCAACATTAGGAATAGGAGACCATACTGTGCGTATTGAGGTATTAGTATCCCATACGCATCCAAATTCATCGTAAATCTTGACATTGATCGGGAAATGACCTGCTGTATCAGGACTCTTGATAACCGATCTGGTAGGATTTGTCATATCGATATGCAGACCTCTCCAATAACCTTGATCAAAATCGCCATAACTAGTATCCGGTTTCCAAACCACGGAGTCAATACCCACCTGGTATTCACAACCCTGACCGGAACTGATGCCACAGAAGTCGAGTGCCCATTCAAAAATCCAACCGTTATCCGAACCCCATGTGTCACAAACACGTATAGACCACTCTCCGTTCAGAGGGCAACCTTCCAATTCATGGAAGTCAGACACCGGAATATAATATCCCGTCTGATTCTCATGGTCACTCCATTTTTTTGTCCTCGTTGTACTCGCAGGAGCGGTATAACCAGCATTGTAGAAAGGAGGAGGTATCTGTTCAAATTGTTGCTCAGGAACAATAGTGTCGTCACCAGTACCTCCATAACAGCCTGTGCCACCATTTTTGCAGAAATAGTCATTTGCAATTGGACTGTCAGTATTGCAGGCATGACCAGTCCAAGTGGTATAATTACCATTACGAGAGAAACAGTAATCATAGCCAATACCATACATATTACAAACAGAATCGCATTTATTGTCAAAACCGCCACAGCTGTACACATCTCCATTATTATCATTTTGACCTCCATAAGGAATACCTATGTAACGGCCACCTCCATTCCATTGACCTTCTTCCAGAAGGATAGCACCAGTCACTGGGTCTTTGGGAATTGTCGGATCATAACCATTCTGTCCATGCCATAAAGTAGCCATTTGCCCTGTGGGGCAGACAAGGTATCCACGGACGTCTCCAAGGAATGAGTGCTCCCAGTTGATACAGACTGAGCAGACATCCTCACCCGACTGCACAACTCTACCTGCAGGGAAATCGTCGAAAGGAATTGGCGCACGGAAACAGTTCTCGTTGTCACCTGCTGGGCATGGGTGATTAGGACCGGCGTCAGGGATGAAGGTCTTGCAGTTAATGGAACGCGACTTGGTTTTATTGAAGGTGATGCGTGTCATGGTAATAGTGGAGTTGGATCCCTCATAACCGATATTGACGAGGACCGAGTCGGTGACACACATTGGGTTAAGGTCGAAGATGGTCTTGATAGGGTTCTGCGCCACACGCACCTTCACCGTCTCCATCATTGTAGACTTACAACCACGACTGTCGGTGATGGAGAGTGTGACATCATAGCAGTCGAGGTCACGGTAACGGGCAGGTACATTTATTAGATTCATGCCCGCAGAATCGTCACCGTTGCCAAAATTCCACTCAAAGAGCGACCAACTGTCAGAGGGGTGGTATCCGTAATAGTTGGTATAGACACCATGACCATTGAAAATCACGCCTTCGCCAAGACAGAGGTGGACTCCACGGAAAAACTGAGTATCGAGAGTGTACTCTGTGGAATCTACATTCCACATAGTGTCGTATACCGTCACCCAGCGTGTATAGCCTGTATCCACGATTACTCCGTTCTTCGTTTTATAGAAGAACGTGTCGATTACCGGCGTCACTGTCTCACACTTGTCACGGCACTGGACGGAGATAGCGAAACCTGCACCCACGAGAGTATCACCATTCGTCTTGAAACGAAGTGTGAGTCTGCCCGATGTATTGAGCTGTGACGGGAAGATAGTTGTATTAATCTGCGGATTCATATTGTTGTTGCAGGCAATCAACAACGGCGCGTTTAACGACTGTCCGTCATAGATAAACAAGGTATCGCTTGGATGAATGTCGAATGAAGTGAAATAGAAACTCATCGACCTCTCGCCCTCACATTCACCCGAATCCACTATAATATAGCGGTCGTACGGTCCAGCGGTGTAATGACCGTTACCGTCACCTTCGCTGTAGATAGAGAGATAAGTGGCGGACTGGTCTGCGTTGGGAGCCATAGCACACAGCGTACCATTGCTTCCGGCAGTAAGGTACACATCATTTCCCTGTTGCTGTGCCTTACCGTACACCGAAAGCAGTAACAAAAAGAATAAAAATGCCGCTTTTTTCATTGTTATATAATTTGTCAGTTTATTTCTGATATATTTGTGTCTCCTGCCTTAGAAAAAGTCAGATAATATTTATTAAAAATTGTTAAAAACAATCACGCTTTTCTAATTCTGTTGATAAGCGCCATCAGCAGACCCAGGCAGATGAAGCCGCCGGGGGCAAGGATGAAGAGGAGCATACCGTCGGCTCCGCCGATGAAGTTGACTCCAAAGAAACTGCCGGCGCCGAGGGCCTCGCGGACTATACCCAGAAGGGTGAGCGCCCACGTAAAACCAAGGCCCATGAACAGACCGTCAAGGAATGAGTGCCAAACGTTGTTCTTGGATGCGAAAGCCTCGGCTCGACCCAACACAATACAGTTGACAACAATAAGAGGTATGAAAAGTCCAAGTGAGGCATATAAGTCGGGGATAAATCCCTGCATAACCATCTGTACAATAGTGACGAAGGTGGCGATAACCACGATAAAGCAAGGAATACGAACCTTATCGGGAACCACAGACTTTAGGAGCGAAATAACGATGTTGCTCATCATAAGCACGAATGTCGTGGCGAGACCCATACACAGTCCGTTGATTGCCGAAGTGGTGGTGGCAAGTGTGGGACACATACCAAGGATAAGCACCCATGTCGGGTTCTCTTTGATTAGACCGTTCTTAATGATATCTTTTGCTTTCATATATGCTGAGACTAGATTGTTTGACTTAAAATATTATTGTTCTGCGCCAGAGTCACCCGAAACTGCGGAATAGGCGGTTGACACAAGGCGGCAGAAAGCTCTCGAAGTAATAGTGGAACCGGTAATGGCATCGACATTGCCTCCGTCTTTCTTAACAGTCATGCCGTCGGCGGGATTCATACCAATGACATTGCCTTTACCCTCTTTCTGAAACCACTGGTCAGCCTTTGCGCCAAGACCAGGGGTCTCGGATGACTGCAGAATTTCATATCCTGTGATGTTCCCGTCGACATCGAATCCGACCATGGCGGTAAGTCTGCCACCGAAACCGTTGTCATCAAAGCTCTGAACGGCCTTGCCGACAACATTACCCTCAGCATCTACGGCTGTGAAACGAGCCATCGACGCAGGGCCTTTGGGCATCTGGACCTCAACGGTGTCAACAGTATATTCCTGGAAAGGAGGCAACACTTTGGCGACAGCCTCAGCCACCTTCTTCTTATTGACCTCCTCGATAGGTCCTTTTGTCATATTGTTGACAAGAGCCAGGGAGAGACTTGCCACAAGAGCGATGCAGGTAAGTGACAAGAGCATATTTTTGAGAGTAGATTCTGCCTTCTTGGACATGTTTTTGAGTTTTTGGGATTGTACTATATATAATTTAGTAATATATAAAAATAAGCCACAATGATTATCGGGTTAAACAGCGAACCGTTTAGGTTTGAACCATCTGTTAAGTAGTGGCGTCACTGAGTTCATCAGCAGGATGGCGAAAGAGACACCCTCGGGATAGTTGCCCCAGTTACGGATGATGATTGTGAGGAGACCACAGCCAAAACCGAAGACAAGCTGACCCGCCTTGGTCATAGGTGATGTCACCATGTCGGTAGCCATGAAGCAAGCGCCAAGCATGATACCTCCGGTAAGAATAGTCGTCACGGGATCAAGGAAAGCAGTCTTGTCACAGAGCCAGAGGATTCCACTGAAAACAAAAGCTGTGCCGATGAAGGACACCGGGATATGCCAAGTGATAACCTTGCGACAAAGCAGATAAACGGCACCAATGAGGATTGCCAAAGCAGAGACCTCGCCGAGAGAACCTCCCATATTTCCGATGAAATACTGCCAGATGTCTCCGGCGGCTCCTATACCCTCCTCCTTGATAAGTCCCAGGGGAGTTGCACCGGTGGTGGCATCGGTGGTGGGCACGCTGACCATAGAGAAGAGATTCTCGCCTGGTTTAGGCCATGTGGTCATCTGCACGGGGAAAGAGATGAGCATAAAGACACGACCCACGAGAGCCGGGTTGAAGGGGTTCTTGCCAAGACCTCCGAAACTCATCTTGCCGATACCTATAGCGACAAGGGCGGCGATGATAACGAGCCAAATCATCTCACGGGTGGCAGGCACGTTGAACGCCAGCAGGAGTCCAGTGACCACAGCGCTACCGTCACAGATGGTAGACTCCGTTTTCATGATAAATTTCTCAATGAGCCACTGAAACAGGAGGCAACTCGCCACCGACACAGCGGAGATAAGAAGGGCATTGAGTCCGAAAAAAGCTACAGCCACAATGAGCATTGGGGCCAGTGCCAAATTAACACGCCACATGATTTTCTTAGTCGATTCATCACTGTGGACATGAGGGGATCCGGATACGTTTAGGAGATTCATAAACTATAGTTTGATTTTTTTTCTACAAAATTGACTTTAATTATTTTTTCTTCGCCATCAATATTCCTCTGTAGAGGTTCTTGCCGAGGCGTATCTCATCGAGAAGGGGCTTGTTTGCCGGACAAGAGAAGAAACAGCATCCGCATTCGATACAGTCGAGGATATTGTGGGCGCCAGCCTCTTCAATACGACGGTTGCGGACAAGGGCAGAGAAGAGATATGGTTCAAGACCCATAGGACAGGCGTTCATACATTTGCCACAACGGATGCAGTTGCTTTCGGTGGCGCGCACAGCTTCGTCGGCATCTATGACCAGGACACTGGATGCGCCCTTTGTTGTGGGCGCGTCGAGATTGCTGACCGCTTTACCCATCATAGGACCACCACTGATAACCTTGCCGGTAGTCTCGGGGAGTTCACCGAGGGCATGGGCGATGATGTCGCTGTAGGTGGTGCCGAAACGGACGTGGTAGTTATGCTGCGACTGGATTTTCTTACCAGTAACAGTCAGGATATTCTCAATAAGGGGCTTGTTCTTCTGGATAGCCTCATATACAGCGTATGCAGTACCCACATTGCTGACAACGCAGCCAACATCAATAGGCAGCTTGCCTGACGGGACACAGCGGCCGGTGATTGCATTGATAAGTTGTTTCTCGGCACCCTGCGGATATTTCACCTTGAGAGGCTCGACGATTATGCCTTCGAAGTTGGCGGCCATCTTCTTCATGACGGCTATCGGTTCAGGCTTGTTGTTCTCAATGCCGATATAGGCGTTGGGAACACCAAGACATTTGCGGAGAATGCTGACGCCGATGCATATCTCTTCGGCATGCTCCATCATGACACGATGGTCGGAAGTAAGATACGGCTCGCATTCCACAGCATTGATGATAAGATACTCAGCCTTCTTATCAGGAGCGATATTATACTTGATATGAGTCGGGAAAGTGGCTCCGCCGAGTCCGACGATACCCATCTCTTTCAGCTTGTCAACAATCTGCTTGGGGTCAAGGTCGCACTGACGTACAATGTCGGGAGTACGGTCGATAGACTCCTCCCAAACGTCATTCTCATCGACATTGATATACACCGCAGGCTTTGCCAGACCGAAAGCATCCTTGCAGATGTCTATCTTGGCGACAGTGCCACTGAAAGGAGAATGGACGTTGGCGCACATGAAAGCCTCGGCTTTGCCTATAAGCTGACCCACCTTAACTGTGTCGCCCTTGGCAACACATGGGGTTGCCGGAGCGCCCAGGTGCTGGGTCATAAGAATGACAGCGGTCTTGGGCAACGGGAATTCCTCAATGACCGCATTAGTTGATATCTTGTTTTCTTCGGGGTGGACACCACCCATAGCGAAAGTCTTCATATAATGGTGATTGTAAAAATTCAAGACTTATTAGATTGACTGTCTATGCTCTCAGGCTTGAGTTCCCTGTGCCTCTGCATTAGTGGCTTGGGGCGCCGGTTGCTCAACGGGCTTCTCCACTCTGGGTGGGAAATTGACATCATGGATGGCACCTGTCGGACATTCAGCGACACATTTACGACAGGACTTGCAGACGTTGAAATCGATATAAGCAAGATTGTTCTCGACGGTGATAGCACCGAAGGGACAGGTCTTGGCACATTTGCCACAACCGATGCAAGCGGCAGAGCAGGACTTGCGGGCATCGCCACCTTTCTCTTTGTTGCGGCAGGCGACAAAGACACGACGGTTCTTTGGTCCTTTGTTCCTAAGTTCGATTATGCCACGGGGACAGGCTTTCACACAGGCTCCGCAGGCAACGCACTTTTCCTCATCGACAACAGGAAGACCAGTTTCTTTGTCAACAGTGAGAGCGTCGAACTGGCAAGCTTTTGCACAGTTACCAAGACCAAGGCAGCCGAATGCGCAGCCACTCTCACCAGAATAGAGACTGTTGGCGAAAGCGCAATCCTCAAGTCCGTCATATTTAGTTTTCACAGGGGCATTGGTGCAGGTACCGTTGCATCTGACGACGGCGACCTGAGGGAGCGTCTCAGCAGGGGTGCAACCCAAGAGGGCGGCGACCTTTTTGGCAACCTCGTCGCCTCCTGCGGGACATTTAAGTCCATCCATATTGCCCTGTTTGACAAAAGCCTCAGCCATAGCACGGCAACCAGCCTTTCCACAACCGCCACAGTTGGCGCCGGGCAACACTTCGTTAATTTCGTCGATCAACGGATCTTCAACCACTTTGAATTTCTGTGCCACAATATAGAGCACCACAGCGAAAACAGCACCTGTGATACTTAGCACTAAGACAGCAGACCAGATTCCTGACATAATTGTTGTTTATTGTTAGTTTTATGAGATTCTTTATTATTTATAAATTGCAAATTTACACTTTTTTTTGCTAACGACATATTTTTTTTTGTCTTAATAACACCCACATCCATATAATAACTGATATTCAGCTTTGTGCATAATGATAATTTTCAATCTCAACACTCCTAAAAACTTCAAAAAAACAGGTCCCAGAGAGGTCAAATAATAATTTTTAACAATCGCATTTTGTCAATTGAAAAAAACTATGTACCTTTGTAGTCGAATTACGTAATTAAAAAATAAGATTATGAACAACATTATCGTAGGATTTGACTTTTCTAGCGGGTCTGCGAATGCCGTGGATTTGACTATCGATATAGCCAACCGTTGGAAATCCGACATCAAATTAGTATATGTGAAAAGCGAGGGTGAGGATGAGACTCCTATCAGAGCAGAAATAGAACGACGCAATGAAGGTGTGGCGCACCTGTTGAAAGGCATTAAGCTTGAATACAATATCAGAGAAGGCAAAGTTGCCGAGCAGTTAACAGCCCAGGCAATGGAAGACCAAGCGTTGATGATTATTGTGGGAACCAATGGTATGTCTGGCTTTGAGACAAACTGGATAGGCAAAAACACCTACCGGACCATAACGGACTCTCCCGTGCCTGTGTTGTCGGTCAGAGAAGACTTCAATTTCCACAAAGACTTGGAGCATATAGTCATTCCGCTGGACAGCACCACCGAGACACGCCAGAAGGTGCCCTTTGCGGCCAGAATGGCTAAGACTTTCGGCTCCACAGTCCATCTGTTAGGCTTGTACACCTCCGATTCGAAAGACATCAAAAACCTGGTTAACGGTTATGTTGAACAGGTAGAGAAATATCTTGACAAATACGAGATACCCCATGTCACGAAATTTGTTGACGCAAAGAAAAATCTGACAGTGACGACATTGGAATATGCCGACGAGATTAGCGCCGACTTGATAGTGATAATGACCGAGCAGGAGAAAGCCCTGACAAGCTGGCTGATTGGCAACTACGCCCAGCAGATGCTTCATCTCTCGAAACATCCCATTTTATCGATTCGTCCGGAACAGATTGGTTCGCAGTCAAGATGAGAAAATTTATAGTTGCAATCACACTGTTACTGCTGTGGCTTGTACCCAACACAAAAGGACAAAACCGCAACGGTAAAGTGGAGATTACTGGCGACGTAAAGATAAGCGAACTCGTCACCAAGCATATAGAATTCAACGAAAGGATGCAAACTGTACCCGGGTACAGGGTACAGATTGCAGCCTTGTCGGGGGCAAATTCACGCAACCAAGCCTTCGATCTAAAACGTCGTTTCAAGGCTGAATACCCGGACATTGAGGTATATATCATCTTCACCGAACCCAATTTCAGGGTCAAAGTGGGAGACTTCACATCAAAACTTGATGCCTACGTCTTTATGCAACGCATAAAAGACACCTATCCGGGAACTATAGTAAAAGAAAACGTCTATCCCATACATCCAGACCTCTCAAACATCATCCCAGAATCGGAGGATGACGAAGGTCTGTAGGGAAGACGCAACTCTCCGAAAGCCATAATCAGGCTCGGAGTAACTTAAAAAAATGGAATTACAGGTAAGCAACCAAGTGCTTGCTCTTGGAACTGTTTTTCAGACGCTTCAATCCCTTTTCTTTTATCTGGCGCACACGCTCACGTGTGAGACCGAACTTGATAGCGATCTCATCAAGGCTGAGAGCATGGGGAAGTCCTATGCCGAAATACATCTTTATGACGTCGCGTTCTATCTCGGTAAGTGAAGAGAGAGCACGTTCAATTTCAAGCGACAGGGATTCCTGCATAAGAGCGTCGTCGGTAGAGGGAGTGTCCTCGTTGGGTAGAATATCAACAAAGTTAACATCCTGATCATCGACGAGCGGAGCGTCGATTGAGATATGACGACCAGAGATATTGAGGATGCTCTTAATTTTGTCTTCGGGGATATCGAGCAGTTCGGCGAGTTCCTCCTCTGATGGCGGACGCTCAAGCTTCTGCTCCAGTTTGGATATTTCCTTCTTCAATTTATTGAGAGCGCCAAGCTGGTTGGAGGGGAGACGGACAATACGTGAATTCTCGGCGATGGCCTGAAGTATTGACTGACGAATCCACCATACAGCATAAGATATAAATTTGAATCCACGAGTTTCATCGAAACGCTTGGCAGCCTTGATGAGACCCACATTACCTTCGTTTATCAGGTCAGGGAGGCTGAGACCCTGGTTCTGATACTGCTTGGCGACAGAGACCACAAATCTTAGGTTGGCTTTGGTGAGACGGTCGAGAGCCGCTTGGTCGCCGGCTTTGATGCGCTGGGCGAGTTGAACCTCCTCCTCAGGGGTAAGAAGCTCCTCGCTACAGATATCCTGCAAGTATTTGTCGAGCGATTTAATGTCACGGTTGGTAATGGAATGTGTAATTTTTAACTGTCTCATACAAAATATATATCTTAATAGCTATGTTCAGTGTTGACAGTAACGTGATTTTTATAAAAAAGTTTCATTCATCTCAAAAAAAAATACAAATTCCTTAATATTAATAAAGAAATCCACCCAAGCTGGGTGGATTTCCATAAAGCATATCAGTTGAACAGACCACGGAACCCGCATCAACGCAGGAGCGTGATAGTACCCTTGGTTCTCTTCACACCTTTGCCAGCCTCATTATATTCAATAACATAGACGTAAGCTCCCATTGGCTGGCGACTACCCTTGTAGGTGCCATCCCATGTCTGATTGATATCCTTGCTGTGGAAAACCATCTGTCCGGCTCGGTTGAAGATAAAAATCTCATAAGACAACAGTGAGGTAGGATTATTCACGAAAACCTTGAAGCGACGGACCTCATCGGTGGCAGGGTCGTCAGGCGAGAAGGCGTTGGGAATAGTGAGGACCAGTTCGGTTGTGGTGGCACCCGACTCAGCGAGCGTTTCAGTATCAAAATTTCCACTTGGAACAATGTTGTCATTATCAGCAGATGCCTGACGTGCATCAGTCCCAGACTGAGAAGGATGATTAGTGTTGACAGGAGCGACAGGTGCAGATGTTGACGACTGACGGACCACAACAGACTGAACATCAGCAGTGGTGGATTGTTTATCATCCGTCTTAGCGACTGCAACAGTAGTAGCTTCACTTTCAACCGCATCTGTTGCAGATGACGGAATCGACTCCTCCTGCTGTCGTTCGGCGACAGTGACGGGAGATGTGAGATTCTGATCTTCGACCACATTAATGTCAGTTGTCGAAGTCTGAGGATTTTGCATAATTGTGGTTGTTGCTGTCTCGTTCTCCGCTACAAGTGTGGCGCTATCCTGTCTGTTGGTAAGGAGACCAACCGCCACAACAGCGGCGACAGTCACTGCAGCAACGGTCGTGCCGACGATGCGACGACTACGGACAACAGCACGATGGCGAAGAGTAGCCTCGATGGAATCCCAGACGTGGGAGTCAGGCTGAGGAGAATAATTCTTGAATATGTCTTTCAAATTGCTCATTCTAAAGTATGTATTGCTATATCGTTGTATAATCTTTTATTCATCTTTCGCATCCACAAATGATGCAAGTCGGGTCTGAAGTATATGTTTTGCCCGTGACAGATTAGAGCGTACAGAGGATTGAGAGATGCCTAGTTTTTCGGCGACTTCGGCGAAAGAGTAGCCTTCAATCTCACATAGGTTGAAAACCATGCGGTAGGTCTCAGGTAGTTGTTGTATGGCGCCCAGTATCAGGTCAATATCCATCCCAGAATAAACCAACTCGGGTCTTGAAGAGGCGTCAGGTATAGGGAGGTCGTCGTTATCATTGTCGATTGTAGGCATCCTGTGACGCCAAGAATTGATGGCGGTATAAATCATGATGGATCGTATCCAGCCAGACAATGAAGAACTGTCACGTAGCGAATGAATTGTTTCAAATACCTTTATAAAACCGTCATGAAGTACATCTTCTGCGATTTCACGCGATGGTGAATATCGGAGGCAGATGCCGAACATCTGAGGTGCAAAACGCTCATACAGAACTCTGAAGGCATCTTTTTTATTCTTCCGGCAATCCTCGACAAGTTGTTCTTCTTCCGATTTCATTGTATATATGTCACAAAAACCCTGTATTTTGTTGCGTCAAAGAAATGTTAAAAAATATCAATAACGGATATTGTATTATCGTCCAGAACTTTAAACTTAATCTCAAAGTCAGAAAAAGTCATTCCATAGACTCGTTGAGGGTCGGAATGATATGACGGACGGGGGTCGAGAGAGAGGATGTCAATCAGTGGTTGACGGAGATTCTCCGGTAGCTTGAAAAGCAAATTGTCGGGACAGACGACGGGGTTGACATCAGGCGCGTCGGGGGCAAATCCAGAACGTGCGTCGGGATGGGCGTCGGTGTATGGAATATACGGTTTTACATCGATTACGGGTGTTCCATCGAGCAAGTCAGCACCCGACAACAACAACAAGGGAGCTTCCGGAGAAGTGGTATCGACAGAAAGAAGACGTACAGACGACAGTGCCAATGAATTGGGACGGAATGGCGAGCGAGTGGCAAAGACCCCCATACGGGAGTTGCCACCAAGTCGTGGTGGGCGTACCGTTGGCGACCAGGGATGATCAGCATTCTCGGAGAACTGCCAAATGAGCCAGATGTAATCGAACTCCTCCAGACCCCGCACTGCGTCTAAGTTTCGGTATTCGGGTTCAAAGACCAGAACAGAGGTGACAGAATCAACGATGTTGCTCTGGCGTGGTATGCCGAACTTGGAACGGAACGGGGAGCGAATATGAGCTATGGGCACTATCTCGTTTTGCATAGTCGTCGGTCTAGGAGGTTATTTAGATAATATGAAAGATCAGCGGATATCACCCCTAAGGCAGCGCCTGATATAACGTCGCCGGTCCAGTGGCGGTCATTGTACAGCCGCATCAACCCTGTGAGAACAGCACAAGAGAAACCAACGACTGGAATCCACTGTGATGTCTGGGAATACTCGAGACGGAGCAGTTCAGCACCGGCAAAAGCGAAGGTTGTATGTCCTGAGGGGAAACTATTGCGCGCACCATGGTCGGGACGAATCTCGTCGACCAAAAATTTCATTGGCAACACAAATGCCGAGGAGATGCCGAAAGCAGTCACAGAGCGACGCAAAATAGAAGCTGTGGAATGTCTAGAGGGAACACCCATCAAATTAAGACCTATCACAGAAACAAGAGGGACGTACTGTATGTAATTGTCAAACTTAAGCTGAATATGATCCATCTGATTTCGACGAAACATCTGGATTTTCTCTCGATAAAGGGAGTTTTGCCGTGACGCTAAAGGAAGATAGAACGGCGACGTGCCGACAACAAGTGTCATGGCAACAAGTGAGGCGTAATATGGACTCTGCCAAACAAGCAGTGGTTGCGGAACAGTGTCGGAAACCTTGCCAGCATCTTGCGACAAGGCTGACCGGGACATCAGCAGGGAAATCAATATCAGCAGTGCAATAGGACGCCTCATAGTAGTCGCAGGGAATGAGAGTGAGGGTCGTAGACGGGGACCACCTGACAGGTGTTGGACGTTAACGCCCAACGGATATCATTGTCATAGTTGAGACGTTGCAGACGCTTGACATGAGTCGCCTTAGAGCAGTAGGAATAGAGGTCGCCTCGGGCAATCTCCCAGAGATCGATTGCTGCCATTGCCGCATCGTTGACAAGAGTAGCGTCAGGATAGCGTTGCTGTAGTCTCTTAATCAGAGCCCCTGCGAAAAGTGTGTCCTCAATGGATGGGTCGCCCTTCCATCCCGAACAGAGTATGACGAGTGGCCTGTCGGCAGGAATGGCATCGGCAAGAGCAGAAAGATTTGCAAAAGCCCCCACAAAAAGAGGGTTCGATTCAACAGCCTTGAGTATAGCGACGGTACCGTTGGTTGTGGAAAAAGCGACGTTGCACCCATGGAGGTCCATGGTCATATATTCCGTAGGCGAATTGCCACAGGTGGCACTGAGAACCTTGCAACCATTTCGTTCAGCGGCGAGAACATATCCCTTATCCCTATATTCGGGAAGAGGGTCAAGGGAGTCGAGAGGCACCACCGACAAAGCACCCACCTGAAATGCGGCACAGATAGCAGATGTGGCACGCAAGACATCGACAGCCACAGTGGAATGACCCGACTGGAGTTGCCGGAGGTCGTAGAGCGCTGGTGACAAGACTAGTTCGATTTGCATATCTTCGACAAATAAAAAAGAAAAGCGACAACGTGTAAGCCGGGTTCTGTGACCGTCATGACGACGACCCTCTATCATTAATCTAGGACATCCGTCACCGGATGCCTCAATCAACCTACCCCTCGGCAACGGGCGAGTCAACCCTTAACTGCCGGTATATTTGGTTTTTCAGCCCATAAGGTTTACCCACGATGGCATCACTGCCACCGCCGTGAGCTCTTGCCTCGCGTTTTCACCCTTACTTTCTGCCGGAGCAGAATCAGCGGTATCTTTTCTGTGGCACTGTCTGTAATAAGGCCCTTGGGGACCTCATCCCTTCCCGTTAGGAAGTATGGTGACTCTACGCTGCCCGGACTTTCCTCCCGCAGACCAGGCCTGCCGGCGATAGAGCGGTTGCCGCTTTTCATTTTGCAAAGGTACAAAATAAAATCGGTGACGATAAAAAAAAATAAACACATCAACAGAACAGTCAGTATTACAACCACAAAAGTCAATCAGAAGCAGAATTAACTGACATCGTTTTAAGGAGGATTTGAAAAACCTAACTTGGAATTAGTTAATTGAATGGATTGACCCTGACGCACCCACAAAGCCAATGCAGATATACGGCTAACAAACAGTAATTTACAGATGATGATTTTAAAAATATTCTATATATTTTATTTTTTGCGTAAATTTGCAATTTATTGTGTGGGACTGAAACTGGTGAGGAGTATTTGTAAATGAATAATTAACATTCTGTAATAATGAGATTGACAAGAATATTAAAATGCCTGAGCGTCGGGGTTCTGCTGTTGATGATGTCTGGATGCGGGAGCAGTGAAGCGATTGTCGACCCTATGGCGATGCTTGCCTATGGCAAAGACCCCAGCGACCAAAATCTGGAGAGCCTGGCGAAGAGCTACAGCACGGTGATTAACCGAAATCGAAAAACTGGACTGAAGCAATCCGCCATCTATTCAGACTACGCAGTTGCCCTCATAAAACAAGGACGTCGCGCCGAGGCGAACAGTTGGATGAACAAGGAGATGAATGATTTCCCCGAATCTCGAGGCTACATTCTTAAGCTTAAAACGCTCCTCATACCCGAATATGCCAACGACAACAGCATTGACCTGAAATACGACGATGCCGACTCCACCCAATCTCAAGAGCCAGCCTTGACACCCGCCAAGAGAGCCGCGGCAGAAGAGCGAGCCTCTGAAGTTATGGAACAGACCAACAAGGAGATGGACTCGACTTCAGATAACGACCAGGACAAGACAGAGGATGAGAGCAAAAATGAGGATGAGGGCAAAGTTATCGAAGAAACAGCGATTGAAGAAAACAACTAAACCGAACATGAAAAGGACAATCATAGCATTGGTAACGCTGATAGTAATATGCGGCTGCAACGGTGAGAAGAAAATCAATTCCTACAGTGACATATACAGCGAGAAACCAACCACAATATACGTCGCTCCCATCAACGACAACGCTGAACGCAAGGTGGAGAAATACCCCAGCGACATCGAATACAACAACGAACTGAACACCGCCAAGGCTTTCCTTTACCAGACTCTCGCCAGCCCGCTGACTAAGAAGGGCTACTACGTGATAGGTCCTGTTGCTTCAGAAGCGATAGCCCAAAACATCTCAATGACCTACAAGCAACTGCGAAGCAGTGACTTGAGACAGATAAACAAAGAGTATGGCATAGACGCCGTAATGCTGGTGACAATCCACAAATGGAAAGATGAGAACGGAAAAAAGACTGCCTTCATGGAATATCAGCTGCGATCGACAAAGACCAACGTTGATTTGCTGCACACATGGGTTATGGCTACCAAGCAGGTGTCAACAAACCTGAAAGGCGACCCCATAAAGCTGAAGAACGACACTAAATTCGCGAAACAGTATGACATGGACAACGGTACCGCACAGAGGAGTTTTCTGATGGAAAAAGTTAACGACTACGTCATGAGAGACCTCCCCCTGAGCAGCATGAGAAGACAGTTTGAGAACGACAAATACCGTGGTGCCAACCCGACTTATATCAAATATGTCTGGTTTGACGGCGGCGCAGATGTCCAAGACTGCAGCGCCGAAGAATATGAGGCAGGGGCTTTCCTATAGTAAGCCAAGCCTGACAAAGGCGCGACAACACATTCATTTACAACTGAACAGAGTATCGATCAGATGAAAAAAATAATTATTTCCTTATTACTAGCCGTAATGGCAGGCAGTTCCTTCGCTGTTCCTGCATTTCCGGGTAAAGTGAAGTTCAGCCAACCCAGCAACAGAGACATCACCGTGGACATATATCTGAAAGGTGATGAGAAAGTTCACTGGGCAGAGACAGAAGACGGCTATACACTCTTACATGACAATGACGGCAATCTGGTATACGCCGTGAAGGATTTGTCGGGCGACCTTGTCGCCACCGATATCCTCGCCACAAACAAAGAGTCGAGGACAGCGGAAGTGATGGAAATGCTTGAAACAACTCCAAAACACCTAAGATTTAGCAAAAAACAGGTAGACGAGATGTTGAGCATCTGGAAGCAGGTGGAAGATGCCAAGAAGGGGCCAAAAGCCATCACAGACCTGACTGGCGAGAAGAGATTCCTCGTTATCCTGTTCGGCTTCCAGGACAGAAACTTCACCTATGGAAAGACGGCGTTCAGACTGCTGTTCAATCAGGTCAACTATACTGCGGGAGGAAGGACGGGCAGTGTGAGAGACTACTATCACGATGTCAGTGGCGGACTGTTCACACTTAAGATGGATGTGGTTGGACCCTATATAGGCAGCGAGAACACCTCATACTATGGATCTACAGACTGGGGCGCTCAGTATTTTGCGCGCGAAGCTGTGGACTCTGCCGCAAAAGATGTCGACTTCTCCCTATATGACAACGACCATGACGGCAACATCGACGGACTGCATATCATCTTCGCCGGCTACGGCGAAGAGGCTGGAGCACCATCGAGCGCCATCTGGTCACACAAATGGAACATCTTCGACCCGCCGACCTATGACGGGACTGTGATTGATGTGTACTCATGCTCACCCGAACTGTCAGGGAGCGGCGGTGAAAGTCTCACTGCCATAGGAGTTATCTGCCATGAGTTGGGACACGTGTTCGGCGCACCCGACTATTATGACACCGACTACGAAGGAAGTGGCGGACAGTTCCCAGGATTATCTTATTGGGATATCATGTCGGGCGGAAGCTGGAACCATGGAGGCATATCTCCTGCACAGCACAACCCCTACACAAAAATATACATCTACAAGTGGGCTAACTGCGACACCATAAACAACAAGACTGGCATTTACAAACTCAAACCGATTACGGGCTCAAATGACGAAATCAAAAGAGTGAACACTTCCACTCCCGGTGATTTCTTCCTTATCGAGAACCGTCAACAAAACAAATGGGACCAGTACCTTCCCAGTCACGGAATGCTGGTTTACCACATCCACCCCAACGCTAACGGAGCCAATGTGAGCAATTACCGTCACCCTCAGCAGATATATATCATCGCTAAAGGCAGCGTCTATGACACATTCCCCTCAGGCACTCCAAGCAGCTACGGTTCGGTATCTACCGCATCGGCAGTCTTCCCCAGCCTGCTGGGTAGACGCGACTCTTTGACAGATAACTCTATTCCATGGTTCAGACCCTGGTCGAAGGTGGCAAACAACGTGCCTCTGACAAATATCTCAGAAGACCAAGAGAGTCAGAACGTCTTCTTCACATATAACGCTTCGCCAATACCCATGAAAGCCGTGGCCGAAGGTGTGTCGAGAAGCGCCATAGAAATAAACTGGACCCGTTACGGTAGCCTGAGCACCATGATTGTCATGAGTGAGGGCACCAATGGAATCCCTGTCCAGGACAGCAACTACGCTGTGGGAGACATTATCGGCAACGGCACGGTAGTCTACGTCGGCAACGGCAACAGAGCTTTGATTGACTCACTGGAGGCAAACCACACCTATAACTTCAGGCTATTCACCATGAAACGCCTTGGAGGGTACTCCGACGGTGTGGACGTGACAGCGAGCACAATTAACTGCAACGATACGATGTGGCTATCCGAAGATTTCGAGACCACCGATTCCGCCTCCCTACCCTACTGCTGGTTGGGGGAATGGTCTGTACGGGAAATGGCAGGACAACAATCTTTGTTCAGCGACACCGATTCAAACCAGACAGAACGTATCTGGGAAAATGTTTTGAGCCGCCCCTTAGTCATGGACAGCATCCGAGACCTGGTCTTGAACCTTCGCTTGCATTTCGACGGAGAATGTTCTGAGCAGACTCTCTTTAAAATAGAGTACCGTGATGCGCCTAACGGCAACTGGGAGACTCTGGACAGCATAGCATGGACTTTCGGTGGTTCGACCTGGAGGAACCTCTTCTACATCCTGCCGTCGGCAGGTGACTATAGCCGCCTCCGTTTCTCGGTCTTCACCAACGGAAAAGACATGGCGGCGATAGACGACATCACCATAACCCCCGGCACCTTGGTATTTGCCTCAAGCGACGACAACGGAGACATCAAACCTCGTGGCTATTCTATTGTTGAAGAAAATGACACCTTGGTATACAGCATTAAACCGTTGAGCGGTTATAAACTGAAGAGAATGAGACTAGACGGTGCCATTGTCGGCATGAACCAGATTGATACATTGGATGGACAGACGTTAAAGTACCGATACGTAGCGACCCGAGGAGTTCACACAATCCATGTAGATTTCGAAAGAACCAACGCTATCGACCTTGCTGACAGCCCCTCCATCACTGTATTCCCCAACCCGACAGACGGAATGACAACCATCACTTTCGAACGAGATGAGGACATCCTCCTTTACGACCTGAGAGGAAGACTAGTCGGCACATATAGACATGACAACGGTAAGACCGAAATAGACATGTCTAACCTGCCAAAAGGCATTTATCTGATACGTATTGGAGACAAAACACAAAAGATTATAAAATTGTAAAAGTGGCTGCTATTTATAAAATATGTTAAACATATTTAAAAAGTGACACATTATAAAAAACTTGTGTACTTTTGCAATCTCAAAATGCTTAGAAAACAATCATTAAAACATTAAAACACAATGAAAAAAGTATTTTTATTCCTTGCCAGCGCTATGATTTGCGCAGCTATGGCAGCTTGCGGCGGCAACACCGAGGCTGAAGACACCACCGCTATCGACACCACCGCCATCGAGCAGACCGAGGTTACCGAACCCGCTTGCACCGAGGCTAACAACGACGCTCGCCAGCAGGCTATCATGGATGCCGCTCAGCAGATCTGCAACTGCGGTGACGTTCTGAACTGCGTCAACACCGTTATCGACCAGAGCTTCGCAGAGTATGCCAACGACGAAGAGTTCAAGGCTGCTGTTAAAGCTGAGGCTGAGAAATGCATCGCCAACAAAGTTAAAGACGCTGCTGTCGACAAGACTAAAGAAGTTGCCAAAGACGCTGCCAAGAAAGGCGTTGAGGAAGGTATGAAAGCTCTGAAGAAAAAATAATTAATTTTTTCAGTTTTCAAAAAAACGCGGTCCATTCGGATCGCGTTTTTTATTTGTATCAGTCAAACCTATGATACGACTTTGATTCTTGCGGATTGCGGAAACTTTCAAGTCGTAAAGGGTTAATCTTCCACGGTAATAGTATATTCGAAATGTCCGTGGTCGCCAGGACTGATACAACGAATAATATCTCGCTCGCTGATATCTCCTGCAAATCCTTTCTGGTCGCAAATACCCTGCCAAGGTTCTAGGCAGACGAAGGGGCAACCATCTTTGTGCGGAGCCCAGATACCATAAGCGTCGGCATCAAAACAGTCCACTGTAATCACGGGCTTGCCCAATTTGTCACAAAGGATGACTGTTGACACCTCCTGCTTACGATGCACATTTTCTATCATCAAAGCATCGTGGGCGAAAGTATCTGCTGTTATTGGCATCTCATGTGGCAGTTGCTTAGGCTCCACTAACGGTACACGGCTACCATCATCAAGCGCAAACGTAACTACAGGACTCACGGCATGGTCGTCACTACGATAGTTATCATAGAAACGCACAAACCCGTGGATCTCATCCTTTGGATTATAGTCTGGCAACAGGAATGCCGGATGCGCACCAATCTGATAATACATCTTACTGTCACCAAGGTTTTCAACATACCAACTGACCGTCAGTGTGCTGCCCTGTATAAGGTATGCCACCTCAAGGATATGACGGTATGGGTAAATGTCGGGGCGATAGGCATCCTTCATGCGGTAGACGAGACGGCCGTTGCTACTCAGTAGTTCAAACTCGCTGTCACGAGCGAATCCGTGCTGCTTCATCGGATAGACTTTGCCATCGATGTGCAACTCGTTATTGTAGGGCTTTCCCACAACAGGAAACAGCACTGGAGAATGGCGGTTCCAGTAATTTGCGTCGCCATTCCACAAGTACTCACGTCCACCACAGCGAAGGCTTGTCAACTCGGCTCCATGCTCGGAGACTTCAATAGTAAGATTATCTTTAGCGTATGTCATTGAAGCGTTTTATTATTATTCAATAATTAGAGGAGTTTATTAAGGGAAAGGGAAATAAAAAAGGGAACCGGAATCGGTTCCCTTATAAAAAATTGGCGGCGAC
>DBXB01000052.1 GCA_002309155.1 Bacteroidales bacterium UBA1223 | reverse complement strand
AGAAGTATTTCGAGAAAGACAAGGCTCTGGAACGCCGTTTCCAGAGTGTTCTCATCGACGAGCCTGATGTCGCCGACACAATTTCTATCCTCCGTGGATTGAAAGAGCGCTACGAGGTGCATCACAAGGTGCGTATCAAAGACGAGGCTCTTATCGCGGCGGCAGAACTCAGCAACCGTTACATCAGCGACCGATTCCTTCCCGACAAGGCAATAGACCTTATCGACGAAGCAGCTGCAAAACTAAGGATGGAGATCGACTCTGTGCCCGAAGAACTCGACGAGATAGAACGTAAGATCCGTCAGCTGGAGATAGAACGAGAGGCTATAAGTCGAGAGAACGAGCACTCTGAGTCGAGCGACCCCGAATCCGTCAACGCCAATATTGACAAACTGCACCGCATAGGTCACGAAATCGGCGAACTCTCAGAACAACGTGACCAGATGAAAGCCAAATGGCAGAACGAGAAAAGTGTTGTAGAGGCCATACAACAGGAAGTTAAGAATATCGAGAGCTATAAGTTTGAGGCTGAGCAGGCTGAACGACAGGGTGATTATGGCAAGGTGGCTGAATTGCGCTATGGCCGCATCAAGGAGGCTGAGAAGCATGTCGAGGACCTTAAAGTGCAACTGCGCAGCATGCAGGCGGACAACGCCATGATAAACGAGGAGGTCGACAGCGAGCAAATCGCCGAGGTTGTAAGTAAATGGACTGGCATTCCTGTCACTAAGATGATGCAGAGCGAACGTGAGAAACTCCTTCATCTTGAAGAGGAACTCCATAAACGTGTCGTTGGACAAGACGAAGCCATACAGGTTATTTCCGACGCCATACGACGCAACCGCGCCGGACTCAGCGATGGGAAAAGACCTATAGGCAGTTTCATCTTCCTCGGCACCACTGGCGTTGGCAAAACAGAGTTGGCAAAGGCTCTTGCCGAGACACTCTTTGACGATGAGGATATGATGGTGCGTATTGATATGAGCGAATACCAGGAGCGCCACAGTGTCAGTCGTCTTATCGGAGCGCCTCCGGGATATGTGGGCTATGATGAGAGCGGCCAGCTCACCGAATCGGTGCGTCGCAAGCCGTACAGCATAGTCCTCTTCGACGAGATTGAGAAAGCCCATCCCGACGTCTTCAACATCCTCCTGCAGGTACTGGAGGACGGCAGACTCACCGACAACAAGGGAAGGATTGCCGACTTCAAGAACACTATAATCATCATGACGTCAAACATGGGCAGCAACATCATCCGTGAACGCCTCAGCGATGCCATGAATATAAATGACTACACACTTGAGAAGACCAAGGAAGAGGTGATGGAACTGCTGAAACAGAACCTTCGTCCCGAATTCCTCAACCGAATAGACGAGACCATCATGTTCCGACCGTTGACCAAGAATCAGATCAAGGAGGTGGTCCGCATGCAACTCGCCAATGTCGCCAAGATGCTTGAGAAGAATGAAATCCTTATCAGCGCCACCGACGAGGCAGTTGATATGCTCGCCGAAATAGGTTACGACCCCGCCATGGGTGCCCGTCCTGTAAAGAGAGTCATACAGCGACAGATACTCAATGAACTCTCCAAGCAGATACTGCAAGAGAAAATCAATCCTGGCGAGGACATAGTGATAGATGTCATCGATGACCAATTCGTATTCTATAACGCTAAGATGAAGAATTGATTTTCGGAGACTGCTATCAACTCGGGTAGGAGAGACTGTCTACTATTATAAAAATATATATTATTTTCTTGGCAAATCTTTGTGATTGAGAAAAAAGTTGTAATTTTGCAAATTGTCTTGAAAATAATATATATTTAAATATCAATAAATTAAATTACTAAGATGAACATCACAAGAGAAAATTTAGGCGATTTAGACCTGCTTATCAAGATTGATATCGTCGAAAGTGACTATGCAGAGAAGGTTGCAAAGCAGTTAAAGGAATATCAGAAAAAGGCACAGATACCTGGATTCCGTAAGGGTATGGCTCCTATGGGCATGATCCAGCGCCTTTACCGTTCTGCAATTGTCGCCGACGAGGTTCAGTCGCAACTGAGCGAATCGCTGTTTAAATATCTCGACGATGAGAAACTGGACATTATCGGCGGCCCTCTGTCGAACGATGAGAAGACCGGTACCGTGGATTTTGAAAAAGGAAAGGATTTCACTTTCTATTTCGACGCAGCTCTGATGCCCGTCGCCAACCTGGCTTGGGACAAGATTGAAGCTGCTCTCTATCAGATCAAGGTAAATCCTAAGGATATCGACAAACAGATTGAGGAAATCTGCCAGCGTTACGGCAACTTCGAGACTCCTGAGACTGTCAACGAGAAATGCTACGTATATGGCCGTGTCGAGGAACTCGACAAGGAAGGCAACGTGAAAGAGGGTGGTGTTAGCACTTTCACATCATTCGACCTCTCCTCAGTGAAGAACCAGGAAGAGATAGTACCTCTCTTCGTTGGAAAGAAAGCCGAAGATGTGGTGGTCTTCAACGCTTCAAAAGCTTTCACCGCTTCTGATATCGAGAAGAATTTCCGCATCGACTCCGCCGCCGCCAAGAAGTTCAAGTCAGATGTCCGCATGACCATCAGCGGTTGCTCGCTTGTCACTCCCCACGAGGTCAACGACGAACTTTTTGCCAAGGTGTTCCCCAACGAGAAAGTGAAAGATGTTGCCGCATTCCGCAAATTGCTGAGCAAAGAGATTGAGAAGAGTTACAACGAGCAGGGTGAGATATTCTTCACCAACGAGGTCCGTCGCCAGCTTATCGACAACTTTGACTCCCCACTGCCCGAGGCTTTCCTGAAACGTTGGATTGCCAAGCATGGTGACAAAGACATCACTCCTGAGAAGATTGAAGAAGAATGGACTGAGAAATACATTCCTTCGCTGAAATGGGAGATTGTTGAGTCTGCCTTGACGAAAATCAAACCTCTCGAACCTACCGAGAATGAGATTGTGGACTATGTGAAGGACATCCTCCGCAACAATGACACTAAGAAAGATGACGAAGACGACAAGGCTTATGATGAGCGTCTTGAGCAGTCAGCCCGCACCATCGCCAAAGACCGTCAGAATGTTCAGCAGATTGTTGACCGCATCTACGCTCGTCATTCCTGCGATCTCTTCAAGGAACAACTGAAACCAGAACCCGTGAAGGTTACTATCAAGGAGTTCTCAGAAAAAATCAAATAAAATCAATATTTGATAGCAAGAAGAAGGATAGCGGATTATGACAGTTACTGTCCCGCTATCCTTTTTTATGTATCGTGAACGGTGAATGGTGAATGGTGAATGTTGAATAAGGAATTATTGATGAAACGTACCTTCATATTGATTGTCGCACTACTTTTCTCAGCCACACTCTGCATGGCTCAGAATGGTATGTTCTTTCGTAATTCTTTTGTTTCTTTTGGCGCTGGCGCCAACTACTACTCAAACAAACCTGGCGTCACGGAAGCGGTCGCATATGGCAAATGGCTGCTCACCAGTACAGGTCTGCGCACCTCGTTTTCTTTCAATGAGAATTTTGGCACTTCGGGGATGGACACATATATCAACGGTACCGTTGATATATTCTTCGATCCAGTAACAGCCATCAAAGGCAGGAACCCCAGCCCTAAGTTCAGAAGGTATTGCCTGTTGGGTCTGGGTTTGGTGCACAAGGCCGGCGACAATGACTTCTGCTGCAAGCTTGGATTGGGATGTGACATGAAGATTAGCCGAGACTGGCGACTTTTTGCCGAACTTGACGCATTGGTGCTACCATCTGGTTTCGACAACAAGAACCGTACTACGGCGATGGGTATTGCCACTGTGGGTGCTACTTATGACATCGATTTCAATCCGACAGGCAGCAGGTCGAGATATGAAACCCGCGATTTCAGAAGCGACTGGTTTTTCCAGGTGGCGCTGGGTGCCTGCTCGTTCAACTACAAAGGTGTGGGCAGTTTTGAAGAGAGATTGTCACTCATCACGCCTGTCTTCGAATTCGGAATAGGCAAACGACTTACCACCACATGGACAATCAGATGCAATGCCTCGGGGCTTTATGCCAGAAGCAAAGAAGAACTTTACTCGTTCTACAATTTTAGAGGCGACCTGATGCTCGACGTCTGTGGATGGCTTATGCCAGACCGCAGGAACCCGTTCTTTGATGTACTGCCATATCTCGGCGCCAGTCTCGTCGCCCGTCTCGACGACCAGCGTCACTTCCTGCTCTCAGCAGCTGGTGGCATGGTGTTCGATTTCAACATCAACCCACGCAACTCAATCTACCTTGATGTGAGATATCTGATACCACCTTCACGCTTTGCCCGGGTCGAGGAGGCTCAGACCTCTTATTCCGTGGGACTTGCCACCGTCATGGTTGGTTATAGTTATATGTTCTCTCACAAAAGTCTATAACCTGTGCTTCTCTTAGTCACACCTCCGTTCACACAACTAAACACTCCTTATCCGGCCACAACCCAGCTGAAGGCTTTCCTTCGTCAAAATGGTGTCGACGCCGAGCAGGTGGATTTGGGCATTGAGGTGATTAACGGCATATACAGTTCCCGGTTTCTGAGTCGAGTGTTGCCTGCTGGTGTTCCTCTGGCTAAGCAATATGTCGACACTGTGGACAGCGTGATGAGGTATCTCCGTGGCGACGATTCGTCACAGGCGGTGCGTATTGCATCTCGGTCTTTCCTTCCCGAAGGTGGCAGATTCCGCGACATGACTGATTTAGAGTGGGCTTTCGGCGTGTCGGGAGTTGCCGACAAGGCTCGCTATCTCGCCACCCTCTATATGGAGGATATCGCCGATATGCTGAGGAAATATGTTGATCAGAGATTCGATATAGTTCGTTATGCTGAAAAGATATCAATCTATGCCGAGTCGTTCGACGAATTGGAGAACGCCCTAAATCAACAACCTTCTCCCATAGAGACTCTTATGCTTCAACGACTTGAGAAGCATCTTCAGACTTACAAGCCGTCGGTCGTCTGTTTCACCGTTCCTTTCCCAGGATGTCTATTCTCAACACTGCGATGCGGACAATACATAAAAACACATCATCCTGACATAAAAATCTGCATTGGTGGGGGATTCCCCAATACCGAGTGGAGGTCTCTGAGTGAGCCTCGCATATTCGACTACGTTGACTTTATTACTCTAGACGATGGCGAGCTCCCGTTGCTGAGAATAGTCAGATATCTGGATGGTAGGATGGATAGTCAGTCACTGCTCAGGACTTACCGAAGAATTGACGGCAAGGTGGAATACATAGACCGAACCGAAGACACCATGCCTGACCAGGTGGTTAATGACGAACTTCCGGCTCCTGATTTCTCAAATCTGCCGTTAAACTCGTACATCTCACTCTGCGATATAGCCAATCCCATGCAACGCCTCTGGTCTGACATGAGATGGAACAAGATGATGATGGCGCACGGTTGCTATTGGGCTAAATGTGCTTTCTGCGACACTAAACTCGACTATATTTGTCGTTATGACGCCCCCAAAGCCTCCACTGTGGTTACTCGCATGGAGAGGATTATGGAGCAGACAGGTTGCAGTGGTTTCCATTTCGTCGACGAAGCTCTTCCTCCGGCGCTGCTGAAGGCTGTATGCGAGGAGATTCTTCGCAGAGGTCTGAATGTCTCCTTCTGGGGCAATATCCGTTTCGAGAAATCATACGACACCGAATTGTGCAATCTGCTTGCTGACGCCGGATGCATAGCGGTGAGCGGTGGACTCGAGGTGGCGTCTGACCGTCTGCTTCAGAAAATGGGGAAGGGGGTGACCGTGGGTCAGACATTCCGCGCGGCCCGCAATTTCCGCGATGCCGGCATCATGGTCCATACATACCTCATGTATGGATTTCCCACGGAGACCCTCGAAGAGACTATGGATGCCTTGGAGAATGTCCGCAAGATGTTTGCCGAAGGGGTGGTGCAGTCGGCTTTCTGGCATCGCTATGCCATGACAGCCCACAGTCCTTCAGGCAATGATCCCCACGGCTATGGTGCCGAATCCCTCTGGCAGAAACCCGATGACGGCACTCCTCTGTTTTGTATCAACGAGATACCGTTCAGATACGATTTTGGCTACGACCTCGACGCTGTAGGGGAGGTCCTGCGTGTGGCAACATACAACTTTATGAACGGCATGGGCTTGGATATGACTGCCCGTCAGTGGTTCAGACAACTGTTTCCGAAAAGTCCGAAAAAGAAAAGACACAACTCTTAGCGATGGGGGAGTGAAGATGAGTTAAGGGACAATAGCACAGGATGGCACATTTGTCAATTCACCATTCACCATTCACAATTCACTTTACTTAATTAAAGAACTTCCAGATCACACCCCAGTAAAGTCCAAAGTCCTCCATAGGATAATGTGGCAGGCTGAAGTAGTGCGGGTTCTTCTCGAGCGGAGCGTTGATATGCGAGGCTTTTAGATAGATGCTGGCCCGTTTGATTTGGAGTGTGAGCCATATGTCGGCGACGAAATAATTGCCCACCTCCACATCATCCTGGCGGTAGTAGGCACCGAGAATCGGGTTCCATCCGTCAGCATGATAGAGGGTATGGTAACGCAAATCAACGCCAAACTGGAGCAACAGAGCTTTCTTGAAAGCCTTGGCATCAGCATAAAAACTGTTCTTGCTTGCGAAAAGGGGCACACGCATCACATCCTCGTCACTGCTGTGTTGGAGAGTATGTGACATCCTTATATTAAACCATCCGAATTTCAGGTGAGTGTTGACAGATGCTTGCAGAAGCATGCCCGTGGCGTTGCCTTGAACTGGTTGCATATTGTCGTTAAACCACACATTGTCGCTGACAAGCATGGCGCTGGTGCGGGTCTCGAACAGACGCAATACACTTTTCAGTGTGTCGGCTTCATCAAGTCTGTAACCCAATGCCACTTGCTGTCGTTTTATCTTGTTGTAGTCATTTATGTCCCACGAGTAATAGCCATCGTTGCGATAATACTGAATGTCGGGCGACAAAGCCTCGCTGAGTACCCCAATGTCGAACCTGCTGCGTTTGCCGACCTTCATCTCCAGTTTGCCCGCCAACCTATAGTCACCATTGCTGTGACTTCCCGTAACCTCCTCGGCGTCGCCACTGAGCCTCATCTGTCCGATATTGAACACCACTCTTGCAAAAGGACTGACGCTGACCATGTCGTAGTGTGATGTCGCAAACTGCAGCCTGTTTAGTTCGGGTCGCAAACCGAAGAGAATCACCAGCGGATTCTTCCAACGGTGACTCATATAGGCATCATTGGTCCAGTAGAGGTCGGCATATAACTTATGATGAGCCGTAGAATCGAAGTAGAATGTGGTGTCGAGCAACGTGGTGTCGTAGAACCAGCTGTCGGTCTGCGAATCGGTGAAGATGCGGCGATGCTTGCAATAATGCAGGTCTAAGGCAAATACGCCGGTGTTGTATGTGTGGGCGGTGGCAGGCATGATGGTGTCGTAACCCACCACAGTGTCACGTACTGAGACTCGTGTGTTGACGACAGTGTCGTTGACGCCATCTTTCTCCACCACACTGGTATCGTTGGTGGTGTCGGAAAGCTGGGTGGTGATGGGCACAATCTTCTCCACCTGACGTACTGTATTGAAACTCTGATGCAGATGAAACTCCAGGTCTCTCCACATATTCTGAGCTTTATACATATTGACAGGCACGCCGGCACGTCGGGAACTCTCCCAGCATGTAGTGTCGTTTTTCACTCCGCCATTCTCCTCCTGCCTCATCTTATTGAAAGTCACGCCACCCTGTAACTGATAACGAGAGTCGGCGGAATAGTAGTTGGTAGTCACATCAAGCATGTGGTTGGTTCCACCGGCATTGGTGTATACCCCGTCACGACTGGTTAGGTCATATATGAATGCGGCATTCCAACGGGGTTTGATATTCTGCGTGTGAAGTACACTGATTTTATAATCCTTGTTCAGCGAGCTACCATAACTTAGCAGTGTGTATGGCACCAGGGTCTGGTACATCGGGAGACTGTGGAGGTTTTTCCTGTAGGCGGGCAATGCATCGCTTTGGAATTGTTGGGAGAGCGGGGAGATGGTGGTGTGGGGGTCGAGCAGTCTTATTGTTTGATCCAGGTAGGGGATTACACTCAGGTGTGTCTGTCCCAGAGCGCCACGGTCAACATAGTAGTTACCGTCGAAAAGTGAGGCAGGGTTGATTAGTTCGACACCGTCGGGCGATAAAGTAGGGTGGTGCAGACTCCTTATCTTCACGTCACGAACTGTTCGAGGAAAAGCGAATACCTTGCCTGGCATGACGGAGTCGGCTTCCTCACCGCTGTCGTAGACTATGCCTTCAGGCATCTTGTTCTCGGTTGCGACAGAATCCTCTTCATCGTTAATCATCAGAGGATTAGTTATGTTGCCGTTATTCGACCTTCCGCTTTTGTTGATCTGACCTGCGGCAGAAAATGGCATGACGACAATGATGACGAAGAGCAGGGTAGCGATAATTCGTTTTATTGCCGTCTTGTACATGGTCGTTATGGTTAATTACTTTTGTAACGATTCCGGTGCTATTGTCCCTTAACTTCCCTTAACTTCCCTTAACTTCCCTTTTAACTCCCACTTTAACTCCATTATCATTTAGCTGTTGTGGAGGAACCTCTCTACGTCGATGCCTGCCACACATCCCTTGCCGGCTGCCACGCAAGCTTGGCGGTAGTTGGGATCGCACACATCGCCGGCGGCGAAGACACCTTCGACACTGGTTGCACTCGACGGGTTCTTGACAATGATATAGCCAGCCTCGTCAAGTTCCAACTGACCGTTAAGGAAAGCGGTGTTGGGCTGGTGGCCGATAGCCACGAAAAATCCAGCGACATCCAGACGGGTGATTTCGCCAGTCTTCACATTTTTGATGTCAACGCCTACGACGCCGTCCATATCGTCACCAATAATTTCCTGAGTCACGCTGTTCCAGAGCACTTTGATCTTCGGATTGTTGAGCACACGATGCTGCATGGCTTTAGAGGCTCTCAATTCATCACGGCGGACTATCTGATATACTCGCCGGCATAGTGTGGCGAGATATGATGCCTCTTCGCAAGCGGTGTCTCCGCCACCAACAACGGCGACATCGAGATTTTTGTAGAAGTATCCGTCGCATGTGGCACAGGCCGACACACCCTGACCATAGTATTTCTTCTCACTCTCCAGTCCGAGCCAACGGGCTGACGCTCCTGTGGCCACTATAACTGTCTCGGCCTCTATCTGCTCGCCTTTGTCGTCAACGGCAATGAAAGGGCGGTGGGAGAGGTCGATGCTCTCAATGGTTCCTTTCCTCATCTCTGTGCCAAAACGGAGTGCCTGCTTTCTCAGGTCGCCCATCATGTCGGGACCGGAAATGCCTTCAGGATATCCTGGGAAATTCTCAATCTCAGTGGTGATTGTGAGCTGACCGCCGGGTTGCAGTCCTTCATAGAGCAGAGGTTTCAGATCGGCGCGTCCGGTGTAGATGCCAGCAGTGTAACCTGCAGGACCGGAACCAATAATCAAACAGCGTGTGTGTGTCATATCGTTTTATCTTTATTAACTGTTGTCTAATTCAATAATATCATTTAGAGACGGTATCGTCAGAAGCTGAAAGTCAGACCAAACTGAAGCAGTCTGTTGAACTGACCTTTGTTTGATCGGAACAGTCTGTAGGTGCCTGAACCGTTCTCCTTGGCGATGTTAAGCATAGAGTTGTACCATCTCAGGTCTACGCCTACGTGTTCAGTGAAGCGGTATCCGACACTCAAGCAGACGGGCAGGGCATCCAACGGTTTGTAGTTTTCAGAATGGAGGGCATCATAGGCTCCGTCACTTTTCACATAAGAACGTGCCAAGATTGCCGGAGCGACACCAACTCCGAATCGCAACTGGTCTTCCAATGTATTGTAAGTAATCATCAACGGTATCTCGACATATAGTAACGAGATGTCACGGTCGATAGAACTGTTATTGATTTTAGAACCCTTCTGCGTGAGACCTATCTCAACCAAGAAGCGAAAACCGTTGTCGCCTAATGGATAACTGGTGTTGAAAGCAGCATGGATCCCAATCTTGTTGTAGTTGCCGGAAGCGTCGCCATCAATCTGGGAGAAGTTTACCCCGCTCCTCATCTGGAAATCGAATCCGTCACGGTGACTATTGCCCTTGCGATGCTGTGCATATAAGTCAGGAGCTGCGGTAAGAATTGTCGCCAATATCAATAGCGAAAAGAAATATCTATTTGTGTGTCTCATGGCTGTTGCATTTTGTTCACCATTCTGGTGGTAGATTCTCCAGGCACTAAACTCAGCAGTTCCACCGTCCCGCCATAACTCTCAACGAAATCAGCACCAACAACGTCGTCGTGCTTATAGTCGCCACCCTTAACAAGAACATCGGGACGGATGGCTTTGATAAGATTGATGGGGGTGTCGTCGTCAAAGAGCACCACATAGTCCACAAAGCCGAATGCCGCCATAACTGCCGAGCGACTCTCCTGGTTCGATATGGGCCGGCTGCTGCCTTTCAGTCTCCTCACCGAGTTGTCAGTGTTGAGTCCCACAACCAACAAGTCGCCCAAATCACGGGCGCGGCTAAGGTAGTCGACATGTCCACGATGGATGAGGTCGAAACATCCGTTTGTAAATACCACACGGACTTTGTCGTTCTTATGCCTGATGTTCTCCAGTTTCTCTACCAGCTGGGGAAGTGGCATTATCTTGTCTGCTATTTGTTCGTGGTAAGTCAAAACTAGCCTCCGTTTTATTATTGATCATTAATGTTGTCTTCTTGTGATGCGCCTCTCTTTTTCTTTAGCAGAGAGAAATAAATAAGGTACGCCAGTCCGATGACAAGAACCACGGCTTGTTGCGAACCCCACAGCAACCATCCAAGAGCCAAGCTGGTGCTCTCACTGATGCCATAGATATTGAGAGCCTGCCATACTAGTACAGGATAAGCTCCGAGACCTCCTTGCGAAATCATCATGCCTGCTGAACCGAAGAGGTAGATGACAAAAGCCGTCTGGAATCCCAATCCCACGGTCTCGCTGAAGGCTTTCAGTATTATCCAACCTCCAGCTATATAGAGGAAGTATATTGCCAAACTGTAGAAGATGAACATCAGTGACGATGCCAAACCAAGATGTAGTATACTCTTCACACCGTCAACACAGCCTTTGATGAGTTCAATTACTTTCTGAAACAGTTTGAACCGCATCAGTCGCTCCTTGAAAATCTTGTACAAGACAAACAAAATGATGAGCAATACTATTCCTGTCGCTGCGATGCCGGCAAGGGTGGGGAGGGTGCTGAATTTCTGCGAGAGGGTGTCGTATAGGAAATCTTTCACGTCGCTGAACATCAGAAGGAATCCCAGCAGGATGATAACAACAAACATGACAAGGTCAAAGATGCGTTCGGTGACAACTGTGCCGAGGGACTTCTCCATGGGGATATTGTCGCTTGTCCTAAGCATGGCACAACGCATCACTTCACCTAGACGTGGGACAGCGAGATTGGCGAGATAGGTCACCATGACGGCTCCGAAAGTGTTGTTGACTCCAGGAGTGCGACAACTCAGGGGTTTGAACAGCAACCGCCATCTCAACGCCCTGAAGAAGTGCGACAGCAGACTGATAACCATAACCACGGCAACCCATGACCATTTGGCACCGAGGAACGACTGCCATATGGCTTCCTTTTCGTCACTGCTGAGTTTTAAAAGAAACCAGTAGACAAAGAAGACTCCTATGCCGAGGAATACTATGAATTTCAGTATATTTCCGGCATTTTTCTTCATTACATACGATTGTCTGTGGGGAATATCACGGTTGGATGCCAGTTCTTGGCTTCCTCAAAATCCATTGATGCGTAAGATGCGATTATTATCAAATCACCTACTTTTGCCTTGTGGGCGGCGGCACCGTTGATGCCTATCACACCACTGTTCGGCTCACCTTTGATGGCGTAGGTTGAGAACCGTTCGCCGTTGGTGATATTGTATATGTCGACTCGTTCGTTTTCAATAATATTTGAGGCCTTCATCAATTCGGAATCGATAGTGATGCTGCCTATATAGTCCAAGTTGGCTTCTGTTACGGTAACTCTATGTATTTTAGACTTTAAGACTTCAATAAACATAGTGAATTTTTTTGCAAATGTACATCATTTTTTTGTATTTCGATGTCATCTAGAAAAAAATAAACACTAGAAGGCAGAATACGATTAATGTATAAACGATTATCTTGCCGGCTGGGATTGGTTTAAAGCGGTCTTCGTCATCATCCTCGAAACGTCGGGTGATACGGCGTTTCACGGTGGCTTCACGTGTGGTTTGAGAGGGAGTGTCGATGATGTTGCCTTCGCTGTCGAAACGTGAAACATAATGGAACTGAGGTTTCTCGCGTTTCCTGAATAGGTCACTAATAGTAAGTCTTTGGCTGGATGCTCTGTCTTTTTTGTCAATCTCACGCACTTTTCTCTGGAAATAAGCCAAATCCTTGTCGTCATCAGAGGTCTGAGATGTCTCGGTAGATTCCTTAAGGGCATTGTCGTCAAGGGGAAGCCCATGCTCTAACCTGTATTTGGTCTTCAGTTTCTCCCATTCCTCCTTTTCAGGATCGTAGAAACGTGGTTTGTAGTGGAATTGTCGCGGCTTGGGTGTATAAAACATTGGCATAATCGTCGATTCTTTTTTCTTTATAAACAAAAAAAGTACCCAATTTATTGTGTTGCAAACAAAAAATTATTGTTGATAACTTTTTTGTTTGTCCAATCAGTGGGAGTGATTTCTTTTAAGTAATTTTGTACTCGTTTAAAGTATCTGACATGGGGTGGTGATATGTGTTTTGTTGATGATTTAAATATTTGACGGATATTTTAATACGTTGTTTGGTTTAAATAATCACTTTATATCTAATTTCGAAATTTAAATATTAAAACTAATGGATATTTCTGGAAGATTAATTAAAGTTTTGCCCGAGGTTCGCGGTGAATCACAGCGTGGCCCCTGGGTCAAGGGTGGATTTGTTATCGAGACTGATGACACTTACCCCCGTCAGGTTGCATTTACGATGTTTGGTGAGGATCGTCTGGCCCAGCTTGCTCAGGTCTCGATGAACTCTCCCGTTCTGGTCACTTTCTCGCCAGAGTCTCGAGAATATAACGAACGTTGGTATACCGACCTGCGTTGCATCCGCATTGTTCCCTTCAGTGGCGCCGCCACTCCCGCAGCTCCCGCAGCCAACACTGCGGCCCCTGCTCCTGCAGCCGCTCCCGCCGAGAACAGCACTCCTTTCGCATCGCAGCCTCCCGAGTCTGACGACGATCTGCCATTCTAACCAGCAGGCACATCAACATTTAAGGCAGGCCGCATTTACGGTCTGCCTTTTCTTATCGGTCTCATTCATAGTATTACAATCATGAAAGAAAAATCCGAATTGCGCAAATTGGTCCGAAACGCCAAGAATGTTGTCCCCTTTGAAGAAAAAGTAGCTCGTTCACGCAACATAATGCTCCGTGTTGAACAACACGAGATGTTTTTGAAATCCAAAACCTTGTTGCTCTACTGGTCTATGGACGACGAGGTTGCCACCCATGAATTTGTCGAACGCTGGTATCATGAAAAATGTATCCTTTTACCCTGTGTCGAAGGTGACGACTTGCTACTGCGTCAATATCGTGGACCTGAGAGCATGCGTCCGGGTCCGCAGTTCGGAATCCCCGAACCAGTGGGTCCTGTGTACAGCGACCTCGATGCCATTGACATGATTATAATCCCCGGCGTTGCTTTCGACATTCACAACAACAGGATGGGGCGGGGAAGGGGCTTCTACGACCGTCTGCTCAAATCCACCCCCAATGCTTACAAAGTCGGTGTGGCTTTCTCGTTCCAGATGTTCGACAATATACCCGTCGAACCTTTTGATGTCCCTATGGATTTAGTGGTGTCGGAATAAGATAGACGGCGAACTACTACCTATTTGTCATTCGTCTGAAATAAATCATCAGACCCGTAGTGATAAGTGCCATCACTCCCAGGATTGTCCAGAACGAGACCGTGCTGGTGACAAACGGGAAATCGACATTCATACCGAAAAGACTTGCGACCACCGTCAGAGGAAGCATAATGGTGCTGAAATAAGTAAGCACTCGCATTATGTCGTTGGTACGGTTGGTCTGGAGTGAGTCGAACGTCTTGGAAAGACCTTCAATCAATTCACCGTCATCCTCAACCAAGTCGTACATCTTCTGGTATTGGTCCAGGATATCACCCCAGTAGTCTTCCATATCCAACACCTCGGGGTCAGCAAAGCCTTTGATGCCGCCACTTTCGAACATATGCAGCACCCTCAACTGAGGTTTGAATGTGGTGTTGAGCAGGATGATATTGCGTCGGGTGATGGATATCAACTCGATGATGTTTCTCGCTTTCTTGTTGAAGATATCGTAGTTGATGAGGTCGATTTCGGCACCGATACGGAGTATGAGCTGGTAGGTCTCCAGCATCAGTCGGTCGAGAATAGTGTAGAGAAGCAGGTCACTGCACGACATTGCCTCCAGTGTATCCTCGTCGTTCTCCGCCAAGTCTTCCTCAACCTCGTCAAAGAGTTTTTTCACCACCCAGTGCGACTTGCCGATAGTGATGATATAGTCCTTGCCCCAGAATATCTTTACCTCACGGATGCGGATATTTTTGTTGCCCTTGTCGAAGTAGGGGAAATGAAGAATAAGGAAATAGTAATCGTCGTATTCGTCAATCTTCGGACGCTGGTTGGTGCCACGGCAGTCCTCGATGTCAAGAGGATGGAAATTAAATTCGTCAAGGAGGTAACGAAAGTCATCTTCCGAGGGATTGGTTATATGATGCCACTTAACAGACTTGTGATTGATGGTTTCAATCATAGTTTCCTCCTTTCTTTTTTATAGATCACATTGGTGGTCAGTATTCTACATTCCAGTTGACATTTATAATTCGCTGTGCAAAAATAATAAAAAAAGATATATCGGCAACTTTTTAATCCGTTTTTCTTTTCGATTGTCAAGAATATTCTGTTTTCGTACGGTCGATTCGGGATGGGAACATAGACTGAAAAGTTCGGGAAATAGGACATTTTAAAGTAATGTACCGTATTATTATAATATTTTTAGTATATTTGCAAATTGTGTGTATCAAAATAGCAAATATATAATTTTATGAAATATAGAGCATTGCTTATTCCGTTTCTATTCTTTGCCGTCATGACACAGGCTCAAAATGTGTCGAACGTGGCTTTTACACGAGTCGACAAAGAGGTTACGGTTACCTATGACCTGAGCAAGGATGCCAACATCCGTGTTGCCGTCTCCATCGACGGCGGTCATTATTACGGCGATTATATCCAGAACCTGAGTGGTGATGTGGGAAAGAACATAAAAGCTGGAAAAGGAAAGAAGATTATTGTCTACGACCTTCCCGACCTGCGTTATATTCCTTATGAGCCAGACTCTACGGGTTTCAATGCCGCCGACACTGTGATAGTATTCTCGGTGGAGGTTGATGACGGATCGGTGGACATAAAACTTAACGGCATAAAATTCCGCATGATGCCTGTCCCGGGAGGCACATTCACTATGGGATGCACCCGTCCTGGCTCGGCAAAGCACAACTATGAGGCGGAGTTCCCCACACACAAAGTCACCGTGGATTCGTTCTACATGGGTAAATTTGAGGTAACTCAGCGCCTCTGGAAAGAGGTGATGGGAACCAACCCATCTAGATGGGCCTATAACGACAGTCTGCCAGTGGAGCAGGTGTCGTGGAACGATGCTCAGATGTTTATCGCCCGTCTGTCGCAAATGACCGGCTATCGTTTCAGACTCCCCACTGAGGCAGAATGGGAATTCGCCGCACGTGGTGGCAATTACAGCAAAGACCATGTGTTTCCAGGGCAGTCAGGCGACCCTGGATCGGTGGCTTGGTACGGAATGAATTCCGGCAACATCACCCATCCCGTCGGAAGAAAGAAACCCAACGAGCTGGGTCTGCACGATATGGCAGGAAACGTGTGGGAATGGTGCTCTGACTGGTATGACGCATATACCGCTGAACCTCAAACCAATCCCCGAGGACCAAAACGTGGCGAGAACCGCATATTGCGTGGTGGATGCCTGAACAGTCCATCGTGGGGATGCACAGTGTCGGATCGCAGTTGGTATCTGCCAGACCACGGCTACGGATTCCACGGATTCCGTTTGGTGCTGGACTCGGTGGAGGAACCAGAAGAGGAGTAATCTCAAGCCTAAATACTGACATGACAAAAATCATAACTGTTAACGACAGGCAATTCAAACCATATCTGACTGCTTCGGAGATCGACGCCATAGTCGGCGACGTAGCATCACGTATCTCTGCAGACCTGAAAGGGAAGAATCCCTTGTTCTGCGCCACACTCACAGGTGCTTTCATGTTCATGTCGGATTTGGCGAAGAAACTGGATTTTGACGCAGACATTTGTTTTGTAAAGTACAGCTCTTATTCAGGCATGAAGACCACCGGCAAGGTTACTACTGACCTGCCATTCCCTGAGAAATGCCGAGGCCGCCATGTGGTGATAGTCGAGGACATAATCGATACCGGCATAACAATGGACGCAGTAATCGGTGAGTTGAAGAGGCTTGAGCCTGCCGGGATCTACGTCGCAACCCTGTTCTTCAAACCGGGCAGTTTCAAGAAAAACTTCAAGATAGATTATATAGGTCGTTCTATTCCAGACGATTTTATTGTTGGATATGGTATGGATTACAACGACTACGGACGTTTTTACAAAGAAATCTATGTGGTTGAAAACAACTAAACACATAACACGAATTATCGGAAGGATAACGATGGCATCAGTTGCGCTGATGGCGTTGCTGACGTTCATGTCGTGCAAACATGATCCTTCATTCGACATGAGTCTGATTATTGGCAAGTGGGTCAGTGGCACAGAATATTGGCGCTACGACAACGACAGTACCGGAGTGACATGGGATGAGGGCGATGACGTGCATGAAGACGAGGCACAACCATTCACATGGTCATTTGATGATGAGACAAACACGCTGACTCATGTGCATCAAATGGAGATGGGTGGAGTTGTTCCGAAGTCCTACACTATGACTCAACTTGACGACACTAAATTGGAATACCGAGACCGTTTTGGCCAGACTTATTCGTTCGAACGGGTGAATAGCAACAAAAACTAAATAAGGAGACTCATGAAAAAGGGCTGGAAGGTGTTTTGGATTACGTTGGCATCACTGACGGGTTTGGTTATCACAACCATCGTGATTGCCATGTGGCTGGTGCTTACCCCGGCACGTCTCACATCGATAGTTAACAAGTTGTCTGACAAATTCATACTCTGTGAAAGTCATTTCGGCAACGTTGACCTTACTCTGTTTAAGACGTTTCCTTTTGTGGGATTGGAGGTTGACGACGTATTGCTTGTAAACCATATCGAAGGAACACCTAACGACACTGTTGCCAAGATAGGCAGCGTCAGTGTGGGATTCAATATCAAAGAATTTCTGAAGAATGACAATATCATGGTGAAGAAACTGGTGGTTGACGACGTCGACGCCACCCTGTTCACCGACTCTTGCGGCAATTCAAACTATGACATATTCGCTGCCGGAGACACGCTGGAAGAAAGTGAACCTTTTGAGATGCCGGAACTTGTATCACTTGAGATCATTCGCATAAACCATCTGAACACGGTGTATTCAGACCAAAGCAATGATATTAACGCATCACTGAAAGACCTCAATCTGAAGGTTGACGGTCTGTACAAGCCTGACAATGTGAAAGCCGACGTAAAGATGGACATCGACGGAGTGGACATGACCATGATGTCGGACAGCAGTAACTTTACCGCTGTTCTGACATCGCTAACTCTTAAGGCTGACGCCAGAAGCAAGGACGATATTGTTGACGGCAAGCTGTCGATTACCGTAGACGGAGGATCGCTAAGCAATGACGGTCAAGAGATGGTTAATGACTATCTCAATTCGTCAAAAGGTCAACTGCTCTCCATAAAATCAGACATCAATGCCAGTCTGACCGACAATATTGTAAATGTAAGTAATACGAAAGTCTCTATTAAGCAGTATGAGCTGGACCTGGAAGGTGCTGTAAGGTTGCCTGACGAAAAGGACCCTATGAGCATGAACCTCACTTTCAACACTAACTGTTGGAATATAGCCGACCTGCTCAAGATGCTGCCTGCCGAACTGGCGGAATGGAGCAAAGGAATGGACATGGACGCCGACATCACTCTCAAAGGTAAGATTGACGGTAGTCTGAACGACACGCTGATGCCTGTAGTCAAGGCGAACTTGGTGCTGAAAGACGGTAAGTTCAAAGACAAAGACTTGCTCCCATATACGCTCACCGGCATCAACGGCGATATCGATGCCACATTAGATTTGGGCGAGAACGGAATCTCCGCTGTTACTGTCAATAGCCTAAAAGCACGCAGTGGCTCGAACACTGTCAGCATCAACGGAACTGTTGACGACCTTATGGGCAAAATGTATACCGACGCCAATATCCGTGGAACCATCTCTCTTGCGGACCTGAAACCATACCTTCCCGACGAGCCGGTGATGAGACTGGAGGGTAGGGCAGACGTCAACATGAAGGTCAAAACCAACTGGGAACAGTTGGAGAAGAGTCAGTTTGACCGAATGAAAGTCAATGGTACCATTGGATTCAAAAATCTTGATGTTGAATACGACACGATATTCGCACAAATCCCCAACGCCACTGTAGAACTAAATCTACCTGCAAAGACAAAGAGTGGTTTCTTCGACGACCTCATCTCCGCCACCATACGTTGCGACTCCATATCCGCCAATCTTCCTAACAGCGATATTGCAGTGAACGTAGGCAACACCGACTTAAAGGCTACGCTCTCCAACATATTCGACTCCACTATGCCCTTGAAGATTTTCTGTGATTTTGATTTCAAGGGACTGAACGGCAATATGGACTCGATATTACTGAACCTTACAAATCCTAAGGGAAACTTCGCCATGATTCCTGAGTCGGTGAAGAGCGACAGAGTGGCTTATAAGGTGAATTTCAACAGTAGTGCTCTGCACTGCGAGACCAACGACAGCACTACTGTGGACGTCGCAGGTCTGGCCATAAGAGGCGGTGCCAACTACGATCCGTCTAAACCCAATACACTTCAGCAATGGTCGCCAAATCTTGACATCGACTTCAAGAGAGGATACATAGACCTCGAACAATTTGCCTACATCATACAGATTCCCGACATCAAGTTCAACTATAAACCGGAAAAATGCGAGATAGCCAGTGCCAATATAGTCTTCGGCAACTCTGACTTCTATCTGTCGGGTGCAGTTACAGGACTTGAGAAATGGTTGAGTCATGAAGACATGCTGAAAGGTGACCTCTACTTTACATCGAACTACACCAATGTAGATGACCTCATGGAGGCATTCAGTGGCATGGGCAGCGACGAGGACTCGCTGGAGATGCAGCGTATAGAAGACAATGTGGACACTTCGGCACATCCATTCATAGTGCCTAAAGATGTGGATTTCACACTCCATACACGCATCAAAGAGGCCACGGCTTTTGAAAACGACCTACGAGAAGTCGCTGGTGACATTCGCATACGTGACGGTGTCGCCGCACTGAACCAGGTGGGTTTTGTCTGCAAGGCCGCCAGGATGCAACTCACAGGCATGTACCACACCCCCAGGGTGAACCACATCTTTGTTGGACTTGATTTCCACCTACTCGACATCAACATTCAAGAGCTGGTTAAGATGATTCCCTATGTTGACACACTAGTGCCTTTGCTGAACGACCTTGAAGGTAACGCCGACTTCCATCTGTGTGCAGAGACCTACGTCAATGCCTTCTACCAACCAAAGATAAGTACCATGAGGGCCGCGTCGGCACTTACAGGACAAAACCTGGTGGTGCTGGACAACAAGGACATAGACCGTATCGCCAAACTGCTACAACTCAAGAAATGGCGTGAGGACGACACCAAGATACATGTCGACAGTCTGGATGTGACGATGACACTCTTCCGTGACGAACTGGAGGTACATCCCTTCCTTCTCAGACTCCATAAATACGGCATTGTGGCGGAAGGTTACCACAATCTGAAGAATAATTACGACTACCATGTGGAACTTGTGGAGAGTCCGTTGCCGATACGATTGGCTGTGGACGTTCTCGGCACGCTTCCCAAACTGAATTTTGACATTTCACCCAAACTGCGCTATAAGAACCTCTATAGACCTTCGCGTCGCAACGACGTGGATAAGAGTGTGCTTCATCTCCAAGAACTCATCGTCAAATCGCTCGAAGCTAACGTCAAAGAGGACACACGCAACTACCAAGGACTGGAAGGAGGCGATGAATAGCGACGTTGTTACGTCCTCTAAACTACAAATCTATAATTTTTAAATCTTAAAATCAATAAACCATGATAAAAGTCTCAGTGATACTCCCCGTCTACGGCGTGGCGGAATATATAGAAAAATGCACACAGTCTCTCCTCAACCAGACATTGCAGGAGATGGAATTCATCTTTGTTGATGACCATGGTCCGGACAACAGTATAGAACTGGTGCAGAATATGATCAGTGACCATCCAAGGAAGTCACAGTTTGTCTTCCTCAAACCTGAGCACAACCTTGGTGCTGGCATGGCGCGCAACTTTGCCATACCGCAGTCTCATGGCGAATATGTGGCTTTTGTAGATAGCGACGACTGGATTGAACCCGACATGTTCGAGACGCTCTACAACGAGGCCAAAAAGAACGGCGACGTTGACCTCTGCTACTGTCAGGCGGCAAAAGACTACCTCAACGGCAGTCCTACCGAGATACTTAAAAATCCCACAATAGAGGCCGGAGCGTTGACCGACGAAAAACGACGTTATTTCCTCTCAAACTATGTGTCGCTCTTCTGGACTTTCATCTATCGGCGCAAAATGCTCATGGAGACGGGCATACGCTATCCAGAGTCGAGAAGCGCCGACGACAGCTATTTTGTAACAGCCAACCTGTTGCTTGCGGGCAGCACGGCTCATGTTGACAAACCGTTCTACCATTATCTTATCCGCCCCGGATCGGTATGCACCACAAAAGACAGTACAAAATACCAGAAACGTCTTGCTACTTTTAGTTCGCTCATGGCATTCCTGAAAGAGAAGGGTGTGTATGAGAAATACAAGGAAGAGATAGACTTTGTGTATATCAAGAAAGGCTATTTCTCGTCGATATTCAACTATGTATCAAACTCTCTAGAACCAAAGAAAGAGACATTGAAGGAGATAAGACAGGAACTGGAACGCCAGGTGCCAGGATATAAGTCAAACAGATACTATGCCAAGAAGTCTTCGCTTAAGATGCTGAACGCATTGATAGAATGCTGTCCGACTATGGCAATGAAAGCAATTTCAATTTATGTGAAGAAGACCAATCAGATGGTGTAAGTCTGTCCCTGATAGAGGGTTAGACATGTCCGAGACTGTCTGAAACTGGTAAACATCATGAGGATAGGAGGGTAGAATCCCCAGATACCACTCAGTCGTTGTAATGTATCTCCTCAAGATTTTCCTGAACCATGTCTTTGAGCCATTTGTAGACAGAGACATCGTTCATTGACATTCCCTCGAGAGCTTCGTGTATCTCGTCGGTGTCGAATACAAACTCACCCTCGTCGGTTATGTGTTTGTAGATGATATGGATGTCCTCGTGGGCGGCACAAAGCATCACTATGGTGCCGGATATGTCGCCCATGGGTGGACGATCCCAGTGGTCGTGTTGAAACCAGAAATTCAGTTTTGTGCCTTTACCCACCTCACTCTCAATCTTCATTCCTCCACCGCAATTCTCAGTATTCATCTTGATAAGTGGCAGGCCAAGACCAACTTTGCGCGTGGTTCTAGATGTGGTGTAGGGGTCTGTGACTTTGGCAAGGAACTCGGGCGACATACCCTTGCCGTTGTCTTCTATAGTGAATGCGTAGATGTTGTCTTTCAGACTGTCCCTGATGGTGAGTTTAACCAATGTCGAATTTGCGGCAGTGGAATTCTCCATCAAGTCGTATACATGCATGGATAGTTCTTTCATGAATGTGTCGTATTATTTAGTATAGTTCAGTATTTGTCAAATTCACATATCTCCAAATCCTTGGGAGTACCGTCAAGGGTGAGTCGCACCAAGGTGGCGACACGATGGAATCCCTGGCGTCCGGCGGCGCCTGGATTGATATGGAGCAGGCTGTACGTCTCGTCGTAGATTACTTTAAGAATATGGGAGTGCCCACAAACAAATATATCGGGCCGTTCAGACTCAATGAGAGGCAGAATGCGTTTCTCGTAATGTCCAGGATAACCGCCTATATGGGTCATCAAGATTGTCATGTTCTCACGGTGGAACAACTGTGTCTCCTTGCATATGCGATGCATGTCGCAGGTGTCCATATTGCCATAGACGGCAACGACAGGCTTGAATTCTTGAAGACGTTCCAAGACTCCGTGACCGATGTCACCTGCGTGCCATAGTTCGTCACAATCTTTGAAGAATGTGTAAACTTGCTGAGGAAGAGTGTCGTGAGTGTCAGATAGTATGCCTATGCGTAACATCTACTTGATGACAATCAAAAAAAAATGTACTTTTGCAAAAATTTTTGCAAAGATACATATATTATTTTATTCAGCAAAATGAAAGGCTCAAAACTTTATCTTCCTCAGTTGTTGATGATAATGGCATCGGCTTTCTGGGGTGCCTCATTTATATTTACCAAAGAGCTGTTCCTCTCAGAAGAAGCCATCACACCGACTATCATCATCACTGGCAGAATGCTGATAGCCACTCTTTTTACCATTCCTTTACTGGCATTAACTCACAAACTGGAACCTATCAAGAAAGGACATCTTAAGCTGTTTCTGATACTCTCGTTTACCGAACCCTTTCTATACAGCCTGTGCGAGACCGGCGGACTGCAGTATGTGTCGGGTAGTCTGGCGTCGATAATAATCGCCACCATCCCTGTCTTCATTCCTTTTGGGATGTCGTTGGTCTATCATGAGAAACTGCATGTCGGAGCTATTATCGGCGTATTAGTGTCATTGGTGGGCATAACGTTTATGTCGATTAGCAGCGACTTCACCTTCATGGCAAGTGCTAAAGGTTTGATACTACTAGCATGCGCAGTGGTGATTGCTGTAATTTTCACTCTCATTTTGGTCAAATTACTAGGCCATTATCGTCCTACAACGATAACCACATATCAGAATCTTATCGCACTGATTTACTTTTTCCCTCTGATGCTAATATGTGACCATGACAAGATTGCCCAGCTCAGTTTTTCTCCTAAGATGTGGCTGTGTCTGGCTTTTCTCGGCATATTCTGCTCAACGGTGGCGTATATGTTCTTCAACTACGGCATGAAGAGATTGGGAGCATCAAGAGGTTCGGTTTATAACAATATTATACCTGTGTTTTCGCTGTTGATTGCCGTGATGATGGGGCAGGAGAGTGTCACCTGGCTGAAAATAGCAGGGATGGCAGTGGTTATTGTGGGTCTTACCATTGCTCAGAGGAAAGAAAATTCTGAAAAAAAGTAGATCATATATAATTAAGATGAAACCATAATCTTTATACAATATAATTTGGGGTTCGTCGTTAATATGATAGACTACTTTTCGTCAAACAACAATCAGCAACTATGACATTCAACAACATATTAAAATACACTATTCTGCTTGTCTCCGTTGTACTTTGCGGTGCCTGTGACCGTTTTGATGGAGACGTGACAGTGCCAGCATATCTGAAAATCGATGCCATGACGGTAGTTGACGACCCCAGTGACTCATGGAGTCAGGAGAGCGGTTTCTTTACTAACCTCATAGACGCTGTCAGCATCACCATTTTCCAGGACGGTGACACTGCCGAAATGGATCTGGGCACATTCCAACTTCCATGTAAGGTGCCAGTGCTCCGCAAAGGAAAGCTGTCTCGTCTGAGAATCACTCCTGTAGTGAAACAAGACGGGATTGCCGGCAAACGAATCTATTACCCATACTATGAGAAGGTACGACTCACTGATGTTCCTGTCGCAGCCGACTCTGTGACAGACCTTGGAATCCTTCAGACTAAGTATATACCCCGTGGCAGAATGATCGTGAAATGGCAGGAATTCTTTGAACCTGGTCCCGGTGATGTCTCTCTCGACACAGTAGTTACACGCTGCTTTGCAACCGACACCGTATTGTCAGGCTACGGATGTGGCGTTATCAGGATAGGGGAGGACCAGACATCGCTGAGTTTCTGGAAGGATAGCACCATCAATCTCACCGACCCTCAGTATTATGTCTATATTGAAATGGACTATTGGAGCGATCACGACTTCAGCATTGGACTCTATAATCCTTCGACAAGTGGTGGACAAAACTATCTGAAATCACACATGACCATCTACGGCAAACCCGAGAAAGGTTGGCAGAAGATATACATCAATATCGGAGCGCTCTGGGCAAAGGAGTATTTCTATTACCCAGACATCCGACCCTATTTCACAATCCTCAACAGTGGGGGCACAAAGGGTAATCTGTATCTCGACAACATCAAGTTGGTAGTCATGTAGTAACTGATTGAAAAGTGGCGTTATGAACAAGAAGAGACAGGCTGCCAAATACATTGTCTGGGATATTTTAGCCGCACTCATCGCATGGTGTCTCTTTTTCCTGTACCGAAAATTCTCAATAGAGAACAATAGGTTCGAGGATGTTAACATGGTGTTTGAAGATGCCAATTTCTGGAGAGGAATCATTCTGCTACCCATAGCTTGGTTCTGCCTCTATGCACTTATTGGTTCTTATAGCGATGTGTACCGTAAATCGAGACTCAAAGAGTTGCAGGTGACATTCTTTTCATCTCTCTTTGGTGTGATAATCATTTTCTTTGCACTTCTTCTCGACGACGCCATAGGTTCTTACAAGACCTATTACGTGACGTTCCTGATGCTTTTTGTGTTACATTTTGGAATCACCTATGCCGGTCGATTGTGTTTGACCACACATACAGCCCGTTTGGTGCACACACGTCGCATTGGGTTCCCGACCATACTTATAGGAAGCAAGGACAAGGCTTACAACACATATATTGACCTCGACAACCAAGCTGTTTATTCCGGCAACAAATTTATCGGATTTATCAGGGTAAATGGCAGTGTCAATAATGAATTGTCAAAAATAATGCCCTGTCTTGGCACTATAAACGACATAAATAATGTCATAGAGAAAAACAATATTGAGGAGGTGATCTTTGCCGTTGAGAAGAATGAAGAGGAGCGGATATCCGATATTATTAGACTCTTGGACCGTCGTGACGATGTCATTCTGAAGATTACTCCCGACAACAGAGATATTCTCTATGGATCTGTTAGACAAGAATCGATTTTTCATTCTCCACTTATCACCATCAATCCTAGACTGATGGAGGAGTGGCAATACTCTGTCAAACGTCTGATGGACATTGTATTGTCGCTATTTGCATTAATTCTTCTGTCTCCAGTTTTCATTGTCACCGCAATCCTGGTTAAATGCACATCTCCTGGACCGATTTTTTACGCTCAGGAGCGTATAGGATACCGCGGAAAACCATTTATGATGCACAAATTCAGGTCGATGTATGTGAATGCAGAGAGCGCAGGACCAGCATTGTCAAAGGATGACGACCCAAGAATCACGCCATTCGGAAAAATCATGAGGAAATACCGTCTTGATGAAATTCCGCAATTTTACAATGTGCTTAAAGGCACAATGTCAATAGTTGGACCGCGTCCGGAACGTCAATTTTTCATTGACAAGATTGTTGACAAGGCTCCCGAATATTTGCTTCTTCAGAAAGTAAAACCAGGTATCACATCGTGGGGTCAAGTGAAGTACGGATATGCCGAGAATGTTGACGAGATGATCGAACGTCTGCGTTACGATCTTCTGTATCTTGAAAACATGTCTTTGGCTACAGATATCAAAATTTTACTTTACACTGTGATTATTATTTTCCAAGGTCGCGGGAAATAGTGATAAATCGTTTTTAATTAGGTTTCTTAAGGTGTTTTTTGATTCTGCATTTTCACCTCATTATTTCTATTATGTTAAGTAGGGTATTTTAATGTAGTCTGTTTATATTAATCATGAACCCCCTACTAAGACTATCCTAAAAGAAATCAGCCTCCGAGAATCCGGAGGCTGATTTATGATATCTAATAGAAATTCGTTCTAGAAATATAAATAATTATTTCTCAAGACGAATACGGGCGTCGACTGCAGTGACGTAGCGCGGATTGCCAAGAAGCGGATTGAGGTCCATCTCTGCAATCTCGGGAGCAGCTTGGACGAGAGCACTGACACGGGCAACCTGCTCAGCATAGAGGTCAAGGTTGACAGCTTCCTGTCCACGGACACCTTCGAGAATCTTATAACCGCGCAGTTTCTCGAGCATCTCTTTGGCTTCGGCAGCTGTAATAGGTGCAAGTGCACTCTGGACATCCTTGAGAACCTCAATGAAGATACCGCCTAAGCCGAAGAAAATCTGATGACCAAATTTGGGATCGCGAATTGCACCAATATAGACATCGGTACCGTCAAGCATAGGATACATCTCTACAGCGTAGGTCTCTGGAATGACAATTAGGCGATCGAATTCCTTGGCGACAGTGTCAAGATCCTTGACTCCGAGGGTGACACCACCGACGTCGCTCTTATGAAGAGGTCCGACGACTTTCATCACCAACGGAACATCCTTGCTGCAACCCACCTCTTTGGCAAAAGCGATGGCATCTTCTTTTTTGGAGACCTCGACCGATTTCTTACGGCTGATGCCAGCGGCATCAAGAAGTTCATTGTAGTCGGCAATCTCCATATATCCGTCTTTGCAACGGTCTACGGTCTTGCGGATACGCTCGACATCGATTTGGGGTGTCTCAACATGTTCAGGCTGAGGCTTGGGAGTGTTATAGACTTTGCAGATAGCGTTGCCAAGAACACATTCCTCGGGGAAGTTGATGCGGCCTTTAGCAATGAAATCATTGATTTCGTCCTTCACGTTGATGATGGAAGGCAACACTGGGAATATGGGCTTCTTGCAGGTCTTCATCTTCTCGTCGAGCAGGTCGTAGACCTCCTTGTTCGAGAACAGTCCTGGTGAACCAAAGATGACAACGGAGAAATCAATCTCGTCGAAGTCGTTCTCTACGGCGTCGAGGATATATCCAAGCTGCTCGGCGGTGCCGGTGGCCAGGAAGTCGATGGGGTTACCCACCGAGGAACCCGCGAAGAGTTTCGACAGCAGCTCGGGAGCCTTGGGGTGCTCCTTCAGCGAAGGAATCTCCATTCCGCCATTGCTCAGCACGTCGGTGAGCATAACAGCAGGGCCGCCGGCGTGGGTGACGATAGCACAGCGTTTGCCCTTGATCTCGGGATGCATAAATACTGCACACACTGTGGTGAGCTCCTGACGGTTCTGGCAACGGACTATACCAGCTTTCTGGAAAAGTGCGTCGACAGCGGCGTCGTTGGTGGCAAGAGCACCGGTATGGCTTGATGCAGCACGACTACCTGCGGCTGATCCACCACTCTTGATGGCAGCGATGTGGCACCCTTTGTTGATCAACGAGCGGCTATGTTTGAGGAGTCGCTGAGGATCTCCGATCTTCTCCATATAGAGCATGATGACTTTCGAGGATTTCTCAGGATCGAAAGTCTCATCAAGATGTTCAAGAACATCCTCGATACCAAGTTGGGCAGAGTTGCCGACAGCCCACACGCTGTTGAAGGTAAGTCCATTGCTGATTCCATACTCTTTGATAAACACGGCGGTGGCACCCGATCCGGTGATAAAGTCGACACCATGAGGGTCAAGTTTCGGGATAGGTGTGTCAAAACAACCAGAATAGTTAGTGTTGAGGAAACCTGTGCAGTTGGGACCGATAAGAGAACCGCCTACGGCATTGATACTGTCGACAATATGTTTCTCTATTTTGGCACCCTCCTCATTCTCCTCGGAGAAACCTGCGGAAACAATGATGAAACCTTTGGTACCCTTCTGTTGTGTAAGCACATCTACGGTACTTGGACAGAATTTCGCTGCTATGCAGAGAATCGCACAGTCGACCTGTGGAAGATCCTCAACAGAGGCATAGCATTTCACTCCTTGGACTTCAGTCTCTTTGGGGTTGACGGCGTAGACATTGCCTTTAAAATTGCTGGAGAGTAAGTTTTTCAGAGCTTTGCCACCAGGTTTATGCACGTCTGACGACGCTCCGCAGATGACTATACTGCGAGGATTGAGTAATTCTTTTGCTATCATAATTTTATATATATTTTAATTTTTTTCAGAAAGTGCAAATTTACATATTTTTTTTAACATAATCACAGACTGATATATTTTTTTCAAATCCCTCTTCCATCACACATCATCCATCATACATCATTGAGGGTCGACATCAAAGACAAACTGAGTCCTGCCAAGTTCCTTGTCTTTCAATAGCTGGTCAGCAATGCGCATCATGATACGCTTGCCCTCCCCTACTGCCTCGCCTTGTGCAAAACGCACCATGATTTTTTTCAGGTAGAAGTTGCGGACTCTGGCGACATTAGGGAAATCGGGACCAAGGACCCTGTTGCCCAATTTGTCGCGAAGTTGTGACGCATAAAGTGCCGCCGCACGGCTCACGGTTTCCTCGCTGGTGTGACGCACAAGAACAGTGACAAGTTTGTAATATGGAGGGTATTTGAACACATGCCGTTCGACTATCTGACTTTTGTACATCGACTGGTAGTCATTTTCCATTGCGTCGCGGATAGCCTGGTGATAAGGCTGATAGGTCTGGATAATAACCTTACCACGGTGTCCGTGACGTCCGGCACGTCCGCTGACCTGCGTCATCTGCTGGAAAGCCCTCTCGTAGCTACGGAAATCGGGGAAAGAGATAAGGTTGTCGGCCGAAAGGATGCCGACAACACTGACATTGTCGAAATCCAATCCCTTGGTAACCATCTGTGTGCCTACAAGGATATCAATCCTATGGTCATCAAAGTCATTAAGCAGTTCGATATAGCGCTGTTTCTGAGTCGTTGAGTCTAGATCCATCCGCGCTATGCGTGCTTCGGGGAAGATGATTGACAGGTCGTCCTCAATGCGTTCAGTTCCGAACCCACGCATCTTAAGCATTGACGAGTGACAGGCAGGACATTCTTTGGGGACAGGGATAGAATAGCCACAGTAGTGACAACGGAGACTATTGGTTGCTTTGTGATAGACCAACGACACGTCGCAGTGCTTGCATTGTGGAATCCAGTGACACACGTCACATTCCAGTCGCAGGGAGAACCCGCGTCGGTTCTGAAACAGTATCACCTGTTCTCCTTTGCTGAGAGCTTCCTTGATATGGTCGAGCAGGAATCGTGAGAAGTTTAGTTGGACCTCCTTCTTGCGTTGTGCGTCTTTCATGTCGACACACAACACCTCAGGCATCTCAAGCCCTCCATAGCGGTGCAATATTTGAGCGAACCCGTATTTCCCGCTATTGGCGTTGAAGTAACTCTCTACGGAGGGAGTCGCCGAACCAAGAATTGTTCGGGCATTCCACATTTTGGCGAGATAAATTGCGCTGTCGCGACCGTTATAGCGTGGTGCCGGCTCGTTTTGTTTGTAACTGCTGTCATGCTCCTCGTCGACAATCACCATGCCGAGGTTGTGGAATGGCAGAAACAATGCAGATCGGGCTCCCAGTATTATCTTATAGCCACCTTTGGCGTCCATGACTCGGTTCCACACTTCAGCGCGTTCCTGAGTGTTGAATCGGGAGTGGTACACCCCTACCCTGTCGCCGAAATAACGTCTCAGACGGTTGATGACCTGAGCTGTGAGAGCAATCTCTGGCAGAAGGAAAAGCACCTGCTTGCCCTGCTTGACGATGCTGTCGATAAGTTTTATATAGACCTCGGTTTTTCCACTTGAGGTGACTCCATGCAGAAGCGATACAGGTTTGTCACACCCTATGAGGTCGTCGAAAGCCTTCTGTTGCTCGTCGTTGAGAGTTATAGAATCTGGAGAATCTGACGTTGGGCACGACTCAAGACGACTCTCCTGCTTTTGCACAACCTGCAGGATGTTCTTCTTGATCAGCGTCTCTATTGCCGATGCTGACAGAGACTTGTTGTCGGTGAACTCTTTCTTCTTGACCTCTTTCTTACCGAAATCGGAGAGTTGCAGGAATTGCATCATCGCCATGAGTTGTTTCTGGCATGAGGCACGGTGTTCGAGCGTGTCGAACAACTCTTTCATAGACTCTTCGTCAAGATAATCGGGGTTCAGTCTCAACCATGTCACCATCTTCGGAGAGTAGCGCTGGCGTAGTTCTTCATCCATGAGGATGATATGGCGGTCAATCATCGACTTTATCAGTGGCATGATTTTTTGATAGCCAGTTATTGAAGCTATTTCACCTATTTCCAGACGGTTTTTTCTGGAAAGGACATCGAGCACTTTTAGCTGGTCTTCGTTCAGCGACGAATAGTCACCGTCAAAATCTGGATGAACCACAATGTAGCTCTCACTTGACAGGCGGAAGGCAGAGGGGATGGCTACTGACATGACATCACCAGGATAGCACATATAGTATGAGGCCATCCATTCCCAGAACTCGAATTGGCGTTCAGAGACTATTGGATTGATGTCGAGTATGGAGAGTATGTACTTGGTGGTGTAGTTCGGGACCTTGTCGTGGATGCGACGCACCAATGCCGAGTAAAGACGTTTTTGTCCAAACTGGACCACGACACGTTGCCCCACAGTTATACTTTCGTTGTATTCAAATGGAATACGATAGGTATAGGTGTCAGGCAGGTGCAAAGGAAGCAGCACATCGGCAAAAAGCGTCACACGGTCCACGGTCTCATTCCTCTATTTTTTCGAACATCAGCAAGACTTTCTCATCCTGCATCAGTTTCAGTGAATAAGCATCCAGCTGATAATTGTTACAATGTCGAAGCAGTTGTATGTAGGTGTTCTCCATTTTATGGAAATCATCAGGACAGGCCTTCTTGGTCCCGTTAAAGTCCGACAGGGTGATTCTGTTATTACCTTCAATCTTTATTGTACCGTTATAGCGGTTGCAGCCACTGTTGCCACTGAAAGTACCGGCCTCAGGATTTATCTGTATCATTATCGGCTTCTGCCCCTCGAGAAAGAGCACCTCCTTCCCTCTCATTGTCGTAAGCTGCCACATCTCATCGGCGACGAATTCAGGTTGTGCGCTGACGACCACTTTTTTATGTGATTTGCATCCGCACACCAATGAGATTCCTGCCACTGCCAGCAGAATGATGACAAAAATATTAGCTTTCCTCATTGTAATATACTTTATAGTATTTGCCTTTCTCATCCTCGCCCTGTTCGATAAGTTTACGATCTCCGTGGACATAGATATGGAAATTCTTGTCAAGTTTAATTACGCTCTTGTAAGAACGAGACTGCTTCTTTACGGCACCGTCGCTGATGGCGAAGTTGTCGGCTATCTGGACATCGTTCTCCTCTTCGTAGTGGGAACGGTATTGGTTGAAGCTGTCGATAACTTCGGGTTGGCCTATGACATCGCGGGTAAAGTCATCCATATCGAAACTGTCGTTCTGCTTGAAGAAATCCATACTGCGGTTGAGCATTTCGGCCTGTGATGCCTTGCTGACATTCTCATACTGCTGCGGGAGTTCCTTGGTGACAAACTGTTTGTATGCCTGCATAACTTGATGAGTGTTGTAATACTCATCCTGCCGTTGCCTGACTCTCAAGAAATTGTCTTTCCAATAAACAGCATCCATGCCTCTGTTGGTAGAGTCGACAATGCTGACCACATAGCCCTTCTCCTTCTCAGTGTTGAAGATGATTGCGCCCTTGTCCAATCGTGAAATGTCTATGCCTTTGTCGACATCTATTTTGAACAACGCCGTCGCTGAACGGCTTCCATCGGCCGAATCCCATTCCTCCTCATCGTGAGTCACTTTAAGGAATTGAGACTTGTTCTCTGCTTTGAAGATACCCACTGCGTCAATAGTCTCACCATTCAGCATACATTCAGAGAAGTATACTACAAAGAGGTCACCGGCTTTGATATTGGGATGAGTGCAGGCGTCATAGAGATGACGGGCTATATTCTTGGATTCGTCGAGGAGAGTTGTATTGTCCTCGAAAATTGCCGTCGCAGACTGGAATACAGGATTCATCAGCACATTGTCGTCGTCATACAGGTTATAGTACTCTTCGACTTTGAAAGGCGACACGAAATAGCCGACTAGCAAGTCTTGCAACATCTCGTTAAGACGCTGCAGTCTGTCCGACAGCACATACCCTTCGTCGGTCTCCTTGTTGCCCACTCTGTGTATGGCGACAGCTTTTATTGACGATGATTCGAATACAGGCATTGGCAAATCCTTTCAGATTTTATTTATATGTATATTTCTCTTTCTTGACAACCTTGTATTCTACGCTGTCAAAAGTGTTTGACACCGTGTTGTACTTATATGTAAGAGTCCGTTCCGCAGGATAGTTGCCATCATATTTGTACTGGAAACTGAATAGCTGGTCTTTAATTTTGCCGAACGGCATGTGTATAGTCTCGACATTGTGTTGACTCAACATCTCGAAACCAAATATGGGATCGTTCAACTCTTGATATCCGAAGAGTTGATGATAAGGGTTGTTTTTCTTATCATATGTCAGAGAAATGGAATAGGTGGTGTCTGCGCCCAGACAGTCTATCCTTACGACATCATTCTCATTCCACTGCAACTGATATCGGCATGAAGCAGATTTAGAGCACCAAGCGCCGAGAGATTTCGACATTATGAAATCCACTAAGCTGTCGGCGTCGTCTGTGAGCCAACGGTCAACAGCTATCTCCGTTAACACTCCGTCAGTATGGGTGAAACTCATCCTTCCTATAAGTCTCATGTCCTTGTAGGTATCGATATGGTCTAGTTCTTTCCCACTGTAGAAAAACTCGCGTCTTATACCGTATGCCGGTACAGTGGTGCTTTTCAACCTGTTTTTACGGTCATAGAAGAAATTCTCCGAATAGGAATATTGGCCCTGATAGTCTATGCGATACAATTCGTTACCATCCCAATTCCACGCCTCTTCTACATACTCTTCCAACGAGTAATAGAGTTGATCGTCTTGATAGTGGTGCTCGTCCGCAGTAACTGTCTGGATTTTCTCTCTATGGCTTATAGATCCCTCTTTTTTTGAGCATCCCGATAAAAGGAAGACTAAGGTGAGGGCGATGACAAATATGTGGTATTTATTCATAATGCAAAACAACTTATCAATAGTGCTTGGATCGTTTAAGAATATATGGTTGCATGACCTGATCGAATCCTTGGTTGACATCAACTGGGATATAATCGATATGATACTGCATAGCTCTACGTCTCAGTGAGTTTGTCAGCTGCTCCATTTTCTCATTGTAGAGTTGTGCCAGTTCGTTGGGGAACAGTTTCACCTTCTTCTCACTCTCCATGTCGATAAAATAGTATGGCTTGTTGCCATAGTTCAGATCAATTTCCTTGTCGCGGTCAAAAGTGTGGAAAAGTAGAACCTCGTGTTTGCAATGACGGAGATGCCTCAGTGCGTCAAAGAGGGCCTCCTGGCGTTCCTCACCCACCAAGGCGTCGGTGAAGAGGACTACCAGTGAGCGTCGGTGCATTTTCTCGGCAAGCAGATGGATAAGTCTGGGAATATCGGTGTGACGTTTGTCCATAGTGTTTCCATCCACGGGTTTCAACATCTGTTCCAACAAACCATAGATATATTGTTGGTGTAGAACACTGGAACGCACCTCTGTCTGCATATCTATCTTGTCTGAGACGAGAGTCAAGCCAAAAGCGTCACGCTGCCTGATAAGCAGCTCGACAATCAACGCCGCGGCATAGACCGAGAAGGTCAGCTTGTTAGGAGTTTGGAACTGACCCTGTCTTTCCAAGGGAAAATACATCGATGATGAACAGTCTATCAGCAGCTGGCATCGAAGGTTGGTCTCCTCCTCAAAGCGTTTGACAAAAAGCTTGTCGGTACGACCATACAATTTCCAGTCGATATTACGGGTCGACTCACCGGGATTGTATTGCCGGTGTTCGGCGAACTCGACGGAGAAACCGTGGAAGGGACTTTTGTGCAAGCCAGTAATAAACCCCTCGACAACTTGACGAGCAAAGAAGTCGAGGGATTTATATTTCTCTATTTCCTGAAATGTCATCAGAGCAACGCGTCGAGCTTCTCGGTGAGAGTTGCTTTAGCCACCAGACCGACAGATTTGTCGACTGCGGCGCCATTCTTGATGAAAAGTACCGTGGGAACATTGCGTACACGGAATTCGGCGGCAATTTCGGGAGCCTCGTCCACGTCTACTTTACAAACTAGAGCCTTGCCGTCATATTCTTTGGCGATTTCTTCGACAACAGGTGCCAGGGCCTTGCAGGGACCACACCATGTGGCACCGATATCCAGCAATATTGGAAGATTAGACTGCTTGATTTCAGCGAAATTGGAATCGTTAACTTCTACTACCATAAGATGTTGTATTTTGATTTATAATTATAATATATAATGCAAATATACAAAAATATTTTGGATTATTTCGAACTGTCAAAATTATTCCTGTCTTCTTTGTGTTTTTGAAATACCAACATCATGAAAGATGAGGAAATGCCTTTTGCAGATATAAATAAAATTACATCCAATTGAGGTCAATAGGTGTATAAAAGAAAAAAGAGAAGATTTTCATCTTCTCTCCTTTGTGACTCCGGCAGGATTCAAACCTGCAACCTTCTGATCCGTAGTCAGATGCTCTATTCAGTTGAGCTACGGAGCCATCGTTTTTCAGGTTGCAAAAGTACACACTTTTTACATTCCCTACAAATTATTTTTTGATTTTTTTCAGACAAGTTCTACAAATCTCTGTGTTTCAGAACACAAAGAGAACAAATTATTTTGATTTGGGACCATTGTAGTGGTACACTTCCTTGTATAGCACATCTCTCATGTCGTCAAATTCGCCATCATCCAACTCGTATTTTGACATCACGATCATCTGCAATGCCAACTCCTGTTTCCCGTAGTATGACGGTTGCCAATATTCTTGGGGGTTGCGTGTGAATCCTAGATCAGTATAGAATTCCAACCGATGGTCTGCCTGTTCGGTCGACGGTAACTCCGTCTCCAAGACCACCTGGTCGGGGTGCTGCGACAAGAAAGAGAGCATAGTTGCCTTCCCCAGTCCTTGGTTACGATATTCCTTGTCTATAGCGAAATGTTCGATATATGCAAAATCCTCGAAGACCCAATAGGTCAACAATCCCAGCGGTTCGTCGTCAAGTGTCGCCACGAGAAAATGGAAACGGTCGTCGCGGTCTTCGAGGCTTCTAAACGGAGGTCGCTCTTCTTCGGGAAATGCCGATTCGAAGAGCTCTTTGGCAAAATGTTCGTGTCTGGTTTCAGACAATGGTTCAAAGTCTATCATATGTTTTATAGTTTTTATTCAGTGGATATTTATTCTAAATCAATATATTGTTGTTTGTTATTTAAAGCAGTGATTTAGTCTGTTACTTGTCAAAGAAAGAGAAATTATTGAGTGCCACAGTCAGTCGAAATGAATGATGTGGGGCATATTTTTCATAACCCTGAAGATTTGTTTTGTTATAATTGAACACATAACCCAACGACAAGGCGGTACCTACAGGAAGGGTGATTCCCAGAGAAAGTGAAGCGTATCCGCCAAGTCCGAGTCCGCCCTGGTTGATATACTCATACGAACCAACGTAAGATGATGGTGACTGTCCGTTCCAAATATCGAGAATGCTGTATTTGACTCCCGCTATCTGTATTTCGCTGCTCTCAACCTTAGTGTTGTTGGCGTTGACTCCCGCACCGACCTCAAAGTCAAGACCATTGGATAATCTTATCTTTTTAATCAACCCGAGGTCAAAATATATCCTCTCCTCCACTCCGAGCGTGGGACAAACCACATATGCATTCTGATTGGTCAGATATGTCTGATTGTGTCCGCTATTTAGCAACACCTGCCCCACCGCATTCAGTTTGGCATAGTTGAACAGCACCTGCCACGCCCAATCAATATATTCCAGGTCATATCTGAATCCAAGTCCCAGTTGCATAGCAAGCTGGTAGTACATGTCTCCGTATTCAGCCACGGTTATCTGGTTATAGTTAGCGACAGAACTGCCGATAAGGTCTAATTCTGTCAGTCTGTTCCATATAGCGTGGCCGTATGTCTCGCTGTACAGGATACGGTTCAGAGTGTTGACATTATTAGGACTTCCGTTATAGAAATTGGCATGGATATCGCTGGCATTCAACACCCCCACATCCACAATAAGAGAAAGACCCCTAAGACGGTTCCCATCACCATCTAGGGGCATTGGTTCCCCACGCAGAGGAACACAGAAAAAGAGCAGCATTATGATGCCGCACAGAGCCTTAAGGCTTTTATTGCTGTCTATGTGTGCGACGGGTCCAGCCCCGTCGCCACTTCGGTCTCGGTCTTTTTCGTTCATTGGTCAAAAGAATTCTTTTTTGGAGGCTAAGATGTTGTGAAGCAGGTCACGGGCTCTGAACAGCTGCACCTTCACCGTTCCCAAAGGCATCTGCATCTTGTCGGCAATCTCCTCATACGACAATTCGTCAAAATAACGCAACTCCACAAGTTTGCGATAGCGGGGCTTCAACTGGTTCACCACTTCGCGGAGTATCTGCACCCTCTGCTCATGGATGAAAGATTCTTCAGGATTACCGGCATCCGACGGGATGGGATATTCATATACATCGTCGTCGACGCTGGTTTTGATATCGTCGAGATAAATCGTCTGAAGCCGTTTTTTACGGATAAAATCCAAGCAGTTATTGGTGGCGATGGAGAACAACCAAGTGCTGAACGCATGGGTCGGTGTGTAGAGGTGTAACGAAGAAAAAGCCTTGCCAAATGCCTCTATTGTGAGGTCGTCGGCGTCGGTAGGGTCGTTGGTCATCTTCAGAAGCATCAGATAGATGGGTTCCCTATACATCCGCATCAAATCCGCGAATGCACGCTGGTCGCCATCTTCTCTGGCCTTGCAAACCAAAAGGTAGTCGCGCTGGGCCTTTTCTGTCGTCAACTGAGAGTTCACCTCCATTGGAATTTTTTCTTACGTAACGTAGAGAAAAACAAAAAAGTATTTGCGACTAAAAAATAAAATTCTAAAAATAATGAAAAATACTGTATTTTCTTAATTTTAAATCTTTTGGCAAGGAAATAACAACACAGTGTCTGCCAAATGATTTTCAAAGCCAGGACTGATACCAATATCTGCCAGGGAAACAGGCCGGCTACCAACAGCCAGGCTAGCGATGCCAAGAACAATGCCTGCATCAACGGATATGACACTCTTAACAACCTGTCACGAGTCTTGAAGTTCCGACTGCTGGCGGCTCTCTGCCACCTGTCCTGATGCCACTGTGCGAAGTCAGCAGGTGCGTCGAATGACATCGAAGAGTCGTCGCTAACCACAATGGTGGTATTCGACTTGTTGGCATTGTGGTTCACAAAGAGTTCCTCACCACCTACAGGGATGTTGTATAACGGTATGAAGGCACCCTTGTTAAAGAAGAAATCTCGTCTGAACGACAGATTTCGACTTGTCGCCGTGTAAGGATTGCCGGCAAGAGCCATGCCCAGACACGAGGCATTCTGGGTCAGTATGTCGTATTGTTCAAAGGCATTCAGAACTGTCTTCTCCTGATTTGGACAGGCGTTTCCGATCACCATAGAGGCGCCATGCATGTAGCCTCTAATCATCTCCTTTATCCAGTTGAACGACGCTGGTAACGAATCCGCCTCGGTCAATAGGATTATATCCTTTGTGGCCGACTTTATTCCTATCGAGACTGGGTATTTCCTTCCCTGGAACATATTCACGTCGTTCTTTATAACCACAGGCTTCAGTATTGGATAGTTTTCCGAGCAGACTCTCAGCACAAATGGTGTCTCGTCGGTCGAAAGGTAGTTGACCACAACAACTTCGTAGTCGGGATAGTCTTGTTCGAGCAGGTAAGGCAGAGTCTTTTTCAGTTGCTCTGCCTCGTTATGCGCCACCAGCACCACCGACACCGAAGGATAGTCGCCTTCAGAAACGGTAGAGGCGTCGGGTATGCGACTGTTCTTGTACAGACCCACCCTCAGCCACATCAATCCGTAATACAAGCATAAAGTCACCAGCGACAGTGCCAGCGTAAACAACAAAATCAGTGTATATGTGTTGTTTAATACGTTGTGAAAATCCATTTCTTCTTCTTTTTGAATTTACAAAAGTAGTCATTATTCAGAAAAGATGTGTAACTTTGCAATCTGAATTGAAAACATTTTATTAACAATTGTTCCCCTCTTGCGGTGATAGTGAGCAAGAAACGAAAACAAAACTATGCATTTCGACCTCAAAAAAACCGACGCGTCGTCTAATGCCCGTGCCGGCATACTCCATACCGATCACGGCGATATAGCAACTCCCATATTCATGCCTGTAGGCACCGTCGGGAGCGTCAAAGCTGTCCACCAGCACGAACTGGTTAGCGACATCGACGCCGAGATCATTCTGGGCAACACCTACCACCTCTATCTGCGACCGGGCATGGACATCCTCAAGGAAGCTGGCGGACTCCACTCTTTCATGAACTGGAGTCGTCCCATACTCACTGACAGCGGTGGTTTCCAGGTCTTCTCACTTGCTGACAACAGAAAAATCACCGAAGAGGGATGCAAATTCAAATCGCACATCGACGGTTCCCGCCACATGTTTACGCCAGAGAATGTCGTCGACATTCAGAGAGTCATCGGCAGTGATATAATGATGGCTTTTGACGAATGCCCCCCGGGAGAGTCTCCCTATCCTTATGCAAAAAAATCCATGGAACTCACCCATAGGTGGATGGACCGTTGCATGAAACGGTTTTATGAGACAGAGCCACTGTATGGCAATCAGCAGGCACTCTTCCCCATAGTGCAAGGATGCAAATACCCCGAACTCCGGCGCATATCGGCCGAGCATGCCGCCTCCCACGACGCTGTCGGCTACGCCATAGGTGGCCTTGCCGTAGGCGAACCCACCGAGGTGATGTACCAGATGATAGAGATAGTCAATGCAATACTGCCCACTGACCGTCCCCGCTACCTTATGGGAGTCGGCACTCCCGCCAACATCCTTGAGGCCATAGAGCGCGGAGTGGATATGTTCGACTGTGTCATGCCCACACGCAACGGTCGCAACGGCATGCTTTTCACATGGAACGGCACTGTAAACATCAAGAACAAGAAATGGGAGACCAGTTTCCTCCCCATCGACCCGTCGTCCCCTGCCGCCGCTGACAGAGAGTATACTTACGCCTACCTCCACCATCTTATCAAATCTGAAGAACTGCTGGGACTACAGATTGCGTCGATACACAACCTCACTTTCTACCTCTCTCTAGTCCGCTCAGCCCGTCAACATATTCTTGACGGCGATTTCACATCCTGGAAAGCTTCGGTATTGCCGAATCTTATGAAACGGGTTTAACCAAGATACGTTGATATGGTGATACGTTGATATGGTGATATGGATTATTGTTTAATTGTTTAATCGAAATCATTTGTCCCTTAACTCCTTTTAACTCCCCTTAACTCCCCTTAACTCCCCTTTGCCCCCCCCTAGCTCCATCTAATTTTTGCTCAATTCCAATTATTAAAACATAATTTTAATCTGCATATCTTATGATGAAAAAATTACTTATCTCCATTGCTTCGCTGGCCTTAGTGTGTGCCTGCTGCAAGCAAAAAACCGACGATGTTGTCGTCGAAAAGCCCCAAGTACAGGTCCAGGACGGACGCTTCACCCCTGAGGTGATGTGGAGTCTCGGTGTGATGAGCGAATACGCTGTCAGCCCCGAGGGAAAACAGGTGCTCTACACTGTCCGCTATACCGACATGGAGCTCAACAAAAACAACGCCGAACTCTATCTTATGCCCATCGAGGGTGGCGACGGGGAACGCCTAACTACCACCTCGGCATCTGAGTTCAATCCCGTCTGGAAAGACGAAAGCACAATCATGTTCTGCCGTGGCAATCAGATTATCTCAATGAACCTCGGTTCTAAAAAGGAGAGCGTTGTTGCCGAATGCGAACGTGGTTTCGAGGGATTCAAACTGGCACCCGACGGAAAATCTCTGGTATATATCAGCACCATTCCCGTTGAGCGTCCCGAGCACTTAAACAAACTATATGCTGGTCTCGACAAGACCACTGGTCGCATCAACGAAGACCTTATGTATCGTCATTGGGACAACTGGGTGGACGAGATTCCTCAGATCTTCTATGTGCCCGTCGAGAATGGCAAGGCTGTGATGGACAAAGTTGTCAATATTATTGACAGCACCTTCGAGAGCCCCATGCGCCCATGGGGTGGCACCGAACAGTACAACTACAGTCCAGACTCAAAGACCATCGCCTACACCTGCCGCAAGAAAACAGGTTACGACTACGCTCACTCCACCAACAGCGACATTTTCTTATTTAATATTGAAACTGGCGAGACCCGCAATATCAGCGAGGGTATCATGGGTTACGACCAGAACCCTGTATTCAGCCATGATGGTACGATGATTGCTTGGGAAAGCATGGAACGCGACGGCTATGAGAGCGACAAGCTTCGTCTGATGGTGATGGATATCGCTACCGGCGTCAAGAATGACCTCACCTCTGAGTTTGACTATGGCGTCAGCAATATCTGCTGGAGCAAGGACGACAAAGAACTGGCCGCTGTGGTTATGTACCAAGGCACGCTGGAAATCTTCGCCTTCAACCGCGAGACACATAAAGAACGCCAGATATCCAAAGGTCTGCACGATGTCAACGGATTCCAGATGGTTGACGACGCCATTGTCGCCACTCAGGTCTCTATGCAGTACCCGGCCACACTCTATGCCTACAACCTCAACGACAACACCTCCGAAGGACGCAAACTCAGCACCTTCAACGACGATGTCCTCTCTCAGGTTCGTATGGGCAAAGTCGAGCCCTACTGGGTGAAGACAGTTGACGGCAAAGAGATGCTTACCTGGATTATCTATCCCTACAACTACGACTCAACCAAGACCTATCCCGCACTGTTATTCTGCGAAGGCGGTCCTCAGAGCATCGTAAGTCAGTTCTGGAGCACACGTTGGAACTTCGAGGTTATGTCTGGTGCTGAATACTTCGTCATCGCCCCCAACCGTCGCGGTGTACCTGGTTTCGGTATGGAATGGCTTGAGGAGATCTCCGGCGACTACGGTGGACTCTGCATGCAGGACTACATGAGTGCCACCGACTGGGCTGCCGACAATATCAAGCAGATTGACCGTGAACGCATCGGTGCCTGTGGTGCCTCATTCGGTGGATATAGCATCTATTGGCTCGCTGGTCACAACTACGATGTCAAAGGCTACAATGAGGGACGTCGTTTCAAAGCATTCCTCGCTCATAACGGTATGTTCAATTTCGAACAGCAGTACCTCGAAACTGAGGAGATGTGGTTTGACAACTGGGATCTCGGTGGTCCCTACTGGGATTGGAACAATCCTCAAATCAAGAAGAGCTACAGCAATTCGCCTCACCTCTTTGTCGACAAATGGAATACCCCCATCTGTGTCATCCACTCAGAATTCGATTTCCGCATTGTCGCTTCCGAGGGTATGGCTGCATACAACGCCGCTCAGATGCGTCATATTCCTAGCCGCTACCTCTATTTCCCCGACGAGACCCACTGGGTGCTCAAACCACAGAATAGCCTTCTCTGGCATCGCAACTTCATTGATTGGTTTGACTCCTGGCTCAAAAAATAAGTCTGCCTGACCATGAAACTCATCAAATGCGACCGTTGCGGACGTCCTTACTACGACAGTCAGACTGCGTGCCCATATTGCACGCAGTCTCCTGCCTCCTCATCCGTTTCGCATCAGGAGACACAGCAGGAAGACACGAACGAATCACAGCAGATTCCAAAGCAGGAAATAGCAGATGAGCCTGTCGTGGACGAAGTCCCTTCAGCCACTGTAATTGAACGAGCCAACAGTATTGCCGCTGTATACGACAGTGCACATCAAGTATCCGACAGTCACAACATCGATAACCCTGTCGAGATCGAGACCATCCCTGAACCACGCAAAAAACGCTTTTGGCTCTGGATATTGTTAGTGATAGTTTTGTTGTTTGCCGTTGCCGTATGGCTCAAATGGGACCTGATCAGCGGCGTCCTGACATCCATGCTCAGTTAGTCACAGACTCGCATTCCTGAATTCATCCAAGTGCCTGCATGACAGTTCGCATTGTTGCGTAACTCCGTTGCAGGCACTTTTTCCATTCTACGGAATCCATAAACGCCAACTCGGTGATGCCCTCTTCTGTCTGTGGCACCAGACGCTCGTTTCCGCAGACTTTCATCTCATACCAAGAAGTCTGTTTCAGATGCCATCCACCGTACAGGTTGTAGATGTGATAGGTCTTTACCAACAATCTTTCTGTAGTGAGTTCTGTGAGTCCTGTCTCTTCATTGGTTTCTCTTATCGCTGCTTCCAGCAGGGATTCACCGCTCTCGACCTTACCTTTCGGAAGGTCGGCTCGTCCGTTGCGCATCATCAGTAGTTTTCTACCCTCACTGTCACTCACCACACCACCAGCGGCTTTAATGTAGATGTATTTTTTCTTCAGATATTCAACAATCTCCTTTGCGCTGTGTCTATGGCAAACCACAGCAACATTTTTTTCTCTCTCGGTCAAAACCTCAAAACAATCGTCAAGTCGATTGTCATCCATCACCTCGGCATCCTGCAGAACAATCTGTTCTCCAGGTCTTAGCAACTGCATGCTCCAATATTGATACCCAATAATCATAGTCATTTATTTTTTGCAAATTTACATTTTTTACGTATATTTGTTAGAAAATTTTATCGTATTCATAATCACTACCATATTGAGTTGTAGTCAAATAAAAATGCTTTTTCAAATGCTTTTATAGAGATAAAAAGGAGGGGAGCCGGGTGGCTCCCCTTTGTCGTTTAGAGCAGGTCATTTTCACCAAGTTCGTTAAACTCCAATACAGTTTCACCGTTATAGGTAGTCCAACCAAGCTCATAGAATCCCATCCCGAAGGAGTATCCGGGTAGTAACTCCTTGGCCTTCTCTGTTGTTATGGTTTGTGCTGATGCTCCTCGGTAAGCCCATCCAAACCGATATATACATTTACCACCATTTTCAACCCACTCTTGGGCTGCTCTTTTTGTTTCTGATAATAAATTCATATTGCTGTTTATTAGTTGGTTATTTAATCT
>DBXB01000057.1 GCA_002309155.1 Bacteroidales bacterium UBA1223 | reverse complement strand
GCAACTATGTGCGGACGTGGCCGTCCACGATCCCAGGAGGATGCGATAGCGTTGTGACATTGCACTTGACAATAAATCATTCCAACACTGGAGACACCAACGCTACGGCTTGCAACAGTTTTACTTGGTGGGGAACACCTTATTCCTCTACTGGCGACTATGTGCGGACGTGGACGTCCACGATCCCAGGAGGATGCGATAGCGTGGTGACTCTGCACTTAACTGTCAATTATTCTAACACGGGCATTGAGGATACTACTGTTTGCAATAGCTTTGTTTGGCACGGAACAGAATATACCGCCAGCACCAATACACCGACATTCACATGCCTTAACGCAGCAGGATGCGACAGCGTAACCACGCTGCATCTTACCTTGAACCAGTGTTCGTCAACGACTGTCACTGCCTGTGACAGCTACACCTGGAGAGGACACACCTACACCGCAACGGGCATATATACTGACGGTACCGATACACTGAATCTGACCGTCAATCACAGCAACACAGGCGACACCACAGTTACGGCTTGCAACAATTTCACGTGGTGGAGCACGACTTACACCAATAGCACAAATTCTGCGACACATACATTTACTAACGTTACAGGATGTGACAGTGTTGTGACCCTGCACTTGACAATAAATCATTCCAACACTGGCGACACTAACGCTACCGCTTGCAATAGCTTCACTTGGTGGGGTAATAGTTACACAAGTTCGACAAATTCGGTGACACACACCTTTACTAATGTTGCTGGATGCGATAGCGTTGTGACATTGCACTTGACGATTAATCATTCTAATACTGGCGACACTACTGCGACAACATGCAATAGCTTTACCTGGTGGGGTAATAGTTACACAAGTAGCACGAACAGTGCTACTCACACCTTTACCAATGCCGCTGGATGCGATAGCACAGTGACTCTACACTTGACGATCAATCATGCCACTACGGGTGATACAACTGCTACGGCTTGCAATAGCTTCACTTGGTGGGGCACGAATTACACCAGTAGTACGAATAGTGCTACGCACACCTTTATTAACGTCGCCGGATGTGATAGCGTGGTGACACTGCACCTAACGATTAATCATGCCACAACGGGTGATACCACCGCAATAGCTTGCAACAGCTTTACTTGGTGGGGCACGAATTATACCACTTCTGGCGACTTTATGCGGACGTGGCCGTCCGCGCTCCCAGGAGGATGCGACAGCGTGGTGACGCTACATTTGACGATTATCCAGAGCACCACAGGCGACACCACAGCGACTGCATGCGACAGCCTTACTTGGTGGGGCACGAATTATACCACTACTGGTGACTTTATGCGGACATGGCCGTCCGCGTTCCCAGGAGGGTGCGACTCGACCGTGACGTTGCACCTCACAATCAACACTCCCGTGGTGACTGAGGTTTACGATACAGCTTGCGAGAGTTACACATGGCATGGAACCACCTATTCTGTCAGCGGAGACTTCCTACGGACCGGAATATCCATGTCTCCTGAAAACTGCGACACCACCGAGACCCTTCATCTTGAATTGACACATGCCACATATAACGAGATTGCCGACAGCTTCTGCACAGGAACGCAATATCTGTTCGGCAGTCAGATACTCACAGAAAGCGGACTATACGCTGACACACTGATTGCGGCAAACTCCTGCGACAGCATCGTCTCCCTCAACTTGACAAAACTGCCTCAACCTTACATTAACATTGTGCAATCCAACGACTGTCAGACGCAGACCCACCACATCCGCGTCGAAACAGACGTCGACTACCTCTATTGGACATGCAACGAGCAGTCATGGAATAGCAGTTGGGGGTCGGTCCACGCACATAACCTGACGGTCAGCAACACCTTACCCATCACACTCACCCTCCTGGTCGACTACAACGAATACCCCACCTGTCCCAACACTGACGTCACCACACTGCAACCCATAGTCCAACCACAGGCAGTTATGGACGTCTCGCCGGAATTCATCACCCACGAGACTCCCACCCTGGTTGCCCTGTCACAAAGCACTGGAGCAAAGAGATTGCAATGGTATATTGACGGAGATGACGCCGGGGACAGCCAGAGAATCACTTATACTCCCGAGTCGGGCTACGACTCTGTTGTGGTAACCCTGATAGCGTTCAGCGATCTCTGCAGCGACACCGCAGAAAGAGTCATCCCCATAAAACAGCAGACCCTTTACGTGCCCAACGCATTCACGCCTAACGAGTCGACAAACAAGACCTTCTCGATATTCTATGACGGAATCATCGAATACCAACTCTACATCTACAACCGTCAGGGAATACAAGTGTTCCATAGCAATACTAACGGGGAGGAATGGGATGGCAGATACAATGGGACCTTGTGTCCTCAAGGTTCCTACGTCTGGCTGGTGAAATACCGCAGCGAGGTTGATCCTCAAAACTGGCATTACTCAAAAGGCACCGTAACACTCCTCTACTAACCTTTATTAAAGAGACAGATAGTCTCTGCAAATTGCCCAGTCAGCAATTACGGTTTTGATTATACCACTTTTCTTTTGCCGATTATTTATGGGGAAAAGAAACTTAGTATTTGCTTCTCTTTTCTTTTGCCGAGATTGTTCAGACAAGTCCGCTTCTTAACGCTCCCTCACCGCAAATTTTTTCACGCCAATTACATCAAGGCTGTAAATCAGCATGGTATCCATCTGTTTAACTGCAACAGCCATCCTCGTACGCGCGTCGCGCGAATTATATTTTGCTGTTTTAAATAATCTTGACTTCGTCCACGTTTCGGCACCTCGAAAAAGATAATTCATTTTCTCTTTGCTCGGTTTAAGAAACTTTCGTATCTTTGCACATTATTTAATTGCACAAGATAGCAGAATGAGTAATGGGCGAAAACAAGTTATATAAATACCTTGATGCAAATGGTGGATTGATGATGCTGTACAACAGCAATCTTATGTTCACTAATGCCACACGGCTAAATGACCCGTTTGACTGCCATCCTGCTTTGTTCGACTATTCTAATGCTCCGACGAACAAGCATAACTGGCCTCCTACCGATTTCCTTAAACTGAAAGGAGAAACCGACATGGAGAACCAGAGAAATAAAACCTGGATATGCAGCCTGTCGAAAATCCACGATTCCTTGCTGATGTGGAGCTACTACGGCAATCACCGTGGTGTGTGCGTAGGCTTGGATATGGAAAAGGCTCAAAAGTATCTTTCAAAAATCATGTGCAATGTCTTTATTGGTGCATTGGAAATGGAAGTGCAGTACAGAGACATCATTGAGAAGCCTGATTACTTCCATGATGCCAAAGACTTCTTCCGCTACCAGTTGTCCACCAAGGCAAAGGCTTGGCAGCATGAGCAGGAAGTTCGCTTCATTGCTTACGATCCCTCTCCCGAACATATGCGGCTTCTGCCGGGACTGTATGAGGAAGACAAATCCATATGTATGAAGTTCAAAAAACTATTTTGCACGCAGAAAGGCATGGAGAAATCGATGGATTGGAAGACAGTTCGTGCATTTCTAGAGATTGGCGGGGAATGCTTCGAATCCATCTACCTGGGTATAAATATGGACAACAAAGACAAAGAAAAGATGATAAAGGTTGCAAAAGAACGCAATCCTAATATCAAAATATACCAAATGGCAATAGATCCCGAAGCCTTTAAGCTGAAGGAACAATTGATAGATTGAATATAATGCCCAAGAATAAATATAACGTGTTAAGTCTTTTCTCATCTGCAGGCATTGGAGAACTTGGGATAAAAGCCTGTGGAATGGATATTCTTTTAAGTAATGAATTACTTAAGAATCGATGCGACTTATATCACGAAAATTTCCCTGAAACAGAAAGTATTTGTGGTGACATTTGGGACAAAGAACAAGATATTATAGATAAGTGGAAATCCAAAAAAGTTGGTGCTCCATTTTTAGTATATGCGACCCCCCCATGTCAAGGAATGTCATTCAATGGATTAGGGAAACTTTTGGCAGAGATAAGAGCAGGAAGAAGACCCAAAGAGGACCCTCGTAATAGATTAATTATTCCCACATTGAGAATAATAAAAAAACTAAGACCAGATTGGGTTCTTTTTGAGAATGTCCAAACAATGCAAGACACTATTATTAGGACCGAATCTGATGACTATCAAAATATTATTGACTATATAAAAGATGAACTATCACCAGATTATCTGGGTTGTGCTGAAGTCGTGAATTGTGCAGATTATGGAATTCCACAAACGCGAGTTCGATTAATTACAATATTCACAAAAAGTGAAAAAGGCAAAAGATACTTCAAAAAACATGGGTCTTTTTTGCCCCCAAGGACGCATTCTGAAATCGCATCTGGGACATTGAAAAATTGGGTATCATTAAAAGAAGCCATTGGTAAACTACCATATTTATCAGCAGAAAAGGGGAAAAATGAATGTCCTAATATCAAATGGCATGTTGTACCTATCATGAAACCAGATAAGTTTTGGTGGGTATGTAATACTCCAGCTAACGAAACTGCCTATAACAATCAATGTGTCAAATGTGGATATGATAAGACCCCTAGACATGGAATGTGCATGGAAGACGGTAGGCATCAATCAAGAAAGGACACTCCTATTTTTTGTGCAAAATGTGGTGCTCTGTTGCCTCGCCCTAGCATGATAGATTCTAAAACCAACGAGAGAAGGCTAATCAGGGGATTTGACAGTGCATATAGGCGAATGTCTTGGGAGGTACCATCTCCAACCCTAACTCAAAATTTCCAATACGAAGCTTCAGACAAGAAGATACACCCGGATCAAAACAGAGTTCTATCTGTTTATGAGGGCATGATTCTCCAATCAATTAATAATTATAACTATAGTTTCACCATTGACAAAAAACCGATTTCTCGAGTAATGTGCTGTGAGGTTATAGGAGAAAGTGTTCCACCGTTATTGATTGAATATGCTTGCAAGAATATTTTAAAAATAGACGGGGCATATGAGAAAATGTAATAATAATCATAAGAAATACAGACTTGTAAGCCTATTTGCTGGCATTGGAGGGTTTGAACTCGCTTTTGAAAAAATTGCGAACACAATTTTAATGTGTGAAATAGATAATGTTGCTCAATATATACTTAAGAATCGTTTCTCGTCAATTCCATTAGTTGGTGATATTAGGGACATCAAAACCCTACCGGACAACACAGAAATTTTATGTGCAGGTTTCCCTTGTCAGGATTTGAGCTCTGTCGGGGAAAAGAAAGGCATGTTGGGGACTCGTTCTTCTTTGGTTAAGGAGGTCTTTCGCCTTCTAAAAACCCAAAAAATAGAGTGGGTGGTCATTGAGAATGTGTCATTTATGCTACGACTCAACAAAGGCGAAACGATTGAAAAAATCACTTCTGAATTACGTCAACTGGGATATAAATGGGCATATAGAACAATAGACTCTATTGCTTTTGTTCCGCAACATCGAGCTCGAGTTTTCATTGTTGCATCATTAACTCACGATCCGCGTAATGTTCTATTAAGTGACAATTACAATCAATCCATAGGCACCGTTAACTATGATGCTTTTGATGCGCCGCTTGGCTTTTATTGGACGGAAGGAAAAAACGCCCTTGGGCTTGTACAGAATGCAATTCCAACCATCAAAGCAGGATCTACAATAGGTATTCCTTCGCCTCCCGCAATAGCTTTCCCCAACGGGGTGGTTGCTATGCCAAATATTTGTGATGCAGAAGCACTACAAGGTTTTCCTCGAAATTGGACTCTCCCAACAGAAGAAATAGCAAAAAAAACTGCCAGATGGAAACTAATAGGCAATGCGGTAACGGTTGACACGGTTTCATGGATTGCAAATAAGATGGTGCATCCATCTTCATATGATTGCTCCAAAGATAGGATACATATTCCTGGTTCTAATTGGCCTAAAGCTGCCTGGTGTATTGGATCTGATATCTATGAATCAAAATCGACATTGTATCCATTAAAAACCGAATATAAGTTAGAGGATTATATGCAAGAAACAATGACTCCATTATCCCTAAAAGCAACAAACGGTTTTGTAAAAAGGTTGCGAGAAGGACATCTTAAGCACCCTCAATACTTTTATAATACATTAAATGAATACATTACGAAATTGAAATAATATGGATAATACTATTTTAAATCAATTCGAAAGCGCAGTTGATGCTCTTATCAATGCGAACCCTCGTAATAGCTCAAAGGGGAAAGATATCAAACAGTGGGCAGAATACAATTTCCATGTTTCTTGTAGCGTATCGCATGTTACAGATCCAAGAGCCATCGGCAATCGTGTTAGCGAACAAATGCGATATAATTCACCGATAGTTGTATTTGTGTGTGACCAAAGTGTAAATATTGATACCTTAAAGGGGTATATTAAAGATAATACATACAAGGAATTATCAGATGTATTGATAATGAGCAATAAGAGACCATACTCTTATTATCTTTTGATGCATTTTAAAGAATCTGTTTTTTGTAATTGGATATCTCAAACCATTAATGTCTCTATTGAAAACAATTCAAATACATTTGAGATTCAAGAAAGGCAAATTCGTAGAATAAACTATAACAATGAATACCGCCACTATCTTACCGCCCTTCGCACCAAACCGTTCATGTTGTTGGCAGGCATTTCAGGTACTGGCAAGAGTCGCATCGTAAGGAAACTGGCACAAGCAACTACCACACAGCATTACAACAACGAAGAAGACCGCTGGAAAGATAACCGCCCAGAGAATTTTGAGCTAATCCAGGTGAAGCCCAACTGGCACAATTCGATGGATGTGGTGGGATTCTACTCCAACATCTCGAGAAAGTACGAGTTTACGCCTTTCGTGAAGTTTATTGTGAAAGCTTGGCAAGATAAAGATACCCCTTATTTCCTTTGCTTGGATGAGATGAATCTTGCCCCTGTGGAAGAATATTTTGCCGAATTCCTCAGCGCTATTGAGTCTCGCTCAACTGATGAAAACGGAGAATATATCACCGACCCCATCATCAAGCCGTTCAAGGATTTTGGCGAGAAAGAGGGCAAAGCAATGCTTATTGAACTGCTTGGTGACGCTGACCCCATCGACAAAAATCCATTGGCGATACATCTTTACGAGAAAGGTCTCACTCTGCCCCAAAACTTGATGGTGATGGGTACGGTGAATATGGATGAGACGACATTCTCATTCTCGCGCAAGGTGCTGGATAGGGCAATGTCGGTGGAGATGAACGAGGTTGATTATGATAAGTTTCTTTCGGGCGAAAGTGAGCAGTTCCCGCTGCTTACCGATCTCAACGAATTGCTGGTGAAACGTCCGCAACAGGCATCGGAGGTTAAGGATAAGATAGAGAGCAGGATGGTAGTCGACTATCTGAAGACCGTCAACAACCTTCTGGATGGAACACCGTTCAAACTGGGTTACCGTGCTGCCAACGAGGCGCTGCTCTATGTGGCTGCAAGCCGAGAATTCGCAGGAGAGAATTTCAACACCAACAAAGCCTTGGACGAATTCACGCTGATGAAGATATTGTCGCGTATCGAGGGCGACGACAACCGTCTGGCTGTCGACGAAAACGACCAAGTGGTGGCATCCATTGGCAGAGAAAAAATCACCGATGCCGGTGAAGACCGACTCAACCTATTGAACTGTCTGCGTGCAATTGTGAGAGAATACATCGGGACAGAATCATCGACCGAGAAGAAAATCAACACAATGTACCGTACGCTTGAACGGGAGCACTTTGTTTCCTATTGGGCATAAATGGAAACCAGAGGGGACATATTCAGCTTTGAAATTCGGAACGACGATGTCCGGATGCGTTTTTCGTGCGACAAAACCATCGACCGCATACGCAAGGCGATGGAAAATCTGCGAGTGGAGCGGGGTAACGAGAAACTGACTGCCGAATTTGTCACCCCACAAAAGAACGCCAGCTTTGTTTTCAACGGACACGAAAGCGAAAGCAAGCAGCTGGTGCGTGAGGCTGTTTTCTTTGAGAATACTCAATATCCCGTGCTGATACAAGGTGGAGAGGATGTGGGCGAGATGTCGCTGATGTTCTGCAATGTGTCGAAGGATGCACAACTGAGCAGCGACGGGAATCTGTTGTTCGGAGCTATCGGATTCGGTAACCAAGTAGGAAAGACCGACATCAGCCTTCAATACAAGAAAAACGGAAGACCCCAAAGCCTTCGATTCACCACCGAGGTGCTGAGCTACAAGATGGATTACCGCACGGATATGGAATGGATAATTCGCGACATAGAGAGGGAATACAGCATGCTGTCGTTCGCCTTTATGCGCGAAACCTACATCAACTTCCGCACCCGAAGCGGCGAGTCGACCGACTTGATTTGGTGGCAGATATTCCAATCATGCTTTGATGACCTCACCAAGGCCTGCCGTCAAATAATCAACTCACCCCGAAGAAAGCTACATGACAAAGTGAGTTATGAGCGGCAGGAGCGACTGAGATGGGTGGAACGGGAGTTAGAGAATGAGTATTACGAATTCAAGGACGATCCACACCACTTGTACCGCACTCACGAACTCTGTCACACCAACGACACCGTAGAGAACCGTTTCTTGAAGTTTGTGATGGGGCAAACGCTTCAACGTTTCAACGTAGTGAGTCAGCATATCAGAAACAGCGTGGCCAAATCCAAGATAATGGAGTGCCGACTCGAGGAGATGGGCGAAGAGCTGCAGCGATTGGTAAGTCATCCATTCTTCCGCAACATTGGAGCCTTCAAGGGATTTGCGCAGGATTCATTGGTGATGAAGAAATCCATCAACTACCGAACCATCTACCAGAAATGGATTGAGCTACTGTGCGGATATGAATTGGAGGAGGGCGTTAATAAGTTGGAGACGAAGGATATCGCCATGTTGTATGAGATATGGTGTTTCCTAAAGGTGAAGAACATCGTTTCCGACCTGCTTGGTGATACTGCGGTTGCACAATACAAAGGCAAGAGTTTAACGCCGCAGTTCATTCGCGATTTGAATTGGGGAACCCGCTCGGAGGTTACCTTCCTACGGACGGAAGACAATGTGGAGTTGGCATCGGTGCTGTATAATGCTCCCGTAAGGGAAGATGACGGAAGTGCAGTTTCGGCTATTGGTGGAACCACAACGTTCACCACGCAGCAACGACCCGATATTGTTTTGAGGCTTACCAAACGGCAGCGAGACATTCAATACACTTTCCTATTCGATGCAAAATACCGAATCAGCGACACCCATCCCGACGATTTGGACATCCCACCCAGCGACGCTATCGACCAGATGCACCGCTACCGTGATGCCATCTATTATATCGACCCAACCAACCAGAAACCCAAACGCGAGGTGATAGGAGGATATGTACTCTTCCCTGGTAACTACACACGCGAGGAGTTTGAGAAATCGCGTTACTACCAATCCATCAAAGCCATCGGCATCGGAGCGTTCCCATTGAGGCCTTCGGACGGAATCGCCGTTGACCCCAACAGTAGCGAACAAGCATTGCGCGAACAGATAACCGAATGGCTGAAACGGAGCCGGATGAAAACTTATCTGTACAAGAATGTGGCTCCGCAGCACGGATTGGCTTACCAAGACCCTGACGATGTGGTACTGGTCAACTTTGCAAATAAGGAGAAGCTGGCGAAGATGAAGGAGAAAGGCTTATGTTATGTGAGAACCGACGAAGCGGCTGGATCAATAGTACTTGAGCCAAACTCGGTGAACGCCAAATATGTAATGTTGCACAACGGCACCGATGGCACCCTTTTCAAATTGAAAAGGGCAGGTCCGAGTTTTTTCTCTCGCAAAACATTGGAAGATAAGGGTTTTTCTTCGCTGAATAGTGAATATTATCTTGTTTACCAGTTCGACACTTCGAAATCTCAAGAATATAAGAAATTAAAGGCATTGTCAAAAGGTGGTGCAACCATGAAACCTTGGTTTGCCACTTGGTCGCAGTTGATGGAAGGTAATTAGGTTATTCTCATTTCTATTTCAATACCGAAATAAGGGGACACAGGGACAGGAAACTGTCCCACGCCAAAAGTAAGGGGATATCAGGTAACACATTTTCGGTTTTTGGATATTATTTGATGTAAGATGTAAGAAGGAAGATGTAAGAAGTATGATGTCTGAAGGAAGATGTAAGATGTAAGACCCCTAAAAGGGTGATGAACCGCGCTTTGGCTGCCGAGCTTGATGAGGCAAGGTCGCGAGCTCCGATGAATCAAATAAGATTATGCGAGTCAGCACCGCGTGACTGGGGACAGGTACCTGTCATACGACTGCTCGGAGGGATAAAACTATAAACAAGATAATATGTACTTTGCAGCAAAATAATACTTGAAATGATGAAGAAAATACTGTCAATTATCGCGGTGGCGGCGGTGATGGCGCTGGGGGCCACCTCGTGCAAGGAGGCGCCGAAAGAGACTCAACCCGCGGTGGAAGTAGAGACAACGGAACAGGGCCCCGTGGTGGCGCTGTGTTTGGCGGAGACTTCGCGGAACCCAATCGAGATTCTGGAGAAGCTGATGTCGCAGCCGGATTGTCCCATGCACGGCCCCACGCACCACGTGCTGGTGGGTGCCGCCCTGCTGACGGCCTACAACAACTGTTTGCCCGACAGCGCAAAGCTTGACATGGAGGAGGCCCTCGCCGAGGTAAAGCGGCGTGGCGAGCAGGTGCCCGGCGGCGCCTGCGGCTATATGGGTGCCTGTGGCGCGAGCATCAGCACCGGCATATTCATGTCGATTATCACCCGAAACACTCCCTTCTCCACCGACACCTGGCGCCTCTGCAACCTCTGCACCGCCCGTGCCCTGGAGCAGGTGGCCGAGAATGGCGGCCCTCGCTGCTGCAAGCGCGACTCCTACCTCTCGGTGCTCACGGCCATCGACTTCGTGAAGGAACACCTCGGCGTTGAGATGGAAAAACCAGAGGTGCGCTGCTCCCGCAGTCAAATCAACGAGCAGTGCATCGGGAAGAAATGCCCGTTTGCTCCCAAGCCATGATGCGCTACTATATCGTTGACGCCTTCACCGACCGGCCGTTCGGCGGCAATCCTGCGGGGGTTGTCCTGCTGGGCGGAGTTCCTTTCCCCAGCGAACGCTTGATGACGCAGGTGGCGGCGGAGTTGCGCTACTCGAAGGATTTGAGAGTGCGGGGTTACCTATGCCCAAGATCGAAAATGTCGATGGTGGTGTGAAGGTGACATTCATGAGGAAGAATGCGAACAATAGTCAAACCACACCCAATGGCAATAGTAATGGCGATATTAGTGTCGAAATTCAATTAACAGATAGACAGCAAGATATTATTGCCTATCTAAGGGTTGATGGCGACACTACCGCCACTAAATTGGCGAAACTGTTTGGCATGTCAAAACGTACTATTGACAGAGAACTCTCTTTCCTCCGAAAGAACGGCTTTATTGAGAAAGAAACCAAGGACAACAGAAGTCCTTGGGTAGTAATTGACAGATGAATATAGAGAACCAGGTGACAGGGGACAGGCACCTGTCCCACGCCAATAGTAAGGGAATATTAAGTGGCACATTTTCGGTTTTTGGATACTGATGAGATGTTAGATGTAAGAAGGAAGATGTAAGACCCCTGAAAGGGTGATGAACCGTGCTTTGGCTGCCGAGCTTGATGAGGCAAGGTCGCGAGCTCCGATGAATCAAATAAGATTGTGCGAGTCAGCACCAATGAATCAAATAAATTTAGCGAATAAGGAAGATGGAATATTGAATTGGAGATATAGTTATGGAAGAAAACAAGATTGTCATATACAAAGACGAGCGCAATGCTGTTCAGCTGGATGTGAAGTTGGATGGGGATATGATTTGGCTCACACGAGAACAGCTGGCCACATTGTTTGATCGCGACTATAAGACCATCAGCAAACATATCAACAACGCCCTAAAGGAAGAACTGGCTGGCGAAGTGGTAGTCGCAAAATTTGCGAATACCACTCAACATGGTGCCATTGAAGGGAAAACTCAGACACACGACAAGGAATATTTCAATTTGGAAATGGTGACTTCTGTCGGATACAGAGTGAAGAGCAATCGCGGTGTACAGTTCAGAAAGTGGGCCAATCGCATCTTGAAGGATTACCTCACCAAGGGCTATGCCGTCAACGAGCGGCTTCGCAAGGAGCAGATTGGCGAGCTGAGGCAGCTGGTGGGCATGCTCGGTCGCACAATCCAGAGCCGACTTGGAAGTAGTTGAGGAATTGAAGAAGATTATGTAACAGATAGTTATGTCTACATTACATATTGACGATATAAAAACGATAGCAAAGAGGGCGCACGGCGATGAGGCTTTCCGCGAAGGTCTCTTTGAGGCTATGCTTTGCAACAACAGGGAAGAGGCGGTACACGCGGCTTGGGCTTTGACGCATCTGCCCAAGGATGACTGCCAGCATATTGCTGCACACCGCGAAACACTGGTGCAACTGGCAATAACAACTGCTGACACCTCATTGCGCCGCATCACGCTGTCTTTGCTCGAAAAGCTTGACTGGCAGGTGGAAAACACGGATGAAACGCCGGAATATTATGTTGCTCTGCTCGATTTCAGTTTTAAGCATATGATGATGATTGAGGAACCCTACGGGGTGCGCTCGCTGTGTATGAAACTGGCGTATAAACTCAGTCTTAATTATCCAGAACTGCGCGACGAACTGCGCGAAAGTCTGTTGCTTATTGAACCAACAGATTTGGGCAGCGGTGTGCGCCACACCCACAATAAATTATTGAAACAACTGCAAAATAATTAAATATCAGATGGTAAAGTTCCGTACCGAGACAAGCAAGAATATCCTACGCCTAATGCAGGACAACCCATTTGTCACCTACAAGAAGATGTCGGAAACTACCGGAGTAAACATTTCCGCTTTGCAGAAGATGATAGACAGAATGAAGCAAAAGGGATACCTTGAACGTCAAAGCAAAGAAAACTGTTGGTATGTCTTTGCCATTTCAACTAAGAACGTACAATAAAGACTCTCTTCATCACGGTACCGGTAAGAGATTTGCAACGTAACACACTTTATGATGATAATCGACACAACCAATATGTGCTCGCACCTGCGGAGGAAGCTGTTTGAAGAGGACGGCGAATACCACCAGCTCTGGCTGGCGATGCAGGATGATCCCTGTACCCCGAAGGGGAACCGAACACCGCTGAATAAAAATAAATGCAGTGAGGAACTGACGGCGGTGGTGCGCTCGCAGCAGCTGCATATCTACCGCAACGGGAAGAAAATCTTGGTGCTGGCCGGCAAGGCCGCCCCGAAGGTCATCCGGGAGGACAAACTCTGCGAATTAGTGCCAGAAACTCAAAAAGACACCTCCGTGTAGCAGGTGAAGACCGCAGAACTGATATGCGAATTGTTTTTTTGTCAGTTGGGGCTTTTTTTGTACTTTTGTAACTTTCTTTACATATCCCATAATTACTTCAAAGCATTGAGAAACAATATTTATATAGAAACCTACGGCTGTCAGATGAATTTTGCTGACAGCGAAATTGTGGGCGCCATCCTTACCAAAGAGCACTATACCATCACCAAAGACATTGACCAGGCCGACTACATCCTTATCAACACCTGCGCCATCCGCGACAATGCGGAGCAACGCATCCGCAAACGTCTTCACGAGCTGAAGGCCCTGCAACGCCAACGCCAGTGGGTCAAGATAGGAATCCTCGGATGTATGGCGGAACGACTGCAGAAGCAGTTGATGGAAGAGGAGGACAATGTGTCGTTCATCGTCGGACCCGACGCCTACCGCAAACTGCCCGACATGCTGGCACACATCCACGACGGAGAGAAACTGGCGGAGACACTGCTTAGCGACAGCGAGACATACGCCGACATCGACCCCGTACGTTACGACACCAACGGCATCTCGGCATATATAAGCATCATGAGGGGATGCCAGAACTACTGCGCCTACTGTGTAGTACCCTACACCCGTGGCCGTGAACGCAGCCGCGACCCGCAAACCATAGTGCATGAAGCACGGGAACTCTTTGAGAAGGGTTACCGTGAGGTCACCCTGCTGGGACAGAACGTGAACAGTTACCGCTGGCATTCTGAGAACGGCGATGTAGGTTTTCCCGAACTGATGGCGATGGTCGCCGATGTCAATCCTCTATTGCGTGTCCGCTTCGCCACGTCGCATCCCAAAGACTTGAGCGACGAACTGTTGCAGGTGATGGCGCGTTACGACAATATCTGCAAATGCATCCACCTCCCCGTCCAGTCGGGCAGCGAGAGGATGCTGAAACTGATGAACCGCCGCTACACTCCCGAATGGTATCTCAACCGCATCGACGCCATACGGCACTACCTGCCCGACTGCAGCATCACCACCGATGTCATCGCCGGATTCTGCGGCGAGACGGAAGAAGACCATCAAGCCACACTCGAGATGTTCCGCAAGGTTCGCTACGACTACGCCTATATGTTCAAGTTCTCCATGCGCCCCAACACATACGCCGAGAAACATATGCAAGACGACGTGCCTGACGTCGTAAAGACCCGCCGGCTGGAGGAAATCATTGCGTTGCAGGGCGAGATAGCGTTAGAGAACAACAAAAAAGAGGTAGGGAAAACTTTCGAGGTACTCATAGAAGGCGTGTCACATCGCTCGGAACAGCAACTATTTGGCAGGAACAGTCAGAACAAAGTGATTGTATTCGACCGTGGCGACATGAAGCCGGGACAATACGTGAACGTAAGGGTTGTCCGTTGCACATCCGCCACCCTTATCGGCGAGGTCGAAAAATAGTCCCGTCGGCAATAAAAAACGCCAAATTACGTTTCTATATGTGAAAAAATGAGATGGAGTTAAAGTGGGAGTTAAGGGAAGTTATGAGAAGAGAAGTTAAGGGAAGTTAAAGGGAGTTAAGGGACAAATGATTCCGATTATTCGATTAAACGAAACAACATATCAACATATCAACGTATCAACGTATCAACATATCAATAATATCAAGCAGTTTTTTTTACCACATACACACGTCATCACCCAATGAGCAACAAAAGATTTCTTGAGAAATACCCCTGGATTCTCCACGCACTGATAGCCATAGCAGTGTCATTCTGCATAGTTGTCGTGATTTTTATCATATTGAAGCATTATGGTCGTGTTGGCGACGAGCACCCCACCCCTTATGTTGTGGGTTCTTATATAGAAGACCTGAACAATGACGACGGTCTGGGACTGCAGTATGTTGTCATCGACTCCATATATCAGTCGAACCATCGAGGCGGATTTATCCTGAGACAGGACCCCGACTCTGGTTCCATGATAAAGACGGGAAGAAAGATATATCTCACCATAACATCCTACACTCCCGACAACGCCATCGTGCCTGACCTGCGGTCACTAAGTGTTCGCCACGCCATCTCACAACTTGAGAATGTGGGTCTCCATGGTGGACGGCTGATATTCATTGACGACCCACACCATGTGGTGCTCGATCAGAAATACAAGGGTCGCAGCGTGGCGGCGGGAAGGCGTCTGGAGAAAGGTGCCATGATAGACCTGGTGGTCGGTCGTGGCAACGGGAGCGGACAGACCATAGTGCCTTATCTTGTCGGCATGTCGCCCATCAAGGCTCGCAAAAACATCCTCTCCGCATCATTGAATGTCGGTGCAGAGCACTATGACAACATATCCGACATGAGTCATGCCATAGTATACAAGCAGTCGCCACAATACAGCGGCCGCAACGAATCACTGTTCGGCAGTGGCGTGGAGTTATGGTACTGCGACAAATCGGTGGTGGCGATGGAAGAACTGGAACGCATGAAACAACGTCAGATAGAGGACTCCATTCGCTCGCTCTACGAGGGTGGGGATTACAACACCGACAGGGATCCCGACAGGATGATAACTCTTGACGACTTTTGATTTTGTGAATTGAAATTGAAATAACACACGCCCCCGCCCTTACGGGCACCCCCTCTAACTTAGAGGGGGAATAATTGAGAATTGGAATAACAAAACCTTAACTTTAACTATATTTTTAACTTCAGATACAATTCACCATATCAACTTATCAACTTATCACCATATCAACAATTAAACGAAATAACGATTAAACGAAACCCTTTTAACCCTTTTAACCTTTTATCCCAAACTTGAATAAACGGTCTCTACATATCATCATATTTGTTTGTCTGCTGTTTGCGACTCTCTCATCAACAGCGCAGGAGATTCTGTCGCCTCTCAGTTCCTTCCCTATTCCTGTCACAGCAAAAAGTAACGACACTCTGAGATTAGAGATTCCCTTCTTTGATGATTTCTCCGACTACGAGGGTCTGCCCGACCCCAACCGCTGGCTATCCAATCAGGCTTTTATCAACAAAGACTACGCCCCCCAGCCACCGTCTGTCGGAGTAGCCACCCTCGACGCAATAGACCAGAACGGCGAACTATACCCTCAAGCCTCCACGAACCTCTTCTACGCCGACACGCTGGCATCGCAGATAATACGACTCGACTCTATCACCGGAACATATCAGCGCCGTCTCTCGCCGTCAGATTCCGTCACCCTCAGTTTCTACTTCCTTCCTGGCGGATGGTATGGCAACCAATGGGAACGTGTGGGCGACGCCCCCTCAAGTCAGGACACCCTGTTCCTTGACTTCTACAATTCCGTCGACAGCAGCTGGGTGACCGTATGGTTCACTCCGGGATTTGACGCCGACACTGCCGGGATAGCATCCCACTGGCCGTGGCGTTACACTACAATAAAGATTGAAGACTCCTGCTTCTTCTCAGATAAGTTCCAGTTCCGCTTCCGCAACTATGCCAGTCTGGACCCCAATCCCAAGAGTGGCATAGCAGGCAACTGCGACCAATGGAATATCGACTACATATACCTTGACCGCAACAGGACACTGGCAGACTCTTTCTTCAGAGACATCACCTTTGTCGAGAAGGCTCCCTCCATGCTTAAACACTATCAGGCGATGCCCGCCCGCCAGTTCAGGGCAGGAGATATGAAGAGCGAGCTGGAGATGACTATCTCGAACCGCTACAACCAAACACTCGCCTCCAACTATTCCTACGTAGTCCTCAACGAGGCTGGGCAACAGATAGGAAACTACGACGGAGGATATGAGAATATCGTACCATTCTATCCTGCCGGCACCTATCAGAACATGCCTGTCCATAGCAGACCTCCCGTCAATTTCTGTTTTCCCATTTCCGATGAGTCTGCCGACTATTCCATAATCCATGTGGTTCGTGAGGGAGTGGGAGGTGACAACCATGGTGGCAACGACACCTTAAGATTCACTCAGACGCTGGGCAACTACTACGCCTATGACGACGGTGTGCCGGAGAACGGATACGGTCTGACATCCACAGGAAACCACATGTGGTTCGCCTATAGGTTTGACCTAAACACAGCAGACACCCTCACTGCCGTAGATCTCTATTTTAACAGGACACGCAACGGCGAGAACGAAGGAATACAGTTCCAGATATGTGTGTGGAGTTGTCGCAAGGGAGTGCCCGACGCACTCCTTTACAAGGACAGCGAGAAAAGGACGCCCCAATTCAAAGGATTCAACGAATTCTACAGATACGCCCTGTCCAATCAGGTACGTATCTCGGACACTGTCTTTATAGGTTTCGAGCAACTGTCGAACGACTTTATCAATATCGGATTTGACCGTGGCAATGACGCCCGCCCATGGTCCTACTATCGCACAGGGAACGAGTGGAGCCATAGCATATTGAGCGGAGCAGTGATGATGCGTCCCGTCTTTGGCGCCTCAGCACTGCTGTCAACCCACCAAGTGTCGCCCGACAACGACAAGATTCAGTTCTCCGTCTTCCCCAATCCTATCAACGACCACCTGAATATCTCGATAAACAGAGACTTCGTCGGAGAGCAGTATCAGATCCAACTCTACAGCATCTCCGGCAAATTATTACTCACCCAAACACTGTCTTCAAGCACCCTCCAACTGCCAGCCAACTATGCCAACGGAGTTTATGTGGTGAGAATAACCAATATCGCTACCGGCGATTTCTGCACCAAGAAGATAATCATCAATCACTAAGCGACAGAATGGAAGAGAACCCGTCAACAGATTTTCAGGCACCGTTAAGCGAGGAGACAGAGTTATACGAACACCACCGTATCGCCGTCGACCGTGGACAGGAGTCTATGCGGATGGACAAATATCTGCAGATGCGTCTGGAAGGCATCTCCCGCACCAAGATTCAGGCGGCGGCGAAGGCTGGTTGTATTCTGGTGAACGACAAAGCCGCCAAGTCAAACTACAAGATAAAACCTTCGGATGTCATCAGCATCCTTCTACCGAATCCTCCACATGAATTCGACGTAGTGCCTGAAGACATCCCCCTGGACATTGTATACGAAGACAACGACGTGCTCGTTGTCGACAAGCCTGCCGGACTCGTCGTCCATCCCGGCTACGGCAACTTCACAGGAACTCTTCTGAACGGTCTGGTATACTATTTCGACAAGAAGAAGAGTGATAACGGAGAGCCTATAGCTCCGTATCTGGTGCATAGAATCGACAAAGACACATCAGGACTTCTTCTGATTGCCAAAAACGAGGAGTCGCAGGTCGTACTCGCCAAACAATTCTTCGACCATACCATAGAGAGGAAATACAACGCCTTGGTGTGGGGAGATTTTGCCGAGGACAAGGGCACCATTATAGGCAATCTGGCACGTTCACCCAAGGACCGTCGTGTGATGACTGTTTTCGAAGACCCTGAAATCGGGAAACATGCCGTGACGCATTGGCAGGTGGTCGAACGCTTCGGGTATGTAACACTTGTAGAGTGTGTTCTTGAGACCGGAAGGACTCACCAGATACGAGCACACATGAAACATATCGGACACCCCCTGTTCAACGACGCCATGTATGGAGGAGACCAGATTCTCAAAGGCACCACATTCTCAAAATACAAACAGTTTGTCACCAACTGCTTCCAGCTGCTCCCTCGTCAGGCTTTGCACGCCATGACGTTAGGTTTCGAGCATCCAACCACCCATCAGCAGATGCATTTCGAGTCGCCCCTACCTGACGATTTCGTCTCGGTTATAGACAAATGGCGTAAATATGCGGTCTCATCTAATCGTGACCTGTGACCCGTGTGCTGTGGCTGGCGAACTTGATGAGCCAATGGTAAATTGAAAATTGAAATTCTAGAAAATCTAGATAGTCTAGAAACCTTTCAAACCTTTTAAACCTTATACCCTCAATACTCCCACATATCCTGACTGATATCGAGCAGTTCATCCTCGATACGCTCAGACTCCCATATCGCTTCAGGACCCGTCAGATAGTCTAGAATCGTTCGGTTGAACCGGTTAGAGATTCTGGTGATATAACTGTTGAACCGGCGGGTGATAAAGATATTCTCCCATGAGGGTTGGTTGGCTATGTTTCTTTCCCAAGTGGCCTCATTACGAACCAACAGACGACGCACCTGCGGTGATAGCATCGGAATCCAGAAAAGCTCTACAGTACCCATATATTCCAAGTCGCCGTCGTATTCTTTATAGAACTCCTTGGTGAGACACAAGGAGATGATACGGACATTCTGCTCCGTCACCTGCTTGTCGATATACCACGCCTCCTTGAGTCGTATCTGCAACATCTCCTCAGAGTTGAACTCCTTAGGTACAAGAACCGTCTTGTATTCGTAGTTCTCATCATCGTCGACAATCTCGAGAATTATTGTGTCGGGCTTTGTAAAACGACTGACGAACATAGAATTGTCGAGAGGAACCTTGAGCTCATCATCTTCATAGATGGGTATATCTCCCGAGACCACGGCATCCCAGATGACATAAGAGAAATTCTTACGTCCCTCCACGCCGTTGCGTTCTGTTGGATAATAGAAATAATGGTTGAACTTCTCACGGAGGTCTATTGTACGCCAAACCGACTGTTCCCAGACAACGTCACTCTCACGCAGAAAAGGCATCTCAAACGCCTCACGTTCCCCAGAGGTGTGACGCTGATAGAAATGATGCGATCCCCCATCATCTTCAACTGTCTGGGCAGAGAGAGACACACTGACAGTTGTCAGAAAGAGTACAATAATATATAACCCCCTGCGTGTCATAAGTAAAATTGAGAGTTAAGAATCGCAACAATCCTTAACTCTCAATTCAGAATTTTATATTGAAACTGTTGCAGGCTGAAATGGAAATTTCAACATCCAACATTCAAACAAATCAATACTCCCACATATCAGACTCGATATCAAAAATCTCCTCCTCGATAGCCTGAGATTCCAGAATAGCGTCTGTACCTGTCAGGTAAGCGGAGATAGGACGGTTCATGACATTAGACTCACGATAGCAGAAGCTGTCGAAATAACGGTCAATGAAGATATCGTCATAAGATCTCTCAGCATGAGAATTATGCTCGTCATAAGCGAGAACCTTCACGAGAACGTTGCGGACACGCATGTCGTCCATGGGAACCCAGAACATCTCGACGGGGTCGCAGACACGTTCACCGTCACGGTCTTTGCAGTAGTTATAAACCAAAGCCAATCCGGTGATTCTGACTTTCTGACGGGTGTCTTGTTTGTCAATATACCAGTATTCCTTGATGTGAGCGGAATACACCTCTTCGGGCTTGAACTCTTCGTTGATCAATGTATCACGGCCCTCGGTCTCGTCACCATATTCGTCATACTCCGCGATATGGAAAGTATAAGAACGGGTAAGACCGCTTATCATCTCCTCGTATGTACACGGCGTTGTAAGGTCGTCCTCTTTATAGACCTCAATATCGCCATTACGCAAAGCGTCCATAATAGCAGTGGTGAGACTCATGCGACCCTGGGTATTCTTGGTGGGGTCAATCGGGAAATAGAAGAACTGATTGAATTTCTCTCTAAAATCTATAGTTCTCCATATAGCGTGTTCCCAAACGACATCAGACTCACGGAGGAAAGCATAAGGCATGGCTTCACGACCTCTAACCTGATCTTTCTTATAGAAGTCGTTGAAATTATGATCCTCTTCGGAGTCGATAATACTCTGAGCATTGACAGTTACAGCAGTAACAGCAAAGAGGAAAAAGCCAAAGCAAAACAATAATTTCTTCATTGTATGAGTGTTTTAAATTACTTCAATCTCAGTGTGCAGTCGAGAGAGTGTGTCTGACCGTCGGGAGTCTTGACGGTGACATCGGTTATATAAATCTTCTGACCGCGTTTAGCGTTATTAATACGGCTGATCATCTCAGGAGTGAGACGGTTGCCAGTACCATTGATATCAAGAGCACCTGAGCTCTGGACGTTGAATACAAACGAGTTGATCTTAAGGGCGGGAATCTGGAAGTCGAAATCCTCCATAGAGACACGGAGCACAGGGTTGGCTCCAATTTCAGCCTTCGAGACTTGGTCACCACTCTTGAAACTACCGACACGCAGAGCAGGTTTCGGGATTCGTTTCACACGGATTTCCTTAGAACCCATATCTTTTGCGTGACCATCGATCTTGGCAACAACTCTAAGGGTAATCTTACCGATCTTATTAGGTTTGATAATATAGTTGCCTTCGCCTTGATCCTTGACTATAGTGGCGTTACCTGTTCCAGGAATAATGGAAGGAGTGATATCCTTTGATGCCACACCGGGGACACCGATAGAAACCGGGTTATCGATACCGGAGTAGACAACATTCATCTTCACGAGCTCAGTCACAGCAACAGGAGCGGCGACATAGTAACTCTCATCGAAGGTATAGGCCTCTTCCTTACCGTCCTTAACCATATAAACGGTACCATGAATCTTCTTCTCACCAGGAGCACCAGCACCAGCAGTGTAGGTAATAGAACCGTCAGCGCCACTCTGGTATTCGGCGCCATTGATGACTGCGCGGAATACACGCTTCGAGTCATAGGCTCCGACATTGACCTTCATCTCGTATTTTCCGCCCTGGATAACGTAGCTTGTGGTAGGACGGCAGATAGCGGTAATCTGGTCAAATTTGAAGTCTTCCTTACCGATCATGCCGAAAAGTTTCTTAACGGCATCATATTCGGCGTTCATCAATTCAGATTTCATACGAGAAAGGCAGACCATGTCGGCAATAGCGATTCCATGTTCGAAATTGTACTGCTCCCAATGGAGTTCCTTAGCGTTTTTCTCGTTGGAATTCTTGAAAGTACCCTCGACATTCATACCGAAGTTCACAACAACGGTGTCATGAGTGAGGTTGGTATCTTGGAAAATCTTTGAGACTTTATCCTTATAGTCAATGATAGCCTTGCTGATCACAAAGGCCTGACCATTTCCGTCATTATAGAAATAGCGGGAACCGACATCATTACCGTCCTTCTTATCGATAATGTCAAGACCTCCGAGGTCGAGTGCGACCTTGGCGCTGTCCAACAAGTATTTATCGCCGTCTACAATAATGATATGTTTGTTTCTGGCACCATTAAGGAATTTCTTGTCGACTTTCTTCTGAAGTTTGCAGAGGAACTCGGCACGACTGTCGTCAAGGAGTGTTTTAACAGAATCAGTATAGTTCTTAATTGTCAGGGCAGCCTCGTAATACTTAGCGGTTTTAACAGAGTCAGCCTGCATAGCCTGATCGAACATGTCGTAGGCTTCCTGGAGCTGAATTTCAATATTTTTGTTTGACTTGTCCATGGCATCGCCCACCGTAACGAATCCGTTGAGAATTTCGACAGATACGTTCAGTGCCAGCAGAGCCGTGTACACAAGGTACATCATTGCAATCATCTTTTGCCTCGGGGTCTCCGGGCAATTTGTAGCACCCATATTCTATCCTTTTGTTATTAATTCTACCATCAGTGAATTACTTTTATGCAGCAAGCAGGGTCTGCTTGCGTACAACTAATGTCAGATGCGGGTCTGCATTGCTGCAAGCATGTTGCCATAGACATTGTTCAACTCTGCCACCTTTCTGGTGAGTGCGTCGACCTGTTCTTTGTACTTCAGGACGCCTTCGGCAGACTCGGCAAAGTCGGCAACCATACGCTGCATCTTTTCCTGGACCTCTTTGGTAGCTTCGAGCTGAGAGGTAGAATTCTGCATCTGGAGCTCGTACATGGCGTTGATAGAAGAGAGGCTGGCGGCCATTTTCTTCAGTTCGTCAACGTAGGAAGCGTCACCAGTGCGGAGGGTTTGAGCAGTCTCCTGATAGATAGCCGACAGACTTGATACAGCTGCCGTAGCGTCTTTGAGGCTCTCAGAATAGGATGACGAGAGTTCAAAGTCATGATTGATAGATTCAGTAGTGCGTTTATATGCGGCAGAGAGGTCGTTGGCGGCCTCAGCTGCGACATCCATATTGGTGACAAACTTGTCGGTGGCGGCAACAGCGGTGGACATATTGCTGATGGAGTTGGCGGATGTGGCAAGATTTTCCATTCCCTGCCCCAATCGTTGTACCAGCTCTGGACCAATCTTAGCCTCAGAGAGCATACGGTCGAGTTCTTCGGTAACGGAAGTACTCTGGGTCTCGCCAGGCATAAAATTGTCATCTTTCATTCCCGCCAGTTCAGGATACACAAGACTCCAGTCCCACTCTATATGGAGAGGTTCAAAAGCCGAGAGGAAGAATATGAGTGATTCGGTACCCATACCCAGAATCAGCATAGGAACAGCACCGGGCCAGTGGTTGATTTTGAACAGAGCACCAATAATAACGGCAGATGCGCCCCATCCATACAGTTTACTCATGAAGTTTTTGTAACCTTTACTCCGAACAAGGTTGTCAATTTTACTCATAATCTGAAAAGTTTAATTATGTTTACTTATTTTTTAATGTATTCAAATATTAATTAGCGTTACCGGCACGTCAGGATCAATAGACGTTGGAAGCCGATTTCAGGTTGTCGCCCTTCACACGACCCAGGTAAGGCTGTACGCAACGGAATCCGATGTAGGACTTGGCAGTATCCTGGTACTCATACGAGCGGGTCTGGACCTGGATAAAGTATTTCTGGTCTTTCCATGAACCGCCACGGATAACTTTACGTTTCATTGCCGGGGAAGCGTCGTCACCTGCATTATAGTTATAGTAGGGAGAAAGAGCGTTTGCCACGACATAGGTCGAGTTGTTGTAAGCGTCGAGACACCATTCAGCAACATTACCCGACATATCATACAGACCGTAGTCGTTAGGAGCATAGTGACCGACCATCAGTGTCTTCACACCACCGTCGTCATCATAAGCACCCTTAAGAGGCTCGTAGTTGGCAAGGAAGCAACCATTGGGGTTACGGACATAGGGACCGCCCCAGGGATAGCTCTCGCCGGCGATACCGCCACGGGCTGCGAATTCCCATTCAGCCTCAGTGGGCAGACGGAAATCGTTCATCTTGGTATAATCGATAGACTCAAGATACTGGTTCAGGTAATTGGAACGCCATACACAGAAAGCCTTTGCCTGCACCCAGCTGACACCTACTACAGGATAGTTGTCATAAGCGGGAGAGGTGAAATACTGACGAGTGAAGTCCTCGTTCATGCTATATGTGTAGTCGTGCACCCAGCATAATGTGTCGGGATAGACATTCACAACCTCACGCTTGATCAGGCTTGAACGGTTGTTCAGACCTTTCGGACGCGGAGCGAACATGGTTCCTTTATACTCATCCTTAACAGCTGTGGCAGTCTCTTTCTTGGAAGCCTCAGCGTAATCAATCCAATAATATTCATAGTTTAACTTAGCAGGATCGATGGTACGACGACGATAGAAGCGATCCTTCTCGGGGAGATAGAGATCCTCGAGTGCCTCGCGGGTTTCCTGTTCATCCCAACGAATCTTCTCTTTCTTGTTGAGAATAGCAGGCTCAAGAGGTTCGCCATATTCATCTTCTTCAATCAGGAAACCGTCGATACCAGCTTCACCAAGCATGCGGCGAGCGACAGAATCGATAACCCAGTTCACAAACTGACGGTACTCGTTGTTTGTTATTTCGGTTTCATCCATAAAATATGAACCCACCTGCATGGTACGAGGCTGGGATGGAGTTCCGTATGTAGCATTCTGCGTACCGGCACCCATGCTGAAATTGCCTTGGTTAATGAAGACCATACCTTTAAGGTCGATATCTTCAAAAATGGGACGGTTCTGCACACCGACAAGTTCACCTTTGTCGGAAGAGCCACAGCTCCACAATAGAACTACTCCTGCAAGTAAGAAAAACAACTTTTTCATATAAATAATGATTTTAAATTCTTTATAAATAATGAGGCGAAAGCAATGCCTGAATATTATGTTTTCTCCTTTTTACGTAAAGTGAAAATAAAAGTTTCGTTTTGACAAATTATAGTAGATAACGGGTATTCTGGTAAACAGAAGGCAGTTTGGGAGGTATAATGATTTTAAAGCAGTAACGGATATACGCCTCAAGTGATCCGAAACTGAAACCGGACTTGTAGATACCGAGTTTGCTAGTTGTCAAATCATAGGCAAGACCTATCTTCATCTTGTTCCAGTTCACACCGCCCAAGAACGACACAGCATCCTGGAATCGGTAGCTCACACCACCCCAGAAAAGGTTCTGATATTCGAGCAGACAGGAAAGGTCAAGCTGAAAGACGGAGAAATCAGCCGTTCTGATCAATGCCGAAGGTTTAAGCCTAAATGAAGGATTTGAAGGGATAACCCACTCATAGCCGCCCAAAAGGTAGAGGATACGGCTGGTAGTGAAATTCAGGTCCTCACTATGAGCCCCGAAAATATTTTTCAGAGAGAAGCCCATGTAGTAGGCGCCAGGCACCTGATAATAGACACCGAAAGAAGCATCAATCAGGAAATCCGAAACCTCTTTGTTGTTAAGAGCAGGGTCAGATGAAGATGTAGGGATATCATTTATATTGCCCGGGAGGTCGTCGTAACCAAAAAGACCTTCGGAACGAGATATGCTATAGAAATCAGCCTCGATACCTGCCGAGAGGTTACCGGGACCCCAGTAGATACGGAACGCATAGTCAAAAGAGCCACTAACTGTGGAGTTGTAACCAATTTTATCGGCGAAGAGAGTCAGACCCAAACCGCCATGGAGGATTTTTACAGGAGAGTCGAACGAAAACAGATAGTCAGTTGGTAGTGAGCCTGCATTGCCTCCAGGTGTTGGTGCATCCAGACGCAGACCAAGCCACTGACCTCTGTACATAAGCGACCCGCACATTGAACCGGAACTACCAGCATAACCTGGGTTTACTGCCAAACGGTTGAACATGTACTGAGAAAACTGAACCTCCTGTTGTGAATGGCCAACACATGAAAATCCCAATATCAAAAGTAAAAATGATATGCTTTTTTTGATTTCGATTTTCATGTTACTAATATAGTTAATATAATATAACAAATTTATTTTCAATACAATATACTTAAAAGCACTTATCTTGGTCCAAACAAGATAATATGTTTTTAGACTTGCAAAGATAACAAGAATAATCAATTCCGTAACCTTTTTTTAGAAAAAATTATAAAAAGAAATGCCAATCAAACGTTAAATATATGATTGACATCTATTTATAGCAAAACAATAAAAAGGACATTTTTCAAAGTCCTTAATTGGCCGGAATTATTCTGGAATCAGGGAAAAGTTTATTTAATTCCAACTTCACCGACAACGCCTTGGTGTATTTTGCCGAAAGGTCGAGAAACACTAGATGTTTACCACTTGAGTCGCACGGTTTATAACTGACGGCATCCTGATGGTAAAGAGGCAGTTTGGCAACCAATTTCTTGGCTTCTTTAAGAGAATGGCAGGCAAGGAGTTCAACATTATAACGCCCCTGCATATCATTCTTGTCAAGGTTCGACACAAAATCATGAAAACCACCGTCTTTCAAAATATCAAGGATTTCGTCTTGCGATTCCCAAAGAAAATGAAATCTTGATGGCAGTACCTGAACATCGACCAGACTTGATCCTATACCTATCTGTCTCGCCGCCTTGCGAGTCATATCCAGCACTTGGTTTTTGGGGCATCGGTCGTTGACGCGGACGATAACCTGCTTGCCATTAGAGGTATTGGTTACCAGGAGCAGAGTGCCAAATTTATAAGTATGGTGAGCGGCGGTATATTTATCTTGTGTAAAGACCTCTCCACTACTCGTCTTGCGCCCGACAAAACGGTCGCTATAGTAGGTTCCATGCATCTGATGAACCGAGACAGTGTCATCCGACGACACCGTCCGCACTGTAGTTTGACACACGGCAACATGCGTCAACAACATGGTTAATATCAAGAGCCAGGAACCCTTCATCATTTACAATTACCAATTAACAGCATCAGGGTGAAACCATTGATTCTGCAACCTCAACGTCTGTTCTATGACATCACGGACACACCCCTCGCCTCCTCGGTATAGGGATATATAGTCAGATATTGATTGAATCTCAACGGCCGCATCAGCGGGACAGGCGGCCACCCCACAATGACTCATTATCTCATAATCAGGAATATCATCACCCATACAGAGGACCTGGTTCTCTGTCAAACCGTTGTCAGACAGAAATTTTCGATAAGTCTGCATTTTGTTTGCACATCCTGTATAAATCTGCTTAACGCCAAGTGATTCCATACGGTTGTCGATACTCTTTGAAGTCGCCCCTGAGATTACTGCTATTATGTAACCTTTCTTGACTGCATACTGTATTGCATACCCGTCTTTGATGTTGCCACATCTGACAGTCTCCCGGTCGGCGTACACCCAAACGGCTCCATCAGTCATCACTCCGTCGAAATCAAACACAAAAGCTTTGATATCATGCAGTTTAGCCTTATAATTCATATGTCAAAGAGGATTTATGTCAATTATTCTTTTTCGCTGCGTCGGCATAAGCAAGAACCTTCTCGTAGAGAGGTCTCCATCCCTCCCACTCGAATTGGTTGGAGAGACATTGGTTGTGCCAGACTACCGACAACGTACAACCCACAAGTTTAGCCTCATCAATAATCTGAAGATAAATAGCTTCAGCCTCGTCAAGAGAACATTTTTTAAAGTGGTAAAAGGTAGAATCTATGCAGACCAGCGGGTGGATGGTAAGACGTGTCTCACAGTCACTCTCAAGGTCAAAAAATGGATACGGATTGCCCGTCCCGGCCCTGAAGCCAGGCTCTTCAGAGTAACCCATAGAATAGTCATGAAGTATCCCACTATCAATCAAAACATTGTAAGATTGCGGAAGTACCAGACGGAGGAAATGGAAACGGTTGCGGATAGTCCTGCGATGGAGCAAGGACGACAGCCGCTCGGCCTCTACAGCGATTCGTTCTGGCTCTTCCATAGAGGCATAGGAAGCATGGAGTCCCATCTTGCCATAATCACAGAGGTGCTGAAGCAACTCCCTGAATTCCTTATTTTGATAAGAGATGGGCTTGTCGTAAACATTATAGTCCGCCATTAATGGGAAAAAGAGCAATGACATGCCCTGATATTTGCCGTGACAGTCAATCACATAATCAAAACAGTCGTATGGATCCTCCTCTTTGCGGAGAAGGACCTTAAGGCGTTTCCTGAACTCTGTCGAGGCGTCGGACGAAGACAAATCACGGCTGAAGCCAACGATATTTCTCAAAAGTCCCTTGTTCCTGTATCTGTAAGCCGTATCTATATCCAGCGAATCCTCAAAGTCAAAAAAGCGTGTGGGGAAACGCAACTCTGGATAACGGGCACTGATTTTGTCGGCAAGCATTATCGCCCATCTGTCGACTACCGCCTGAGTAAGAAAACCCTCATTGAAAGCCAAGCTCTCCGAGGCCGGAAATCGCCCATAGGAGTCTGACAGATGGGGTAGATACTCCTCATAGCGTGAAAGGCAATAAAATGAGGCGGCAAATATATCAAAAGGGAAGTCGCTGTTCACATTATGGACCGGGAACAACGCAACGGTGTCCTCATATTTGAAACAACGTGGCGATTGCGCCTCTATAGTTGTCTGGAAAAGCAAATCGCATGAACGCAAGAATAATCCATCGCCAATCTTCTGTCTACCATAACAGAGTTTGGGCAGGTTGGATTGCAGGAATATCTCATCTTCAGCCGTAATCTCAAAATCCGTTTTAAGGATGACGCGGAACAATACATTCAATGTATAACCCAGCCGGTTGGTCAAACGTGGTACATGGATTAACAGCATAGGCGGTATGAAATTCAATGAGATTGCAAATATACGTATTTTATTCTAATATACAGCATGACGCAAACAGCCACAAATTGCATATCAATACGTATCAGGCACTTAGCCTGCAGAAAAAACTAAAGAGACACCAACAATAACAGTTGCGAACTGAAGGCTCTTTTCAAAAAATCACACCGGCAGGAAGGGTGGCAATTATCACACAAGTCACGGGAAGTTAAGGGGAGGTAAGGGGAGGTAAGGGAAGTTAAGGGACAATACATCTATTTTTTGTGACCAGTGATAAGACATCACTATATGATTATTTTGACTTTATTCTCGTCGACGGTTATCTTTGCCGTCACGCCCAAAGGCAAAGCATGATTCTCGGCACCGATATGTCCAAATTGGCAGTAGAAAGCAACAGGAAAATCATACTCTTTGACGGCGTCCATCACGATTTCCTCGGCACTATGGCCAAAAGGAACGGCATTGTCGTGCATCTTATTGAACGAACCCACTATCAGACCCTTTATTTTGTCGAATTTTCCAGCCCTTTTCATGGCGACAACCATACGGTCGACATGGTAAAGATACTCATCAAGATCCTCAATAAACAATATTTTGCCATCGGTGTCTATTTCTGATGCCGACCCCAACAAACTGTATAATATCGACAGATTGCCACCAACAATGGGCGACACGCACTCTCCAACTCTATTGCTCACCGTGTCGATACCTTCAGGATGGATGAAGTCATACGTAACCGAACCTTCAAACAGAAACTTTTTCAAAGAAAGCACTGCAGGGGAATCCGATCCATGCTCACCGATTTCGGCGCCGTTGACAGCATGAATTGTAGGGACACCACACTGTCTGTGGATATGGTTGTGCAGAACCGTGACATCGCTGTATCCAACAACCCATTTGGGGGATTTATTAAAATGGGAGAAATCCAGCCTGTCAATAATCCTCACAGTCCCGTAACCACCTCTGGCACACAGTACAGCTTGCACGCTGTCATCGTCGAGCATTTCCTGCATGATTGAGGCTCTGTGTGCGTCATTACCGGCAAACTGGTTGTCGACATCATACAATCCGTCGGGGACAACCACGTCAAGTCCCCAGGAATTCAACACTTTCACCGATTTCTCAATTTCCTGTGGCAACACTTTGCGGGCTGTGGCAACTATTGCAATACGGTCGCCTTTTTTAAGCAGATTCTGCATCTTTTATCCTTTTTATCTCAACAACGAACATAAACGCCAAATATTGCCTAACTAATTAATTGTTTATTCGTTTATTCGTTTAATCGAAAAATCGAAATCATTTGTCCCTTAACTCCCCTCAACTTCCTTTAACTTCCTTTAACTCCCATTTGCTTATTCGTTTAATAGTCACATTAAAGAAATATGTTAAAAATTTCTATTTTCAAAAAAATCCGTATATTTGCAGATTCCTTTTTAAGGAATGATTATATCCAAAAAACTAAAAACAAAATAGAAATGACACTTCGAGAAATAGCAAAACTACTTAACGCAACAGTTTGCATAGGCGAAGAAAGACTCGACGAAGAAGTTGAGCACGCTTTTGCCTCTGATTTAATGAGCGATGTGCTGACTCTCAAGGACACCCCGATGCTGATAACAGGTCTTTGCAACGTGCAGACAATCCGCACCTGCGACATGGCCACACTTGACATTATCGTAGTTGTCCGCAACAAGAAAGTGACTGAAGACATGCTGGAACTGGCAGAAGAGAACGATATGGTTATCCTGAGCTGTCCCTTCTCCATGTTCAAGGCCTGCGGACTCCTGTACGATGCCGGAATCAAACCGCTTTATTGAGAAACTGTTTTGAACGGAACATTCTTCCATCAACACAGAATCCCAACCCCAATTCAATCATCAACAATCCAAACCAAGCATCATGCATCAAGAATATACAGTGATAGAAGGCGATTTTGTAAACGCCGGCAAAGCCTCCAGTTCAGTCAAAAAGACACTCAAGCAACTCAACGTCGATCCTGCCATAGTCAAACGTGTCGTAGTGGCACTATACGAAGCCGAAGTCAACGCCATAGCCCACGCCTACGGCGGCAAGGTACTCGTAGATATCGACTCCGACAAAATCAAGATGGTTGTGGCTGACAAGGGACCCGGCATACCAGATATAGCGCTGGCCATGCAGGAGGGTTACTCAACAGCTCGCCCCGAGGTACGTGATATGGGTTTCGGTGCCGGCATGGGTCTGCCTAATATGCAGAAAAATGTCGACAAACTCAACGTGACAAGTGAGGTTGGCGTCGGAACCACTGTGGAGATGGAAGTGAACTTTTAAACCTTTCTAACCTTTTTAACCTATAAACAATGTTTGTACATTCTCTCAAAATCAACGACAAGAAATGCATAGGCTGTATGCGGTGTATGAAATCCTGCCCCACCGAAGCGATACGTATCACCGGTGGCAAGGCGTACATCCAGGAGCACCGCTGCATCGACTGCGGCAAATGCCACGAAGCATGCCCCGTCAAAGCCATCTACATCAACCAGGATGATTTTGAGATGGTGCACCAATTCCCCCATTCTGTAGCACTTATCCCTGCTGTATTCCTCGGACAGTTTCCCGAAGACATACGTGTGTCACGAATATACAACGCATTGGAAGACTTAGGGTTCAGACACGTCTTCGAGGTTGAATCTGCGGCGAACATATTTGCGTTGGCCAAAGAGCACTATGCCATGGAAAATCCCGACATTCGTCCACTGATATCCAGTTTCTGCCCTGCCATTGTCAGACTCATACAAATCAAATATCCATCTCTGGTCGAAAACATCATGCCTATCAAGGCGCCTCTTGACATTTCGGCAATCTATTGCTTGGAGGAGTTGCAGAACCGTGGCATACCTCGTGAAGAGATAGGATTATTTTATGTGACACCCTGTGCCGCCAAGATTGCCGCAGTCAAGGCTCCCGTCGGCGAGAAACGCTCCATCATCGACGGAGTCATCAATATGGACTCGTTATTCAACCGCACCTACCGCAAGATTAAGGAGCAAGGCAAAAACTATATTCCAAAGCAGAGTCGTACCATAAACCTGTCGAGCGACGCCATTCTCAGCACCCTCAACAACGGAGAACGACGCATCTGCCTTGCAAAGAAGAGCTATGCCATCGACGGTCTGAAGAACGTGATGGACTTCCTCGACAAGCTGGAGAACGATGAGGTCGAAGATGTCGAGTTCCTTGAGTTGCGGGCTTGCGAACAGAGCTGCGCCGGAGCCCTTCTGAGCTACGAAAACCGATTCCTCTGCGGTGCGCGGATGTATGCACGCGCACGCAAGGCCGCTGAACGTGAACGCAACGGAGAAGTGCCTCGAGAACGTGAAATGGACAAGATGAAGGATTTCCTGATTGCCAACAGTCGTGTTGAACCACCTCAGCCCCGATCAATGTTCGTCCTTGACAAAGACCGCAACAAGGCTTTTGAGAAGATGGAACGCATCAATAAACTCAAAGCCAGCCTGCCTCAGATAGACTGTGGTCTGTGCGGAGCCCCAACCTGCGAGTCGTTCGCCGGCGACGTGGTAATCAACCGCATAGGCCTGTCACGGTGCATCTTCTACCAACGCCACCTCGAACGCAAAAACGACATCACCCGACAGGAGTGTATCGCTGCCATGAACGCCGTCTGGGGTGACGACAGAATGAAGGAGTAAATAACTTAAACCGCAATGCAGAACCTAACCCAATAAATAATCATGAAACAACTATTATTCTTTGTGGTTCTGTTCACCACAATCAATGTAGTCGCCCAAGATACACTTACCTCAGATGTCCCGCGTTTCTCGAAGCACTTTCTTGAAGCGAAATTCATTTATGGCCCTGTTGTTGAAGAAGACGTGTACGAGACGCAATTCGCCGTTGATATCGGTATTGGTGTCCAATATTCACATTTGTATGACCGATGGGGATGGTATGGTGGATTGGCGTACATTGATGGGAAGGTCATAGACTATATTGGACTTACAGGCGGAGCTGTATACCGAATTTTGAATGCCAGCCATAAAGTCGACCTGCAAGTATATAGTGGCCTGTCATACGGTATTGAGATGAACAACCATTTAACAATCTATCCAGGATTGGATGCCGGATTCCGCATTGCTCCTGGCGCAAAGGCAGGACGGCGCAAATTTTCCTGGACAAGCTTCTCGTTCGGAAGAACCCACTTTTACAACAAGCCCGTATACACAATAGGCTTCAGTATTGGTCTGACAGTTATTCCCGTAGCCTCAATCTTGTTTCTGAACAGCATCTTTTAATTTTTTGTCATAAAACTCCACATATCCTAAAAAAAGTGTAATTTTGCACTCAGTTTGGTCGCCCGCAAAGGCGTGAAAAGGGAATCAGGTGAAAGTCCTGAACAGTCCCGCTGCTGTAAGTTCAGTAGATTGCCAATCAAACAAATAGCCACTGCATATCGCCATAGATATGTGGGAAGGCCGAGTGGCAATGAACAAGTCAGAAGACCTGCCAAATCTGAAAAATCGGCTCACTTTCGAGGAAAAAGTGCCCGAGAATCTGATGCGGAATCTGACGTTCACATTATCGCACCGCCTTTCTCCCTTTCCCCTCGATTTGTTTTGCCGATACTGTAAAATGAAATATTAACTTATTAAACAGTATCAATATGGTAAAAAGATTATTAACATTGTTATTTGGACTGATGGCCACAATCAGCTTGATGGCTCAATCCGAAACAAAATCGGTCACAATCACCGAGTCAAACATCCAGTATTGGGTAGGCAACGGCAGCAACAGCTCCGTCATCGCAATCGGATGGGATGCCACCTCAGCCAGCTACACCCCGACAGTTGTGGTGTGGGGCATCCACTGGGGAGGCTCTATCACCCTGCTCGACGCCCTCGACACACTGATGGCATACGACAGCCGCTTCACCTACACCATAAGCGGTTCGTATTTGACAGGTTTATACTACAACGATCCTACCGCAGGTGTGAACCTGACTCCTGTTCAGGGTTATAACTGCAACAACTACAATGGCGTATATGGATTCACACCACTCACCAGCACGTGGTTGCGCATCTCCGAGTCGACCTGCGAAAACTACAACTTCACTGGTGTGAACAATCTAATCTACGCCAGCAATCCTAACGGTAGTGGCACCCTGCCCGACACCGTCGACGCTTCTCTTCCCTTCAGCGACATCCTCTACTGGGTGGGCAGTGGTACCGACAGCGCCGAATTTATCGTCAACTTCGCCCAGCCCGACACGGCTCTCGCCTGGGGTTACCTTTTCAACGGCTCTACCACAGCTCAGGCAATGATTAATGCCATCGCTGCCGCCGACCCTCGTTTCTGGACTGTAGGTTCTCCTTCATCGGGTGGTGACATCCATTTTGTTACCGACAATGGCGACACCCTTGGACTATCTCCTGTCGACCCCGCTGTGGGATACAATTTCTGGTGGACTAACCTCAACGGTGTCAGTGCCGGATCTGGATCCGCCGAGACACTGCATAACGGCGACGTATTCAAATATGGCGACCTCAACTCCGCCACTGGCTGGGATATGATGTGGGGATACTATATGGAAGAGGCTTGGAACACCATTCCCACACCTGTGCCGGTTCCCGGCAACACACCCGACACACCCGATGACGCCTCTTTCGCCGCTAGCGACATCCTCTACTGGGTCGGTGAAGGCAGCAACGAGGTTGTCCTTGCCGTCAACTGGGCCGACACAGCACTGGCATGGGGCTACCGCTTCAATGGCGAGAGCGCCACTGTTACCAACATGATGGATGCCATCGCGGCCGCAGACCCCCGTTTCAGCTATTCTCTGAGCTCGTGGGGCGGTGTTGACGACATCACCTTCACTACCGACAACGGCACCTTCAGCATCACTCCCGGCAACTACTGGTGGAGCCTTCTCAACCATGTAGGAGGTATGGGTCTGAGCGATGTGCTGCATAACGGCGATTTCTACAAGTGGGGTGACCTCAGTGTTGCTGTCATCACCGACAGCACATGGATCTCCCAATACGGTGGTTACTGGGACTACACCTACGTATGGCCCTACTCCATCCACCCCGTAAGCATCCCCACCTCCACACCCGACATCCCCACCAGTGCCACTATCTCCGCAGACCAAATCGAGTACTGGGTTGGCGAGGGCAGCAACGAAGTGATTTTTGTAGTCAACTGGGCTGATTCCGCCTTGGCATGGGGTTATCGCTTCAACAGCGACAGCGTCACTCTCCAAACCATCATGGATGACATCCAGACCGCCGACCCACGTTTCAGCTATGTCACCAACGACTGGGGCATCGACGACATCAACTTCACCTCGGGCAACGTTACTCTCGGCAAAGTTCAGAACAGCTGGTGGGAACACTCCATCAACGGCATTGAGTCAGCAGGCGTGTACTCCTATCTGCACAACGGCGACTTCAGTCGCTGGGCCGACCCCATGGGTGGCGTGATTGTCGACAGCATCTACATTGCGGCACACAACTACACCCAATACATTTATGCTTATCCTCGAACCATCCACGCCGTCACCCAGCCTGCCGGTCATGGTCCTTTCTGCGGAGCCGCAGAGACTGAAGGCAGCACCGCCATCGCCTACAACGACAGTCGCATCAAGGCATGGGCAACAGGATGCACCCTTGTACTCGGTTCGCAGAACCTTTCCAATCCCAGTGCTCCTGTTGTGAATTACGGCTCAGCCGACGATGCCATCGGAGCCGCCTCCACCAGCACTATGGACGTGGTAAGTCTTGGCGATGGTGGCAGCGCCACTCTAACTTTTGCCCAGCCCATCATGAACGGAGAGGGTGCTGACTTCGCAGTGTTCGAGAACCCGTTCAACGACTACTTCCTCGAACTCGCCTTTGTAGAGGTCAGCTCCGACGGTCAGCACTTCGTACGTTTCCCCGCCACATCGCTCACCCAGACAGCACGTCAGATTACCAGCTCTGTCGACCCGACCTACATCAACAACCTCGCCGGAAAATACCGTGTCGGATTCGGCACCCCGTTCGATCTCGATGAACTTCGTGACAGCGCCGGCATCGACATCAACAACATCACTCATGTCCGCGTCATCGACGTGGTGGGCAGCATTGACCCCGAATATGGAACCTATGACGCCTTCGGCCACATCATCAACGACCCATTCCCGACAGTCAGCCATAGCGCAGGCTTCGACCTTGACGGCGTCGCCGTAATCAACCAGAAGACAGAACGCATCGAACTCACAGAAAATGGCGTTATGACGAGCATCTACCCCAACCCCGCCACAGATCTCGTCAGCATCAACCTCGACAATCTTGAGAGCATAGATGCCACCATGTTCGACATCAATGGCCATGCCGTGATGACACTCACACTGCACAATGGTGCCAACACCATCGACATCAGCACCCTGCATAACGGAGTATATCTCATCCGCGCCGCAGGAACAGTAATGAAACTCGTCAAGAGATAATACTTTTAATAGAAATTTCAGACTCGTCCTTGTCAGTCTAACGACTGATTTGGAGTATAGCAAAGGCACCCTTGACGGGTGCCTTTTTTGTCCTAATCAGAAACCTTGTTCTCAGCTTCGGGCGGAATGCACTCCACAACCTGCCCTCGCTCCCTGAAATGCTCAAACAAGGCGTTATAGAAGCGATGGCGGGAAAGCGTCTCGCTATTACCGATAATTATCAATTTCATACGGGCACGGGTGATTGCCACATTCATGCGCCGCAAATCCCCAAGAAAACCGATATCACCCTTGTCGTTGTCACGCACCATGCTTATGATAATGACATCGCGCTCCTGTCCCTGAAAGCCGTCGACAGTGTTCACGCTCACTTGTCCACGCAGACGACGATAGAACCGCTGAAGCTTTAGGAGACGTCGGATCATCCGTACTTGGGCCCTATATGGTGAAATAATGCCGAAATCGACCCTGTCGGCGGCGATTCGCTCAAGACCTATCAAGTCCACATAGTCACGCAAAGTATGCACCACCAATTTCGCCTCTTCTGCATTAAGTCGGCTCATTGCTTTGTTCTGCATCTCATCGAATCCGCACTTCACTGTATCGATCCACACAAGAGGGATGTCCATCAACTGCACCAGGCGGTCGGCAACATCGTCCGACGCCTTCAACACGCCATGGTAGAACCATCGGGAAGAGAAATCCATTATATCACGGTGCATCCTATATTGCGTGGAGAGGAGAGTGACACAACCGGGCTTGGTACGCACCAGATGTTGCATCAGTGTATCCGACAGTCCCTTACGAGCCGCTTCCACACATTTCACAGTGGGTGGGAGTTGACAGTGGTCGCCTCCCAAGATAACACGGTCGGCTTTCAGTATCGCTGTCCAGCAGGCCGGCTCCAACGCTTGCGCCGCCTCATCGATAAAGAGCGTGCTAAAATGACGGTGCTCAAGGATATGGTAAGCGCTTCCTATCAAGGTGCAACTCACCACACGAGCTTGCTCAAAGAGGTCGGCATTAATCTTTATCTCCAATTCAGTCTGACGCTTTTTGAGTCGCCGTATCAGGTTCTGCTTGTCACGTGAATGTTTCTCCCCAAAACCTTCCCGCAAAGTCTTGCGGATATTCCATAGTTCAGGATAGTCTGGATGGTCGGAGTAACGACGCTCATAGCTGCACGACAGCATCTCGTCGCTCATCTTCAACGGATTGCCTATACGCAACACGCTGACACCCCTTTTAGACAGTTGCTCACTTATCCAGTCGACAGCGGCGTTGCTTGGGGCACAGACCAACACCTGAGTCTCGCGCTGTAAGGTCTCGACCACGGCCTCTATCAACGTGGTTGTCTTGCCCGTTCCGGGAGGTCCATGTACCACTGAGACCTCCATGGCCGCTACAGACTTGCGGACCGCCTTGTTCTGAACATCGTTCAACCACGGCGAATCGATAGGAGGCAATTGGCGGAAGCGGGGTACCAGACTGCCAATAAGCGCCTCTCGAAGATGAATAAATTTCTCATTGTCTGAGCGTATGGCAGACTGAAGTGATTCGTGCATCACCCTGTAGGAAGTGTTGTCGATAGACACACGGACGCCCATCAGTCGCTGACGGAATCTGTCCTTGATAGACGATAACGCCGACATATTGGGGATCTGAATCTGGATAACACCCTCCTTATAACTGTCGACAAAACAACCGTACGGTAACTCTACCGACTTTCCGTCGTCAGAAAGAAAGAAGAAAGCGACAGGTTGACCAGGTTCAAAATCATTCTCAACCTCATCACCATCGGTCTCATAGGTCACCGTCATTATCAACTGATCCAATGCATTATACCCCGAGCCTGCAATAACAATAGGATACTTGCAGTCAGATTCATTGGCCCTACCACTGATATTACCGGAAGAGAGGGATCGGGAATAAGCCTCAGCCTCATATTCCTGCTCCATTTTCAGCAGCTCGTCAAGATAAGACAGTCGTGATATACTCGTCATTTCACCCATAAGACAATCATCTTAACGCATCAATCAAAAGAATCGTATTTCAACCAACCAATATTATGTTTAATGATACAATAAAACGACCGGGCAATCGTTTTTTGAATTGAAAATTGACAATTGAAAATTTAGTTATCTCGATTCAACTTATCATCTTATCAACATAACACCTTATCAACTTATCAACAATAAAACATGAACAATACAGGTAAAATTCTCACTGGAGCGGCATTGCTGCTGTTCGGCATCGGGTGGATTCTCGAAATCACCAACATAATCAATATCACCTATAACGGCTGGTGGACCATGTTCATCATCATACCTTGTTTTATAGGTTTATTCACCTCCAAAAACAAAGGGATGTCACTGATAGGTGTCGGCATCGGTGTGTTGCTTCTACTTGCCACACGGGGAATCATCGGATGGAATGATTTCTGGAAATACATCATCTGCCTCGTGGCAATCATCTGGGGATTCATGCTGATTTTCTTCCGCAAGTCTATACCCGGCAACTTCTCTCCCGACAGGACTACCGTCAACGAACTAAAACAGATTAATCAAGACGGACGCATGATTCGCCAGATAAACACCACTTTTGGCAAACAGCTTTTCGAGTTTAGCGGCCAGCGGTTTGAAGGAGCCTCTGTACAGACCAGTTTTGGATTTGTAGGTTTAGACCTTCGTGGCGCCGACATCCTCGATGGTGCGGTCATAGACATAAACTGCAGTTTTGGAGGCATGGAGATTCGTGTAGGCGAGGGAGTTATCGTCAAGCAGGCCGTCGAAGCCACCTTTGCCGGCATTGACTGCCAAGAACTGCCGCAAGCACCTGAAAACGCAAAAACCGTATACATCAAAGGCAAATGCGTATTCGGTGGTATAGAGATAAAATAACAGGCACAAATACAATAATATACAGATTCCCTCACGCATAAATGTGTGAGGGAATTTTTGTTTTTATCAGTTGAGCCGGATTTGCAATCCGACGGAAAATATTATCAGGATTTACAATCCATGTTGCCTAATGACGACTATGTCATTGTTATTTCTCTTTTATTTTACCATAACTTTATGAATCGATGTAAAATATTTCTCTAAATAACTTGTATATATATAAAAAAAGTGTAATTTTGCACTTTGTAATACTATACACATCGCATTACAACGTATTATATAACAATTAATTAAAATACTAATCCAAAAACTAACTAAAAAGGAGTTTACACATGACAAAAGTTAAATCGCTGGCCGACCTTAAGGCCATGAGAGAAAAGCTTCAGTCGAATCTGGACATCCGCGAGAAAGCCGAGAATCCGGAATCGCTTGTGCAAATCAAAGTCGCTATGGCAACTTGCGGTATCGCCGCTGGTGCCAAGAAAGTAATGGAGCACATGATGCAGAAAGCCGACGAGCTGGGCATTCCCGCAGTGTTCACCCAGACAGGCTGCATGGGCTANNATGGAACACATGATGGAGAAGGCCGACGAGCTGAAGCTCGGCATCGTCTTCACCCAGACCGGCTGCATGGGCTACTGCCACGCTGAGCCCACACTCGAAGTCCGCGTTCCTGGCAAGGACCCCATCGTCTTCGGTCACGTTGACAATGACCGCGCCGACGAGATTCTGACCAAATATGTCCAGAACGGCGAACTGGTCGAGGGTATCATCCCNNATGGGCTACTGCCACGCCGAGCCGACCATCGAGGTGAAGTGCCCTGGCAAGGACCCGATCGTCTTCGGTCATGTCGACAACAACCGCGCTGACGAAATCCTCACCAAGTATGTGATGAACAACGAAATGGTGGACGGCGTCATCCCCGTGAACTACGAAACTATCTAATAACTTAATTCGGAGGAATTTATATGGCAAAAATCAAGATGCACGTGCTGGTCTGCGGCGGTACAGGCTGCCAGGCTTCGGCAAGTGCTCAAATCATCAAGAACTTCGAGGACATTCTCGCCGCGAAGGGCTTGCAGGATGAAGTTCAGGTGGTCAGAACGGGTTGCTTCGGCTTCTGCGAGAAGGGCCCCATCGTCAAGATCATGCCTGACAACACTTTCTACACTCAGGTCAAGCCTGAAGACGTCGAGAAGATCGTGAACGAGCACATCATCAAGGGCCGTAAGGTCACCGACCTGCTCTACATGGATCCCGAGAACAAGGAACACGTTGCCGACTCGAAGCACATGGGCTTCTACCGTAAGCAACTCCGTATCGCCTTGCGTAACTGCGGTTTCATCAACCCCGAAAACATCGACGAGTGCATCTCGCGTGGTGGTTATGAAGCTCTGGGTAAGGTCTTGTCCGAGATGACTCCCCAACAGGTGGTCGACGAAATCACCAAGTCAGGCCTCCGCGGCCGTGGCGGTGCTGGTTTCCCCACCGGCGTGAAATGGGG
>DBXB01000048.1:2557-4371 GCA_002309155.1 Bacteroidales bacterium UBA1223 | reverse complement strand
AGCATTCATGTGCCCGACTGGATAGATGATGTTAAAGCCGAATCTCTCATCTTGGAGGGCAAGTACAACGAATCCACCCTCGTCCGTTTGCGTCAACTCTTACCCGACAGGGAGATAGATACGACTATTCCTAAACAAATAGATATCAGCTTCCCATTAAGTGTTTTGAATAAAAGAGTGGAAGAAGGATACTATAGAGAGAGTAGAGGCTTAAGGGTAATGTAGTTACAATCAGTGGCTCCCATCCATCCCATTCTCCCCCGATATCCTCTAAAATTATTAACCTCCATACCGATAACTTATAATTCCTAAAATCTATGAGGAGATTATTTCTTTTGATTATCTTGCAGATGGCGATGCTTTCTGCCTCCGTGTATGCCTATGAGGATTTGAAACTCAATTACATACCGACAAATGATTCAGTCAAGTGGTGCCATTTGACCCCTCAGGGAGATATTGTCTTGTGCGGTACGAAATATGGTGAAGACAGTTCAAGATATATTTTCACCGCGTCTCAGATGGCCAGTTGTTGGGTGTATCGGCACCGTTTTCTACCAATTGTTTATTTGCGCGATTCGCCGATTGTTTCGTTGTTCGTCATGTGGGTGCCATGGAGGGCATAGATTACCAGACAGGCAAATCTCTCTGGATTTTGGGCAACGCCCTTGATGTATCCGAGAAACAACTCCGTAGTTGGAAAAACTGGCCTCAGGACGGCACTTTTGTGCATCCTTTACAACAGAATGATACCTTATTCATTTGTCTGTGTACGGATTATAAGAAAGGAGACTCTACGAAGGAAGTTTTGGATCATGTAGGCAAAAATACGAAATGTATCTGTTATTCGGCCAAGACAGGTCAAACTCTTTGGGAAAAGCCGTTTAATAGTAATAACTTTATAGAGTTCCTTGGCATGGTAGATGGTTCCAGGTACTTTTGTCGGAACAATAAATTTGCTTATCGCAATTACGGTATGCTTGACCTTTCTACAGGTGATTATTATTCACAGACAGGACCAATTTTTGACCATCAGATTTTCATTAACTTCCAATACCTCGCAGGACGTTCCTTTCTGGTCGAAATGGGTGCTTTGAAATGCTTTGATTCGGATTTGAATGTCCTATGGAAGGCTTCTTTGCCCAAGTTTAAGATGTCAGGCTGCCGTTTGTATGCATTGGGCGATACGTTGGTCATGGTCAATTATGGAGCTAAAAGAGTATCCAAGAACTCGTTAGTCCCTTTTGGCAAACCTTTTGTAGCCGCATTTGATATGAATAGCGGAAAACGCTTGTTTCTTCAACAACTCTCCAAGTCGAAAGAATGCTTCTATAGAGCAGACGTTTCTTCCAAGAAGGTGTCCGTCTTGTCGGGCCGCCACATGGTCAATGTCTATCTTTCCGATGGTCACAAGGAGCACATGCAATGGAAACCCGTTCCTCATGGAGAGCCGTTGGTTCTTTCTCATAATGAGTTCTTCAACATCAATGCTGGGCGCAATTTCTTTGTGCGACTGGGCCAAGGTTTCGATTGTGTTGTAGATAGTGATGTGAATGCCTATCGTTATTTCGCTGACTCTGAACCCAAACAGATTGCCACCCATGCCTCGCTCTACTCCATACGGCGTACTTTGGAGAATGGCAATCTCTGTATTCAGGGTGGTGCCGACGATGGCGATTGTTGGATTATTACTCCCGAGGGAAAGGCTCTCTACCATATTCCAGAGCTAGGAAACATCCTTATTTGTGAGAAGAATACCCTTCTTTTCACCTCGTATGAGAGGAAAGTCGGATACTTTTGTTTCTAAGAGAGTAGAG
>DBXB01000048.1:1836-2503 GCA_002309155.1 Bacteroidales bacterium UBA1223 | reverse complement strand
TTATTGTTTGGACCTAAAACAAGTCAGAGTGTGTTCCTGTGTTAAGTAACAAGAGTTCTAACTCTTTGTCATATTGTTTCCAAATCAGTAACCAATCAGGTTGAATATGACATTCCCACTGACCAGCACGATTACCTTGCAAGACGTGAGGGCGATATTGTGAAGGAAGTGAACCATTTTGTTCCAACAACTGGATGACTTTACGAAGTTTATCCATTGGGTAACCTCGTTTCTTGCAGCGCAGCAGGTCTTTTTCGAATTGATGGGTGGTTTTAATCTTATACATCAGATTCCCATTTTCTTAAATAATTCTTCGCTGTTGGCGTATTCATTCACACGTCCTTCCTCGGCATCGAGCAAAGACTTTTCGTAACGGGAGAGCTTTTTCGTGGTGGTTCGTGCCTCGTTTTGGCGCACAGCACTGACCTTCTCAACACCTACCAATGATTTTACGATGCGGCGGATGTTGGAAACATAGGAAGAATCTTTTAATGTGATTACCAATTGAGTCATAAGTCGTTGCGTTATTGTGTTACCATTTATCGGTGAACGTTTTTCTTTCGGCAAAGATAGAGACTTTTCTTGATATGTCCAAATATTTCTCTGGTATTTGTTGTTTTTTCGTTCAAAGTCCGCTGCAAAGAAATGAAGGCTAATGAAGTAGATA
>DBXB01000048.1:1495-1743 GCA_002309155.1 Bacteroidales bacterium UBA1223 | reverse complement strand
TTCGTTCTTTAGAAATCGCTGAAGTTGATGCCGATGAAGAAAGGTTGGGCATCGACACGCGACTTGGAACCGAAGAAGTCGGAGATGTTGTAACGCGCAAAGACGGTGAACTGGTTAGTACCTATGCCAAACAGGGCATTGTAGCCGAAGTCGTTGACGTCCAGCGAATTGCGGTTGATGTAGTATTTCTTGTCGTGGCCGACGCGGGCACGCGAACGGACGTGATGACGGAGTTCGCCTTCGATGCC
>DBXB01000048.1:224-1396 GCA_002309155.1 Bacteroidales bacterium UBA1223 | reverse complement strand
TCGCACACCGTATAACCCTCGGCATCCGTGTGGAAGGCATCGTCCCCCTTGATGCGGTAACTGCTGCGGCTCAGGTAGAGCGCCGACTTGAAGCCGAAGCGCTTCGAGGGGTGCCAAGTCTTGAAACTACAGAGCGAGAAGCCCCATTCCCAACAGCCGCCCGGCTTGATTTTGAAGCCGTCGGTTGCCGCCATCTCCGAGAAGCCGATGTAGAGGTTATCGGGTCCGAAGTTAGAGGTGTGTCCCCAGTGCGACAATTTAGAGTAGCGACCTCCGCTGGGCGAGGTGGTCTCGATGGTCATGAAGTTGAGGTTCCAGCGCTTGGTGGTGACCCCGTCTTCGCGGTGTATCTCTTTGCTTATCAGTTTGTTGTAAACGATAGTGCTGTCGCTGTCTTGAGCCCCGAGGGAGCTCATGCCCAAAAGCCCGGTGAGGAGCAGTAGAAATGTTTTTTTCATTGAGTTTATACGGATTATGATTATACATTTATTCGAGGGGAGTTAACGGAAGTTAGCAGGAGTTAACAGCCTGCGGCTGAGGAGTTAACGGACGATACTTGATAGTCCGCAAGCATTCCTCTGGAGACTATTTCCCTCGCCTGGAGTCCTCGCCGTGGAGGATAATCCCCTCCCCTCGGGGAGGTCGGGAGGGGGTCTTTCACTTCGACAATATCTTGTTGATGATTTCCTCCGACAGAGCACCCGTCAGGACGATGAAGGTCTGGCTGTCGCTCTCGTCGATGAACATGACGAGTTCCTTGTCCTTGTCGTGACTGTTGTAGAGGGTAGTGACACGTTCGAAGTTGTCCTTCACCATCATCAGCATCTCGTATCTCTTGTCGGCCTTGAGTGTCTTGAAGTCCGACTTCATCTGTCGGCCCACGCCGTCGTCGTCCGTGTTGATGATGAGCAGCACCTTGAGGGCATCGGTGATGCCGCTTATCTTCACGCCGTTGATTTCGACGCCTTTGTTGCTGGACATGAGGTTGAGCATCGACTTGGTGATGCAGATGTACTCCACGTCATCCATGTCGCTGTACTTCTCGAAGATGGCGTTTTGCGCCTTCGCCTGCGTGGCGCCAAACAGGGTGGCGCTGAGGGCGATGAGAAGTATATATAGTTGTTTTTTCATAATCGATGAGACCCCTCTCTTGCCTCCCCCGAGGGGGAGAG
>DBXB01000048.1:0-127 GCA_002309155.1 Bacteroidales bacterium UBA1223 | reverse complement strand
GATGATTAGCCGATTGTATCGTCCCTATCACTCCCTTCACTTTTCAATTTTCATTGTTCATTTTTCATTCTCCCTCAGAGAATTTGATGTATTTCTGTTGCACCTCACCGGTCTGGCGGATGGTCTT
>DBXB01000055.1 GCA_002309155.1 Bacteroidales bacterium UBA1223 | reverse complement strand
CCGCTCGGTCAGTCGACTGGTGCCGCCGTCATCTTCGGTGCAACCGGTGGTGTCATGGAGGCTGCTCTCCGTACCGCCTATGAGCTTCACACAGGCAAGACCCTGCCGAAGGTCGAGTTCCACGAGACCCGTGGCTTCGACGGCGTCAAAGAGGCCGTCATCGATGTCGACGGCTTCCCGCTGAAGATTGCTGTCGTCTACAGTCTTGGCAATGCTCGCAAGATGATGGAGCAGGTCCGTCAGGGCAACCCCAACGGATACCATTTCATCGAGGTTATGGCTTGCCCGGGCGGTTGCATCGGCGGTGCCGGCCAGCCCTACCACCATGGCAACAGCGACATCATCCGCAAACGTATGGAGGCCATCTACCGCGAGGACGAGGGCAAACCCATCCGTAAGAGCCACGAGAACCCCGAGATTCTGGCTATCTACAAGGAGTACTACGGCGAACCATGCGGCCACCTCAGCCACGAGCAGCTGCACACCCACTACTTCGACAAGTCAGACAAACTCGAAGCAACAAAATAAATATAAGATAAAAAGGTTAAAAAGGTTCGCTTCGCTTAAAAGGTTAAAAAGACCTGTCCAACGGTCAGTCTCCTTTTAAACCCTTAAAACCTTTAAAACCCTTAAAACCTAAAGAACAATGGCAAATATCAAGTTATCTGAAGATAAAATCAATATTATCAAAGAGATTGCAAAGTCTTTTGGTAATCGTCCCGGTGAGGTCATCAACGTCCTCCACCAGGTTCAGGGCAAGTTTGGCTACCTCCCCGCAGAGGTTCAGGAAGTCGTCGCCCACGAGCTGAACATCCCCGTGTCGCGTGTATACGGCATCGTTTCTTTCTACAGCTTCTTCACCATGGAGCCNNNNTGCTACGTGCGTGGTGCTGAGAAAGTCCTCGACGCTTTCGCCCGCGAACTTAAAGTGGAAATCGGAAAATGCACTGCCGACGGCAAGTTCTCTCTGAACACGCTGCGCTGCGTCGGTGCCTGCGGTCTCGCCCCCGTCGCTATGATTGGTGACAAGGTCTACGGCCGTCTGACCCCCGACCAGATCCCCGGCATCATAGCCGAGTACAAGTAAGACTTGGAATGCGGACATCCTTGTCCGCCAATATCAAAACGAGCCGCCCAATCGGGTGGCTCGTTTATTTTATATATTGTCTTGAATTCGGGGTATCATTGTGCCGGATTGCAAATCCGGCGCAAAATGTATTATCTGCGATCAACGGCAATTCATGACTCAATCTTTATTGTCGTATTTGCAGTTTAATTGTAATGCAATCAAATACTCATAAAAAACATCAATAAAATGGTATGTAGCTAAATTATACCCAATTAATTCGTCGCTTTTAAGAATTTTTTCCGTCATCTTGATTTTATCTTTTTTGCTTGATCTGTTATATGTCTCTCTCCCAAAGTCGCTTTTTTTCAGATATTCAATATATTTTTCCGCAGCTTTGTTGTTTTTATAAGCCGCAACCTCAATTCTAGCATCAAAAACGCTATCCGCAACTGCATGATGATATCTGTGGTCATTAACAAAGTTGCTTTTTAAAGTATCTCCCATTATAGAAGTCATCGTCAGGTCTGTGAGTGCATTTATCAATGGCTTCGTGTTGCGTGAATTTTTAAAACACAGCAATTCACTTATCACTCCCCGAGTATGGTATAGCATAGCAAAATAAGAGTTGTATGTTTTTATTACCAACTGTATTGTTGAATCATTCTCATCATAGTCAATCTCATTGAACTCACTTAATGCCTTGTTACTCTCATTAATCAGACTTAACAACAACTTACATTTCCCTCTCATATAATATATCTCCAATTCCTCTGCTGTCATAGCAACACTGTCTGCATTCAATGCTAAGTAATCCAATTGCTCGACACGATCAAACGAATTCTTCATTGCTGTCTGCAACCTATCCAAATCAGACGGTGTGACAGCGGAATATATGCCGAAAGCCGACAACAACAGTGTCAATACTGTTCCTCCCGTTATTGTGTTCTTTTTTAAATTCAGACGTTGGGCGGTTTCCCTTTCTTCAGTTTTTATTATACACTTTTTCCCATTCCAGATGGTGCGCAATAAACCTCCCAACAAAGCAACCAACTTAACTACAGGTTTAAATAATTTTTTCATGAGTATATTTTTTAATTATTAACACTGCAAATATACTAAAAATGCACAATACTTATTTACCAAATCATTCGTCTTGATATAATACACAAATGTGGCGCAAATCATTGCTTTACCGTACGACTGGTTTAAAGAATTTGCGAAGTTCTTGACTGCCGCAGATAAAGCGCAAATTCAGCGCTCTAATAATATGCCCGCCATTATCCTAAGTGCACTTTGCCTTATGGAAATGACATGCAAAGATACATGTTTTATTCTAACTGAACAAATATTAATTTCCTCATTCTATAGAAAAAGTGTATCTTTGCAAAAATTATAATAAAACATATGGGCATTACTTACGACAGCGAGAATCATAGGTTTGTATTCGACTTTGAACATGATGGTACAGAAGATATCGTCAGTTTGACCGGCAACGGATATCAGGTGGAGGCTTTTGGCAAATGCTTCTATTATGGCTATGAGTTTGCTGAAAATGTTGAAGGCACAGTGCGCAGTGCTTTTATTAAACACATAAAGTTTACCGAACCTCTTCAGGATTATCCTGAATTGACGGAATTTATAAAGAAAGCTATCGACAACCTTAGTCACCAGATAAATCTATATGACTACAACCTTGTAGTTATGCCAGAATCTTCAAGTCACATCAACCAGTACATGCTACGCTATATCTACAGGTTTGCACAGCCTATGCTACGTAAGATGGAGTTGGTGAAGAACCTGCCTGCTAATATCACGTTTGATATGGACGGCTATGAGCAACAGTACCTCAATGACGTTCTGGAAAACGGACGTGCTCGTTACACGGAAACTCAAAAAGAAGAAGTCCGTCAGTCAATCAACCAAATGCTCGACCTTATCCACAAAAAAGACTACTTTACAATAGCCAAGGATGTCAAGAAGAGTCGTTTTCGCCCATATATGTTGCAATTCCTCAAGTTCGCCGACAAAGCTGACGAGGAGCTATGTGCCAGTATCCGGCATCAGAACGTGCTTATCATTGACGATGTGGCCACAAGTGGCTCCACAATTAATGAGATTCTACGGACATTGCGTATCCTTAATGAGGACAACGAAATAACAATCTTCAGCCTTATAGGTCGCAAAGATTTGATGGCTGATGCGAGTTTGTAAAGTTTAAAGGTTAGTGGTTAAAGAATTTTATCACCATACACTATTAATCGATTATACAAATTAACGAAGTATCGGGTCACAGGTCACAAATAAAAATGTATTGTCCCTTAACTTCCCTTAACTCCTCTTAACTCCCCATTTAGCCCCCGAAACTTGGATTAATAATAAATGAACTAAATATATATACTATAATGCAAAACGATACTATTTGGCGCAACTGCACTAATGAAGAGATGATGGAGTTGCTGAACGACGCTCCCGAAGTGGTTGAAGAACTTAAGAAAATTGGTTACCAAGACTTGGTAAACGCATACGACGCACTGCTTCCCCAATATAATATGGACCGAGTGACAACCCCCATTAATAAAGAGGGTTCCGACGAAGTGGAGGGTTTCGGTTATTGGTATAGGATTGACGGTATCGAGTACGATATGAAGGAGGGGGAAGTCTTCAAGACAAAGGCGGAAGCACAGATAGCATCAGTCCGTGAGACAGTATCCGAGCTCAGGAAAAGAATAGTGAATTCCAAAAATTGATTTGGATTTTACCAGCTGTGGAATTTCCAACCCTCGACTTCCACCTCCTGCGAGGAGTTTAGCGGGTCGGTGGAATAAACTGGCCTTTCCCAATAGGCTCGGGGAAAATGATTCTTGTCGATATCAAAATAAATAGCCAGAGTATGCTTCAAACGTACCGGCTTACCATGTTTTGTGCCTGCAATCCAATTGGGCATCTTCTTTACGAGTCGCATCGCCTCTTCGCCACAAGCACGACTTGGTGATTGCACAATTTGGGGATCTAACACAGCCCCATCGGTGTCCACTACAAATGCGATATATACATTCCCGCCATAACCGTCATGAGGATACCTTATATTCTTCTCTACAAACAGCTCCAACTCCTCTATTCCACCAGGATATGAGGGGTATACCACATCCGCCAGAGACTCTTGAGCCTCAGCCGTAAAAATCATCAGCGTAAATAACAAGCCTATACAGAGAGTTCTATACATAGTAATGATTAATAATCGTGTATGGTGACCCGTGAATGGTGACCTGATCGTGTCACCGGTCACAGGTCACGGATCACCCGTCTATCACAATCCATCTCAACATATAGTCGACACCATTTACTTTGATAAAATAGACACCTTGTGGCAACCGAGGTAGTTGGATCAGGTTGGTGCCGACAACAAGATCGCTGGTTTGATGCACAACGCATCGTCCCATGACATCATACACACTATAATCCGCGACACCGCCCCATGAGGAATCATATTCCATGGTGGCCACGCTGTGCGAGGGGTTAGGATATAATCTCACAGATATCTTGCTGAGGTCGACACCGATATGCTTCGCATAGTCGTCGAACATCGACACCGGTCTAGACTTCAGATAACTGTCGATATTTCTGATTTTCCCTCTCCAATTGCTGACACTCAACGGCGAAGAGAACCGAGCCGACTGGTATTCCACCTCAGAAGATACCATATCACTTATCTCTTCTAACAGAGGAGCCGTAGAAGCATAATTCCAGTAGTGAAAAATCAGTTTTGAGAATCTGTCGACAGAAATATGGCGGAAGTCCTCGTTAGCCAATAGTTTACGGAACAGAAGAGAAGATCTTGGCGAAGCCGGGTAGGTCATGGACGAGTCGTCACACGTTATATAGCCGAGTATCTCTGAATTCTCCCGTCTGTCACTGAGTGCGGCGTCACCGTCAAAAAATATCCATCTCCACGGTGAGCCCAAGACAGACCACTGTCTGACATTATTCGACGGCCAGTCCACGTTACTGACAAAAACCTCGAGAAGCATGTAATCCAGAAAAGCGTCGACATCGACCTTTGAGGCGAAATACTGATAATCCTCTTGTCTAGAGAGGTCGGCATCTTGAACCCATTCGTAGAACCCCCGCCAGTCGTCAGCATTGCCGTTATCAACCGAGAAACCCCAGTCGGACAACAGGTCTACATCTTCGTCGTCAAAGCCGTAATGTTCATTTATATAATGCTCATCAGCTTTCTCCTCCATGAAATAGACGCCCCAATACTCACCATTGAGGAACAGCACCACAGGACGGGTGGCCAGGTTGTCGCATCCCAGAGGATTGGCCAGTTGCTGACAAATCCAATCCTCTACACCGGCATCACTCCATGAAGCCATCCACGGCCGCAACACCAAGCGCTTGTACTTATCGATACCGTTCCCCTCAAAGAAGGGATAACGGAAATACTTGTCGCCATATTCTTTCCGCGCATAGAGCGTGAATCCTTTCTGCATGAAAGAGCGTGACCGCGCCCCATGAATACGAATCCCGCAGTCCTGCTCCAACCTCATCTCGCCATCCTCCATGAAACAGAAGTTGGCATCCCTCTCCCACTCGCGCCCCCGCTGACAGTAATTGCCACTATTATACACCTCATCCTCGTTATAGAATTGTCCAGGCACAAATATGCCACTGTCGTAGTCGAACAAATCAACAGAGTCGACACACAATGACACGACAGGCAATTCTATCCGCCTGCCGAGCAAGGTGTTCATCACATAAGATGAGGTGGAGACATCTGAGCGCCGTACACCCGCCGAATCGAAGAGGGCGGCACGCACAACCACTATACGATCCACCTCGTCACACGGCACCCAATTGACATCAGGGCAGTTTTGGATGCTGAAGATATTGGAGTGCGAAAAAGTGGGAGGAAATACTGATGAATATTGAGCATCATCGGCAGTGGGGACACTGCCGTTAAGGGTATAATGAATACTAAAACCCTCTGGCCCCTGCATCATAATATTGAAGAAACCGTCATAGACGCCACTTGCGGGCGATATCGAGACCGACTGTCCTGCCGTCATCGGCAAAAGGGCTACGATGAACGACAAGAAGATGGCAACAGTTCTCATCATTATGGCTCGAGGTCAGAGGGCTTGGAAAAGCAGTAGACTAGAGTCCGAGGACCGCACTACCCTGCTTGTAGACTATGTCGCGGGGTATGCTGGCGTCACGGATGGCGTTGAGGTCCTTCTGGAGGTCGGCACTAATCTTGCCATTCTTGTCGCTATAAGCTTTGGCAGCGGCCATGTCGCCTTCACCTTCCATAGCGATGATGATGGAAGCCCACTCACGGGCGGCCTCACGAGCCTTCTCGACATTGATGACATACTTGCCCTGAGCGTTGCGGGTGAAAGCGCCATGCTCATAGAAGTAGTTGTAGCACATGATGTTGGCGACACCGTGAGCCTCGGTAGCACCGAAACGCACCGAACGGAGGATGCCAGAGATGAAGGTGATGTAATTCTGATTAACCGTAGTGTTTGTAATCAGACCGCGCTCTATGAGTTGCTCGGTAAGGAAAAGTCCGCAGACATCAGCCTTAGCCTCTTCCCACGCACTGTACATGGCACCGAGAGCCTGACGGCAGGGGCCACGACCAGTGACGGTATTCTTGATTCCAAGTCCATGAGCGACCTCATGGTAGCAGGTATTGCCGAAGAAAGCGTTGAATGTCACGCTGTCGACCTGTTCGTCACAAACCATCAGTTTGGCAATAGGCACCATGATGTTGTCAAATTTAGCTTTCATGGCGTTCTTCAGCTGCAGACGACGGCTGCCCTTGGCAAGCTGGACACGTTCGTCATTGGGAAGATTGATAGCGATGGTCTTGCTGCCGGCATTGCAGTCACCAGCATAATAAACCACGTCATAAACATTGATGTCGCAGTCCGTTCCCGGAACCTCTTTCTTGTACTTCTCGTCACAGGGAAGCAGTTTCTGCATCTCGGGAAGCATAGCGGCGAACTTCGAGAGGTCGTTGCTCCATTCCTCATCCTTGATGAGAACGTAAGCCTCTTGTGAGCATTTGAGACCGTGGAGGGCGTCGTCATAGTTCTCGATAGGTCCTACGATGAAGTCGAGCTTGCTGTCTTTCATATCCATCCACACCATATCGCTCTCAAAGTAGTCGTCGGTACGGAAAGCCTCGCGACGAGCCTCAAGATATTTCTTCAGACCAGGGTTCTCGGCAAGTCCGATGGCTTTTTCGAGAAGGGCATCGACTTTGGCGAGCTGCTCCTTATAAGCCTCATGATAAGGCAGCACATAGAGTTTGCCGGCCTCATCACGACGGATGACACTGTACTGGCTGTTCTTCAGAGTGTCCTCGAGCGCGTCAAATTCCTCAGCAGTCATATCGACAGGATAGAAATTGGCTCCCAGCGGGCGTTCACCATAGCCCGGGACAAACGGCTTCTCGGAGTCGAGACGATCCCATGCACCATACTGGATGTTGGCGAAAGCGCGGACGGCGGGGTCGCAGATGGTGTCGAGAGCGGCACGGTTCTCCTTGCCAAAATACTGATCCCAGTAGATCTCATCCATCACCTGGCTGATTTCGATAAAGATCTTGACCAGCTCTTTCTCGTTGGCTGAGAGGTTGCCGATGAGGTCTGAAGTCAGAGAAAACTCAGCATATTCATCGACTTTCTGTTGAATTTCGGGATTGGGCTCGCAACCTTTGTTGCCTTTGCAGCCCAACGCCATAAGCATTGTTGCAGTCATTGCAAGAATAGTTAATTTCTTCATTGTTATAATATTTTGGATTGAAAAGTTTAAAAGGTTTAAAGGGTTTGAAAGGTTTAAAGGGTTCGGGGGTTAAGGGAAGTTAAGGGGAGTTAAGGGACAAATGATTTCGACTAAACGATTATTCGATTAAACGATTAAACGAAAATCAATTCACCATTCACCAAATAATTATTACAGAATCTGGGCAGTGTGGTTTTTGGTGTCGACCTTGCCGATAGCGTCGATGATGACGCCCTTTTCATCAATCACGTAGGTAGTCCGCAGAGTCCCTTCCGTCACCTTGCCGTACATCTTTTTCTCGCCCCAGGCCTCATAAGCCTTGAGTATCTTGAGGTCGGTGTCAGCTATCAAATGAAACGGCAGACTATATTTAGCGATAAAACGCTGGTGAGAAGCAGCGCTGTCACGACTGACGCCAAGCACCTTGTAACCCAATGAGAGAAATCTCTCATAATTGTCCCTCAAATCGCAAGCCTCGGCGGTACAGCCTGGGGTACTATCCTTCGGATAGAAATAGAGAACCAATTTGCCTCCAGCGAAATCGGAGAGCTTAACAGCGTTGCCATTTTCATCAACCCCTTCAAAATAAGGAGCTTTAGTACCAATCTTAAGCATATATAAAAAGTATTTAAGATTACAAAAATACACATTTTTGACAATCTGACAAATAGTTAAGGGGAGTTAAATGGGAAGTTAAGGGAAGTTAAAGGAAGTTAAGGGATAAATGATATTTTTATGACCAGTGACCGGTGATACGATCAGGTCACGGGTCACGGGTCACAGGTCACGGGTCACAATTCACAATCTCACTGCTTACCAGCCGAGACAATCAAAAGGCGGTCGGCGGCGAAGATCCTATTGGCAAGAGCAAGGAGAATATCAGGTGTGACAGCGTCAGGCGAGTCAGGGGAAAGGACCGACATGAGGTTGTCGGCGAAAGTCTCATCTATGCCACAGGTGAACTGTTGGCAGAACCTCTCGCTACGCTCGAACACGCCATCTATGGTGCGGAGGAAATCTCCCAGCACGCTGGTTCTCACAAGTCCCAATTCCTCGTCGGAGACCGGCTCCTGACAGAGTCTATCCATCTCCTTCCTGATTTCAGCGAGGGCGACGTCACTCTTGTCGGCCGCCACATCGGTGGTGACAAAAAACGCCATACTGCCGCTATACATCTGGGTCATCGCATTGACACCGTAGGTATAGCCCTTATCCTCACGCAGGTTGCTCATCAATCGGGAACCGAAATAACCGCCCAGAATGGCCGACAGAACCATAAACTGGCAATATTCGACATCATTCCAACGGAATGGCAGGATGGAACCGATACGGAGTGTGTTCTGCACCGCATTGGGAATCTCGCAGCGCACCAAACCATGTGCCTTACCCATAGGAGGTGGCAATACAATCGGCGAGGAGGCCTCCGCCACATCGTTTCCGAAACAGGCGTCGACAGTCTGCAGCAGATGAGGCGTGACATCGCCACCAAGGACTATGGTCATTCGGGAGGGATTGTAATAGCGCCGGTGGAAATCCCGCACATCCTCGGCAGTCAGCTTGTCAAAGTCATCAAGTGAGGCGAACCGTCCCAACGGATGGCGAGGTCCATACAGTTCTTCATAGAATCTGCACCGTGCCACATAGGAGGTCTTAAGCATTGACGTTCTGAAAGACTGGCGGCGTTTATCGATGAACAGTTTGAACTCACGTTCGGGATAAGTCGGACTGGTTATCATCTCGTGCAGCAGAGGCAACAGCTGATCCGCATAGCGGGACATGAGATAGAAGGTGATGGTTGCCGAGACAGCGTCGTTGGATTTCTCCACAATAATACCTCTGAAGTCGAGGAATTCCGCTATCTCCCGTGCCGTATGACGGTCAGTGCCCTCGACGAGCAGCTGGATTGCCGACGCCGACTGCAGCATCTTGTCCTGCAAAGCTGTTCCAGCCTCGAAGATGAAGTCCATCTTCACCATCTCTATACGGTGTCCGCTTGCGGAACCGTCAGAGTCCGACATGGGGAAATAATAAACTGTACGACCGTTATGCATCCTATACTGATGAGGAACAAGTCCTGAACGGTCTATATCGGCGGGCAAAAGAGACATAGGTATTACTACAGTTTCAGAATGTGAGTGTTAGTTTGAAGTTTAGCTGACGGGCGGTGAGGTAATTGGGCACCGGATAGTATTGGTTTGAGTAATCGGCAACCCAGATATACGACACCACGTTCTTGTAATCGAAGAGGTTGAAGACCTCCACCGAAAGGAGGATGTCATCGAACCACTTCATCAGCCGACTGTTTTTCAATTTCTCGAAGCGTGAGAGCTGTATGGTGTTGCCCCAATCCACACGGAAATAGGCGGGATAGTTGTACTGTTTGGAGAAATCCGTCTGTGTGGGATAAGTAAACGGGAGTCCGCTGCCGACGATAAAGTTCAGCGACATACGCCAGAACGGAACATTCGGGACATAGTCCTGGAAATAGATCTTGAAACTGACACGCTGATCTGTAGGACGCGCCAGCCATCCATAGTCGTCACCCTCAATATCCTCCTGAGTTTTCATCAGCGAGAGCGACGCCCACGACTCAAGACCATTCACCACCTCGCCACTGACACGCAGAGAGATACCCGTGGCGTAACCCACGGCGTTGTTTTCGGCATCATACCTTATGCGTAGGTTCTCGATACGGTAAGGGATAAGGTCGGTGATATATTTGTAATACACATCAGCCGTAAACTTGAACGGGCTCTTTCTGACATGGAAATTCCAATCGAACGAAGCCGTAGCCTGGTAGGAATGCTGCGGTGTGGCGGCGTGGTTCAGTGTGCCGTCATCATACCTGTATTCCCTGTAGATTGTCGGTTGGCTATAGACTCCTCCCGACAGTCTGAAAAGCATGTCTTTCTCCCATTTAGGCTTGTAGTTAAGACTCAATCTCGGAGAGAGGAACAGCTGACGGTTATATTTCGAGGTGTCGTCAAAGAGAGGCTGATGGGGGTAGTTGGAGCTGTTGCCCCATTCGTTATCATCCGTGAAATCTATCGCATAGCCTTGTAATCTTACTCCCGCCACCAGAGACAGTTTGTCGCCTCGGTTAGTATAGTAGTCCAGGTCGCGCTGCAGGAATGAGCTGAACCGCATTGTCGACACTGTATGGTTGGCACGACAAAAGAGCTGAAGCATAGGTATCTGCGGCATAGTACTGCCGTCACCTGGCAGAGGTATCACGGCAGGCATGGCATAGCCGGCAGAGTCCACCCATTTCCACTCTCTCATGCGGTCACGGACCTGCTCATACTGAAACTTAAGTCCCCAGTTCCAGTTACCCATGCGAGCGTAGTGGATGCCCCGCAATTCCGACGAGAAGATATTTGTCTTGAGGTAATTGCGGGCATGCTCCATGAAGGAGCCGATGCCACGGTCGAAGCGTTCGGTCATACCGTCTTCACCAACATTGCCGACATTCAGTTCGTAGAGCATATACTGGCTCAGAATGTCGTATGTCTCCGCCTCACTGGTAGACTGGAACGAGTTGGTCCATCTGAGTCGGAAGTCGTCGCCAGGATGGTAGTCGAGAGTGACCGCAGCCAGCGCCGTCTTGTAGTTGTCAATCTCCTCGCCCTCATAATAGACATCGAACTGCATCACCTCCATGAAACCTCCAAAGGTAGTGGTCTGCGACTCAGGCACAAGGCCATAGACATTTCTGGAGGCGATGAGCAGCAGATTCACGTCAAGGACATCACTGGCACGGTACGACAGCAGTCCTTGGAAATCGGTATACGAGGTGTTGTAGTTGCCTTTGGTATCTAACGAGCGGAAAATGTATCGGTTCGAGTGTTGTCGGACTCCCAGGGCATAGGAGAGCCGTTTCCCGGCGGCGCCCTTCAACGAGAGTGATGCCCCGAGAAACGAGGCAGAAGCTTTACCATGGATGTATGATGAGTCGGCAAACAAAGGCTTGCTGTATGTGATATCAAGCACCGACGCCATACGGTCGCCGTAGGTGGCATCGAAACCGCCCGGCGAGAACATGATATTCCCCACCAAATCAGGATTTATTATCGAGGTTCCCTCCTGCTGTCCGTTGCGGACTAGCTGAGGACGATACACCTCCACGCCGTTGATGTAGACCAGATTCTCGTCGAAGGAGCCTCCTCGGACTGAATACTGTGACGACATCTCGTTATTGGAGCTGACGTCGGGGAGTGTCTTCAGCAACGACTCAACGCCAGCCTGCGGACCTACATTATTCTCGATACGTTGCATCTCGATGGAGGTAAAGGTGGTAGTCCTGGAACGCTCATGCGAGATGGTGACTTTGTCGAGCTGGGTAGAGATGCTGTAGAGGACAACATTCAACAACAAGGTCTCTCCGCCACGTACTCTTACTGCCGTATCCACTGTCTCGTAACCCGTATAGGTGACCCTCAATGACACCAGACTGTCGGGAGGAAGCGCCAGACGGAATCGTCCCTGAGCATCTGTGGTTGCACCCCTGACGGGCTTCAAATCATAGGCTGTAACATGTGCATATGACAACGGCTCACCATCTCCCGATTTCACGGTACCCACGACGAATGCGCCGGACTGTGCCGAGAGTCCGGATGCCGACAGCAGGAGAAGCAATGCCGTGACCAATGGTTTAATAATGGCAGACGATGTCAAGGGATGGTGAATGGTGAATTGTGAATCGTGAATTGATTTTTCGGTTAATCGTTTAATCGAAATAATTTTAAATTTTCAATTTTTAATTTTCAATTTAATTTTCCTTAACGTTGTCAAACATTGTTTATTGCATAAAGTAAGCGTATTTTTGCACAATAATACAAAACTATCGGCGTTATCAAATACAAAACAGGGAAATGAAACGGCTCATCTTTATCGCGATATTCATCACTTTCGGAACCTTGCAGGCACAAAACGCCAGCTTGTCATTCGTCTCGTCTAGCGACGCAAAGTTCTACGTCTACCTCAACGGAGTCTTGCAGAACAGCAAATCGTCAGGACTTGTTACCATCAACAATCTGGAGGAGAAAGACTATCATGTAAGAGTCGTCATCGATGACCCCTTCGAGATTGCCACCATACAGACTATCCGCCCCGACAAGAAACACACCGAATATTCCGTAACTTTCAACGCAGTAAAAGAAAAGGTCACCGTCAGACAGGTAAAAACAAAGTCTTCCGAGCAAGAGTGGATTCCCGAGGAGACAGTGTCAAACCCTGACACAACGATCCAATCTGACAAACCAAGTAAACAGACCGTTGTTCCCCTGCGGCGGGCTGACCATAGCGACACCGCCACACGTCGCATAGTTAATACGATAAGGAACGCAACGGTTGAGTAAAGTTTAATTGTTTAATCGTTGATATGTTCGCTCATCAAGCTCGCGGGGCCAACCAGATAAGTTGATAAGGTGTTAAGATGTTAAGTTGATAAGTTGATATGATGTTAAGGTGTTAAGATGTTAAGATGAAAGGTTTTATTGTATTGTCAATTCACGATTCACAATTCACCAGATTATGCTAAAATATAGAATTATCATTCTCTCATTACTGTGTCTGGGACTCGCTTGCCAGGCACAAAACAAGATAGACAAGCAGGGTCGCCGCCAAGGACATTGGATTAAGACCGACAAAGACGGAAGCCGCATCTTTGAAGGCACTTTTGAAGACGGCAAAGAGGTGGGTGTGTTCAACTACTACTACCCAGACGGCACTCTGAAGATCCGCAATACATTCACCGTACCGGGACGTTATTGCAAACATGAGGCTTTCGACTCCAAGGGCAGACCTCTCGCCACAGGCTTTTTCGACCAGAAGAACCGCGACGGAGAGTGGCATTTCTTCAACAACAACGGCAAAGTCATCAAGATAGCCACCTATAGGATGGGTATTAAAGAAGGAACGCATGTCATCTTCAACTCAGCAGGCGACACCGCCGAAGTGTCGACATGGAAAGACAACCGCCGACACGGACGCTGGTGGAAGCGTCTGGGAGAGAAGGCCTACATCACTGGCCGCTATGAGGAAGGACTTATGCAAGGACATCTGAAGGAGTACGACAACAGTGGCAGATTGACGCGAGACTGCAACTATAAAAACGGCATGAAAGACGGCGTAAGCAAATACTATGAGAACGGAAACCTCACCATTGACGAGAGCTGGCAAAACGGAGCCCTTGCTGATCGCAAAATCCTGCTACACAGCCCTTCACCACGCTGGCAGTCGGTGTTCGGAATAGCATATATGGTGCCCCGCACCAACGGCACATTGGTTTATCTCAACAATGGCGAGAAACTGACCTGCAGCGAACAATGCGAGACCTTGAACGAACGTGTAGGTCACGAGATGTTCGTCATGATTGACAAGAAATCCCGTGTGATGTCGAATATCGGCAATATCTCAGGCATAAAGAGTGATGCTGAAGGGCGAGCAACTCTGGATCTGGATCCCAAACCGCCATTCACCATCTTCCCCGACGAAGACTGTATAAAGATGGTCAAGTCGCTGAAACGAGTCGACCAACTGGATGAATAGATGAGAATAGCCGCCCACACCCTCGGATGCAAGCTGAATTTTGCTGAGACATCACATATCGTCAGCACATTCACATCTGCCGGATGGGAACAAGTGGACTACGGCGACAAGGCCGACCTTTACGTTGTCAACACCTGCACCGTAACAGCCATCGCCGAAAAGAAATGTCGCAATGCCATACGACAGGCTTTGTCGACAAACCCCGACGCTATAGTCGCCGTGATAGGTTGTTTCGCCCAGAATGCCGCCGAAGAGATCAGGAAAATCCAAGGAGTCGACATCATCCTTGGCAACGGACAGAAACACGACCTGCTGCAATATGTCAACCGCTTTATCGAGAACAAAGGTTCTGACTCAGCACCCTCGTCCTTATCTCCCGAACCGATAGAGGGCTTTCACCTCGCCTATTCACATGCTGACAGGACACGCACCTTCTTCAAGATTCAGGATGGATGCGACTATTTCTGCACCTACTGNNTACTGCGCCATACCCTTTGCCCGCGGTCGATCACGAAGCGGCACCATACGCCAAACCGTCGACATGGCGCGCGAGATAGCCGCCACCGGTGCCAAGGAGGTGGTAATCACAGGGGTCAACACCGGCACATTCGGGAATGGAGACGGAGAGAATCTTCTGGAACTCATCCGTCAGCTTGACGACATTCAAGGCATTGAGCGTTACCGCATCTCAAGCATCGAGCCCAATCTTCTCACCGACGGAATCATAGATTTCGTGGCACACTCCCGCGCCTTCCTCCCCCACTTTCACATCCCTCTGCAAGCCGGCAGCGACAAAATCCTGAAACTTATGCACCGCCGTTACGACACGGCATTCTATTCAGACCTCGTCAACAAGATTAAGTCAATCATGCCTGACGCCTGTATCGCCGCCGACATAATGGCGGGATTCAACGGCGAAGATGACACCGAGTTCGAGTCTGTCAAGGAATATGTGAGAAGCATCCCCATATCATACCTCCATGTGTTCACCTTCAGCGAACGCCCGAACACCGCGGCACTGAAAATGGAGAACCGAATCGCCGTACACCAACGCCGCGAACACAGCAGGGAACTGCAGGAGATATCCGACCACAAAAAAGCAGTATTCTACAACAGCCAGCAAGGACGCCAGAGACCCGTATTGTGGGAGAGCACAATAAAAAATGGATTCATGTACGGTTTCACTGACAACTACATAAGAGTACGGCGACAATACGATCCCTCACTGGTCGGAAGAATTACACCATTTATTGTTGAAAACATTATTGACGAATAGGCAAAAAGCCTCAGGTCTTTATCATCTTTTTTGTATTTTTGCATTTTTAATAATTCATCATATAATATTCATCATCTTAAAATCCAAACAATTATGAGCGGACTCTTTGGAGTAGTAACCCAAAAACCATGTGCTACTGATCTTTTTTACGGCACTGACTATCATTC
>DBXB01000011.1:391-16906 GCA_002309155.1 Bacteroidales bacterium UBA1223 | reverse complement strand
TTTGAATACAACAAGCCTTATAGCATCAGGTATCGTATGCACAAGATTGTCGAGACTCTCAACGCTTCGCTGGTTTTCGTCAACCGTATCGGCGGCGAGGGCTCGTTCCTCTTCGCCGGAGGTTCCATGGCTCTCAATGCCGCAGGATCGGTGCTCTGTCAGTTGCCCTATTTCGAAGAGTCCAGCGCCAGCGTCGACCTGCAGTTGCTTACCGCTGTCGATGACGAGAAACCCGAGATTGTCGAGCTGGTCTACAAGGCTTTGGTGATGGGTCTCCGTGAGTATTTTGCCAAGAACAACCTCCAGCGGGCTGTTCTGGGTCTCAGTGGCGGCATCGATTCGGCGCTGGTCTGCGCCCTTGCCGTGGCTGCGCTTGGTCCCGATAATGTCCATGGCATCCTTATGCCTTCGCAGTATTCCACCGACCATTCTGTCAAGGATGCCGAAGACCTGGCGGTGAATCTGGGTATCAAGTACGACATTGTGCCTATCAAGGATTGTTTCGACGCTCTGCGCAACACCATGAAGCCTGTCTTCGGCGACCGTGCCGAGGATGTCACCGAGGAGAATATGCAGGCTCGTATTCGTGGCACCATACTGATGAGTTATTCCAACAAGTTCGGCGCACTGGTCCTCAACACCACCAACAAGAGTGAGGCGGCGATGGGTTACGGCACGCTCTACGGCGACAGCTGTGGCGCCATCAGCGTCATCGGCGACCTCTACAAGACTGAGGTCTACGAGCTGTCTGAATGGATTAACCGTGATCGTGAGATAATTCCGTGGAATTCGATACACAAGGCTCCGTCGGCAGAGTTGAGGCCCGGTCAGAAGGACAGCGACTCGCTGCCCGACTACGGAGTGCTTGACACAATCCTCAACCTCCATATCGAGGAGCAGATGTCGCTCGAAGAGATTGTCGCCGAAGGCTACGACGAGGAACTTGTGGCGCAGGTTATCCGCAAGGTGCGTCAGAACGAGTGGAAGCGTCTCCAGTTCGCCCCGCAACTCAAGGTGTCGCCCATGTCGTTCGGTCTGGACAGGAGAGTACCGATTAGTTAATAAAACTTTAACTATAACCTTAACGATATCTTTAAATTGTGAATTGTTTAATCGTGACTGGTGACCGGTGACCGGTGAATTGACAATACATTTAACCCATATCACCTTTTCATCTTAACAACTTAACACCTTAACATCTTATCATCTTAACATTTTAACACCTTAACATCTTATCACCTTATCAACATATCACCATATCCCCATATCAACAATTAAACAATTCAACATATCTCGATATTTATTTTTATCTTTGTAAATCGTTATTCGCAGATAATATTAATATAGAATTCTATAAATTAATAATATAATTATGAAACAACTGATTGAGTGCGTCCCCAATATCAGCGAAGGACGCGACATGAATATCATCAACCAGGTGACCGCTGAAATCGAGAAGGTTGAAGGTGTCAAACTCCTCGATGTCGACCCCGGTGCCACCACCAACCGCACTGTCATCACCTTTGTGGGTGAGCCTGAGCAGGCTTGCGAGGCCGCCTTCCGTGTGGTGAAGAAAGCCGCCGAACTCATCGACATGAGTCAGCATCACGGCGCTCACCCCCGTCAGGGTGCCACCGATGTATGCCCCCTCATCCCTGTCAGCAACATCACCATGGATGAGACCGTTGAGTATGCCCACAAACTCGCCGAGCGTATAGGCACTGAACTCAACATACCTATCTACTGCTACGAGAATGCCGCCAAGATTCCCGAGCGTCGCAACCTGGCCTACTGCCGTACAGGTGAGTACGAGAGTCTCTCGACCCGTCTCGGCAGCGAGCAGTGGAAGCCCGACTACGGTCCCAATGCTTGGAACGACCATGTGGCGCATACTGGAGCCACTCAGGTGGGAGCCCGCGACTTCCTTGTCGCCATCAACTACAACCTCAACACTACCTCGACTCGCAGGGCTAACGCCATTGCTTTCGATGTTCGTGAGAAGGGACGTCCTCAGCGTGAGGGTGGCAAACCTTCGGGCAAGCCTATCAAAGACGAGAATGGTAAGACTATCATGATTCCCGGTACTCTCAAGGGTACCAAGGCTATCGGCTGGTATATAGAGGACTATGGCATTGCCCAGGTCTCGATGAACATCACATCTATCAAGGTGGCTCCTGTCCATCTCTGTTTTGACGAGGTGTGCCGCTGTGCCGCCAACCGTGGTGTGCGTGTCACGGGATGCGAGATTGTGGGACTCATACCGAAGAGTGTCCTTATCGACGCCGGAAAATATTATCTCGCCAAACAGAAACGCTCTCTCGGCGTTAGCGAGGATGAGATTATGAAGATTGCTGTCAAGTCTATGGGTCTCGACGACCTTAAGCCGTTCAACCCCAAGGAGAAAGTTATAGAATACCTTATCGAGGACAACACTCAGAAGAAGCTGGTCGACCTCACCTGCACTGGTTTCTGCGATGAGACAGCATCTGAGAGTCCCGCCCCCGGCGGTGGATCGGTCAGCGCCTATATGGGTGCTCTCGCCGCTTCACTGGGTACCATGGTCGCCAACCTCACTGGTGGTAAGGCCGCCTACGACGACGAGTGGGAGAAATTCAGCGATATAGCAGTCCGTGGACAGCAACTCAAGAACGACCTGCTGCATCTTGTTGACGAAGACACCAACGCTTTCAATAAAATCATGAATGCCTTCGGTCTTCCCAAGAAGACTGACGAGGAGAAAGCCGCCCGCAGTGCTGCCATCCAGGAGGCTACCAAGTTCGCCACGGAGGTTCCGTTCCAGACTATGCAGAAGTCTCTCGAGGCTTTCGAGGTCTGCCGTGCCATGGTGGAGTGGGGTAACCCCGCCAGTGTCACCGACGGTGGCGTTGGAGCCCTTGCCGCCCGCAGTGCCGTGATGGGTGCCCATCTCAATGTCAAGATCAACGCCTCAAGTCTGAAAGACGAGGCTTTCAAGAACGAGATCTTAACTAAAGCTGCCGCCATCGAGGCCGCCGCAATGAAAGAAGAATCGGAGATTTTGGCTATCGTCAACGAGAAGATTGCCCTCTGAGAATTCAAAATTTCGAAATAACAAGAGCGTGAGGTTTGAATATTCAAATCTCACGCTCTAATTTTTTGTCGTGTTGTTGAAAGAATTTGCGAGACGAAAAATTTTCAATTTTCAACTTCAACAGACAGCCATTCCGCAAGGGTAGGGGGTGTAGGCTTGATGACTGTTGCCCGTGACTGCTATTCGCCGTCGGGAGTCATCGTCACGTTCTCGGCAACCGAACCGCGGTAGGCGGGGCATGTCTTGTGTGAGCACGAAACGGCAACAAGTGCGAACATCATTAAGAGCGATAAAATAGCGATAGTCTTTTTCATCTTATTTCTTTTTTAATATTATCTCATTTTTCAATTGCCTACCCTTAACGCAAATTATCTCGTCAGAGTATATAATAACTGATAAAAATTTTCTGTCGAGAATAAATATTGTCAGTCGACTTGAGGTAGGGGAGTGGGGGTAGATTGCGATTGTCAAAAAATCGCCTCTGAGACACGATCTCATTTTTTAGGAGCAATTTATCGTCAAACTAAGAGAAAATCGATTAGGCGTGAAATTTGTAAAATTACAAATGTGTAATTGTACAAATGTATCAAAGTGTTGACATGCGTAATTATGTACAAATATGTGAAATTTACAAAAATAATTGCGATTATTTTGTAATAAGGGTATAATGATTGGTTGTGAGTTTTATGTTTTACATAATTAACTAATCTAATACACGATATATAATTTATTTCAATTAGTAGTTTAGATTTTTATAATAATAGGCAGGATTGAGGAAATGATACATTTTGTCTATATAAATTATTGATATATTGGTGATAAATTGAAATTATTTAAATTGATACTTATGTAAAATCGATGTTTACATAAATATAATTTCATATTGTTACAAATGTTTCAAAAATAATGAGTACTTTTGTAAATCGAAACAATTTACGTTTATAAATCTAAAATTATGGTAGACAGGATAAATCTCATAATGCAGGCCAAAAATTTGACCGCTCGACAGTTTGCTGAGCAGATTGGAGTGCAACCTTCAAATATGTCTCATATTTTATCGGGACGCAACCGCCCCAGTCTGGATTTTGTCATGAAGGTTGTCAACCGTTATCCCGAGATAGATATCCGATGGTTGACCCTTGGTGTCGGCGAAATGTTGGCACCATCCTATTCAGTTCCCCTAAGTCAGCAATCGACAGCTACGGGTCAAACGCCATCGGTGCCGGGTAACGAGACTCCTGTCGCTGCGGTCTCCCCGATGCCTGATGTCCGACCTGAAGTCAATCCTCGTCGCAATACTGAGCCCGACCTCTTCAGTCAGAGCTCTGAGGACGATAACATGTATTATCACGACGATATGCCTCAGGCCTCTCCGATGCATCCTTCCGCACCCGTTGAGTCTCCGATGCCCGCTGACGACGTTCCGACTACCGTTGAATCGGAATCTATTTCTGAGACGGTTCCCGAATCTGAGGGTCCGGCAACTCAACCTTACGAGAATCGCATAGAAGAAACTCCTACGCCCGTCGTACCCAAAAATCGCAGTCTCGACAAGAAAAGAATACTGAAGGTCGTGATACTATACAGCGACCACACATTTTCAGAGTATTATCCCGAGTAGCACCTCCTTGATGTCAATTTGGACATTATAAATAATGAATTATTACTATATAATATATTTGATTAATTCAGGCTTAACAAAAATACAATAATCTTTGATCTTTTGCGTTAAAGAGATAATTAGTCAAAGTATATTCTATATGAAAAAAGGAGCTCTCTTATATATATTCACCCTTGCATGTCTCACCACTGCTATGACCAGCACGGCAAGCGCTCAGGCGGTAGACGATACTAACCACGCCGCTGCCGCATCTTTACTGCGTAACAAGGCAGATTTTTTGCGAGCAGCAGTGGCCGGTCAGGACACCAACATTATTGAAGAGAATGAGGCTATCTTCGTTGTCGTTGAGGATATCGCCGAGTTCCCGGGAGGCGAGGACTCTATGTATGCTTTCATTGCCCAGAACCTGGTGTATCCTACTAAAGCCCTTGAGGATTCCATAACCGGCACGGTGTTTGTGTCGTTTGTCATTGAGAAGGACGGCAAACTGTCGAACATCAAGATTCTCCGTGATATAGGTGGTGGGTGTGGCGATGCTGTGGTTGAATTGATGAGGAAGATGCCACGCTGGAAACCTGCCAGACAATCGGGAACGACAGTTAGATGTCTCTTTAACCTGCCCATCAGATTTCAGATTGATTAACTACCTTAACTAATATTTCTATTACCAACAAAAACCGATGGACCGATGGTTAATAACTGGTGACTAATCAAATGAAAAAGCTAAAAGTATTAGCGACGATTCTCTGTATTACTACTCTTGGACTGTTCACCTCCTGCTCCAAAGACAACGCCGAACTCATCATCGGTACATGGGAGGTTGAGTCTGTCACTCTCAACGGAGTGGAGGTCACGGCTGGCATGCCTATTGGAATGACTTGGACCTTCAATGAGAACAACACGATGGTTCTTAAATACGCTGGAGAAACTCTGACAGAAAATTACCTCATCCTTGAAGAAGATATAGAAGAGGCAGGTCATGTACTCTACGAAAAAGGCACCCTGGTTATTGGAGAGGTTGGATTCAAAATCGAGGAACTAAACAAAAAGGAATTAAAACTGAAGGATATAGATAAAGAACTTGTCGATGGTGGTACCATCAACTTCAAGAAAGTGTAATAATGGTTGAGGCGGATTTGTAATCCGCCTCAATTTATTATCAGGATTTGCAATCCGCAGATTCGCAAAAACAACCGGGCTTGCTCACAGAGCAAGCCCGGTTTAACTTATGCTTTTTGTGGCGAAAAAATGAGGGATTTTTTCGAGCGCCCTATTGGGGCGCAGCACCCGCAAGGGGTGCTTTCTCCGCTACGCTATCGAAAAGAGCCACTGGCTCTTTTCTTCACCCTTCGTAGAAAGGCATCTTAACGGTGATGGCTTTGAGGAGTTTTTCGCGGATCTTGATGTAGATTTCGGTGCCAACCTTGGCGTAATCGGCGCAGATGAGGGCGGTGCCGATGTTCTTGCCGGTGCTGGGGCTGGGAGAACCACTGCGGACCTCACCAATCTTCTTGCCTTCAGCATTGCAAACCTCATATCCGTTGCGGGCGATACCACGGTCGATCATCTCAAATCCGACAACTTTGCGTTTGAAACCAGCGGCCTTCTGTGCCAGGAGGAGTTCCTTGTTGATGAAGTTGTTGTTCTCGGCTTTCAGTTTGACGATGAATGCCAGAGGAGCCTCNNNNGGGCTGACGGTGTCGTCCATCTCGTGACCATAGAGGGCGAAGCCTTTCTCCAGACGCAGGGTGTCGCGGCAACCGAGACCGGCGGGCATGATGCCAAACTCCTTGCCAGCCTCAAAGACGGCGTTCCAAACCTCGATGGCTTTCTCCTTGGGNNATGTAGATCTCGCATCCGCCAGCGCCAGTGTAACCAGTGGTGGAGAGGATGATGTTGGGGATACCGGCGAAGGTGAGGATCTTGAAAGTATAATACTCCATGTCGACGATGTTCTCGTTGGTCAGCTTCTGCATGGCCTTGAGTGCGTTGGGACCCTGGACGGCGAGCTGAGCCCACTGCTCACTCTCGTTGACGAAGTCTTTGCCCAGCTCCATACCCATCTTGTCGGCAATCTGGCTCATCCAATTCCAGTCCTTGTCGATGTTGGCGGCATTGGGAACCATGAAGTACTCGTCGTCATGGACGCGGTAGACGAGCATGTCGTCGACCACGCCACCCTGACCGTTGGGAAGGCAGGTGTACTGCACCTTACCGTCGAAGAGGTCCTCGACATTATTGGTGGTGACATACTGCATGAAATGCTTGGCGATGGGACCTTTGGCGCGGAACTCACCCATGTGGCTCACGTCGAAGACGCCAACGTTGTTGCGGACATTGTTATGTTCTTCAACCAAACCGGTGTACTGGATAGGCATATTGTAGCCGGCAAATTCAGCCATTTTGGCACCCAAAGAGATGTGCAAATCTGTGTAGGGAGTAGTTTTCATCTGTGTATATATTTAATTTACAATTAATTAATTTATTTCTTAATATCAAAAAATCAGATACAAATTTACATAGTTTTGTTAGATTGGCAAAACTTTTTTTCATTGCCTACAAAACAACTTTAACATTAACGATAACATTAACGATAACGAAATATGGTGACCCGTGACCTGTGACCCGTGATTAAAATCTGTAACCTGTAATCTTTAACCTTTAACCTTTATCAAAACTCCTCCACAATCTTGTCGACACGGTATAGCTTGTCGCCACGACGCAGGGGCGATGAGGTGGCGAAACTGAATCGGTCGCCTTGTTTGACTTCATCGACGGGGTCTCTATCCAGCCTCAGTTCGCTGACCGTGGCACGGTAGACACCAGTAGTCTCTCCGATAACCATTATCTCGTCGCCAGGTCGCAACGTCTCGGCGGTCTGCAGTTGTGCTTCAGCGACAGATATCCGAGTGAAATAGTTCCTTATCAAACCCAGAAAGACCTTGTTCTCGGTGGCCTGCGAACCGTACCTGTCGCTCCATTCCCCCATTTTCCGTCCCATATAATAGCCGTCCCAGAAGCCACGGTTGAAAACTGTCGAGAGTCTCTGTTTCCATTCCGCTATTCTATCCTGAGTGTAGGTGCCGTCGGCTATGGCGCCGACAGCCTCCTTGTAGCATTCCACCACGGTCTTCACGTAGTCGGCGCTGCGGCCACGCCCCTCAATCTTCAGGACACGCACACCCGCCTTTACTATCTTGTCGAGGAAGTCAATGGTGCAGAGGTCTTTGGGAGACATGATGTATTTGTTGTCGACAACAAGCTCCATATCGCTTTCCAAGTCTTTCACAAGATACTCACGACGGCAGAGCTGTAGACAGGCGCCACGGTTAGCACTGTAGTTGTAGTTGTCGAGCGACAAGTAGCATTTGCCACTTACCGACATGCAGAGGGCGCCATGGGCAAAGACCTCAATCTGGACCAGCTCGCCTTTGGGACCACGGATGTCGTTGTCTTTGATGAATTGAGTAATCTCCGCTACTTGACTGAGAGGCAGTTCACGAGCCGTGACCATCACGTCGGCAAACTGCGAGAAGAACCGTACAGCCTCGATATTGCTGATGTTGCATTGTGTCGAGATATGGACCTCCACACCTATACTACGGGCGTATGTTATCACCGCCATGTCGCTGGCGATGATGGCACTAACCCCGACTCTCTTAGCCTCCTGCAAGAGTCGTTGCATCTCATCTATCTCGTTGTTGTAGATGATGGTATTGACAGTGAGGTAGGTCTTGATGCCATGCTCACGGGTTATGGCACAGATCTTGCCAAGGTCGTCGAGGGTGAAATTCGCCGCCGACCGTGACCGCATATTCAAGTTACCGACTCCGAAATAGACTGCGTCGGCCCCAGCTTGTATTGCCGCCGAAAGCGACTCATAGCTGCCGACAGGTGCCATAATCTCTATATTGTTCTGCATCAAATGTTTCTTTTGTGTTGATAAGGTGATATGTTGATACGTTGATACGTTGATAAGGTGTTAAGGTGTTAGGTTGATGTGGAGAAAAAACTCATTAACCTGTAAACGGTGACTTTTACCCTCATACTTCTAACATCTTCCATCAAACATCAAACATCAAACATCATACATCTTAACGCCCATCGTCCGGTTTTATTGCTGAACCATCTTCATTCTATGTGAAAATCATCATTTCTGGGGATTGTGGGGGCGGAGAGATGCTGGTACTTTTGTGACAGTAATCAATAATAATGCAATATGGATAGATGACTGATATTTAATAAATAAGTCGCGACCCGTCAACGATTAAACAATTAAACAATTAAACATATCAACGATTAAACATTTCAACACACTATGAGTATATTAAGCAAGATCTTCAGTAATGCCCGCAAGCCGGAAGGTTTCTTCGGGCGCATGATGGTAAATGGTATGAACGGTGGCTCGCACGCCAAGATGGCGGAGTGGGGTCTGTCGTTTGTTGACATCGCTAAAAATGGTGATATCCTCGATGTCGGATGCGGGGGCGGTGCCAATGTGGCACGTATGCTGGAACGCTGTCCCCAAGGAACGGTAAAGGGTATAGATTATTCCCCCGTATCGGTCAAGAAGTCCTGCGAGGTGAATGCCAAAGCGATATCCGACGGACGTTGCAAAATTCTTGAAGGTAGTGCCGAATCGTTGCCCTTTGGTGATAATTCTTTCGACCTCGTGACAGCATTCGAGACGGTCTATTTCTGGCCGGGGATTGAGAAATGCATCGCAGGGGTGCGCCGAACGCTGAAGGAGGGCGGTCGCTTCCTCATTGTCAATGAGGATGACGGACTGACAGGCAACAACGAGAAATGGGAGAAACTCATCGAGGGTATGCACACCTACACGCCCGACGAGATACGTACTCACCTCATTGCGGTAGGTTTCCGCAAGATCACCATTCACACGGACGACCAGCACCACTGGCTTGCCGTAACGGCAGAAAAGTAATGAATAACTATTAAAGTATAACAACAATGAAAAATGTATTAATAGTCCTTCTGATAGCGTTGGCTTATTTCGCCACATTTATCCTCGGTGCCACAAGTGGTATCATCCATCCTGCATGCTACGCATATGTCGGCGTTCTGCTGCCGTTACTGACAGCGTTCATATATCTCTACACCTGCACTCGAATCCGCCGTTTCGGTGTGGCGACAATCCTAAACGGATTCGTCATGGTGCTGTTCCTGATTGCAGGAGAGGCGGACCCGGCATACATCATTGGAACGGTTGTGTTGACTGCTTTGGCCGAGATAATCCGCAAAGCTAATGGCTACGACTCCATGAAAGGGGTCCGCTGGAGTTTCTTGCCGTTTGCCTTCTCATTCTTCGCCTACACTGCCCATTGGTGGACAGACACTGAAGGGTCGCTGGATGCCGCCGTCGAGGAGATGCCAGCAGGGTATGACGAGTTGATGAAGCCGGTGATTGAGAATATCCCCATGCTGGTGATTGTGCTGGTACTGACAATCCCCATGGCTATGTTCGCCATGCGTCTGGCAACAAAAGCAATGAAAAAGCAAGCAACTTTATTGAAATAGGATTAACCCTCACCCTCAACCGCATGGACAGCCCCACTCCGTTTCCGTCATGAAACTAATAACGCCACTGCCCGGCTTTTATTTTACAGTCTTTTTCAAACAATAGACAATAATGGTGAGCCTCTGTGTCGCAGATTGTTCGTATCTTTGCAGTCGTGAACTACAAATATTATTAAATACAATCGACTGACTAGATGTATTTTACAGGAATAATTATAGGAGCGTCATCTTTTTTGTGCATAGGTCTTTTTCACCCCATCGTCATCAAGGCGGAATACCATTTCGGCACAAGCTGCTGGTGGGTGTTCCTGCTTGTGGCTCTAGGCTGCATCGCAGGGTCGCTCTCCACGGCGGCCACCATTCCCTCCACCATCCTTGGCGTGGTGGCCTTCACCAGCCTCTGGTCCATCCTAGAACTCTTCAAGCAGCGCGAGCGCGTGGCCAAGGGATGGTTCCCGAAGAATCCCAAAAGAAATAGTCGATGAGCGCTCTGGTCATAGGTATACTGCTCCCTTTGGCGGGTACGATGCTGGGGTCGGCGTTCGTATTCTTCATGAAGAAGGAGATTCCCGACCGACTGCAGAAGACGCTGCTGGGTTTTGCTAGCGGAGTGATGGTGGCGGCGAGTGTGTGGTCGCTGCTGATACCGAGTATTGAGATGGCGACACACTCCTCCGCCCTTATGGGCACCTCCCCTAATTTAGGGGAGGAGTTCTCGCGAATTGTCCCTGCCGCCGTGGGATTCCTTGCCGGTATAGTCTTTCTGCTGTTGATTGACGAGTTGACGCCCCACTTGCATGTCGGTGCACAGAATTCCGAGGGACCTCGAAGTCGTCTATCGCGCACCATGATGCTGGCGCTGGCTGTCACCATCCACAACCTGCCCGAGGGTATGGCCGTTGGTGTGGTCTTCGCCGGAGAATCACAGGGATTGACACTCAACGCGGCGTTGGCGGTATCTGTCGGCATCGCCATCCAGAATATCCCCGAGGGTGCTATTATCTCGATGCCGATGCATGCGGAAGGGAACTCTCGAATGAAGTCATTCATTATCGGCACCCTCAGCGGAGTAGTGGAGCCCGTCGGCTCCGTGGCCATCCTGCTACTGGCCTCTGTGCTGGGCGTGGCGTTGCCCTACCTGTTGGCTTTCGCCGCAGGCGCCATGATGTATGTGGTGGTGGAGGAACTCATCCCTGAGACCGCCCAAGGGCGCCACACCAACCTCTCCACCATCGGTTTCGCCTTGGGCTTCGTCCTGATGATGGTGATGGATGTAGTGCTGGGGTAGATCTATTTGCCCTATAGCAAACTATTGACAGCTGCTTCTATCTCGCCCATCTTGGCGGTAGGTTCGAAACGCTTGACAACCTTGCCGTTGCGGTCGATGAGGAACTTGGTGAAGTTCCACTTGATGTCGGGGTTCTGGTAGTAGAGGCTATCCTGAGTTCTGAACATCTGGTCAAGGTAGGCACCGATGCGGTCGGTGGTATCGAAGCCACCGAAGGGAGCCTGTTCCTTGAGCCACACATAGAGCGCCTGAGCGCTGTCGCCGTTGACCTCAATCTTGGCCATCTGCGGGAAGGAGATATTGTAATTCAACGTGCAGAAGGAATGTATCTCGTCGTAGCTGCCGGGAGCCTGCTCACCGAACTGGTTGCAGGGGAAATCCAGCACCTCGAAGCCGCGGTCGTGATACTTGGCGTAGAGGTTCTGCAACTCCTCATACTGAGGCGTGAAGCCGCATTGTGTGGCAGTGTTCACCACCAGTAACACCTTGCCCTGATAGTCGCTCAGACTTACCGTGTCGAGGTTGCCGTCGAGGACGGAGAACTGATAGATATTGTCGGAGTCCGTCACCACCGGTTCGGTCTTCTGCTTGCAGCCGACGAGCACCATTGCGGTCGCCAATAAGATGTATGATATTATTTTCATGTGGATTATGTTTTATAAAATACTTAAGCTCTAAGGATGCAATTCTCATATCAGAAAATCTCTTTACTTTCCAAACACCTCTTTGGCCTTGTCCATCTTGGCTGGGATGTCGACGCCGAAGGGACAGCGGCTCATGCAGGCACCGCAGTGGGTGCACTCGCCGGCATGGTGCGGTAGGGCGTCGTACTGGACTTGTAGCTCGGGAGTCATACCGCTTGTCTCCGCCTTGTCGAGCAGCTCGTTCACCTTGGCGATGGGGATGCTCTGGGTGCAGGGTGAGCAATGGTTGCAGTAGGTGCAATCGCCACCTTTTTCTGCGGTTGTTTGCTGTCCGACAGTGGTGTAGTCTTTTTCCTCATCGGTAGCGTGCAACCAATGGAGGTCGGCTTTCAGTTCGTCGAGGTTGTCGATGCCGAGGATACAGGTGCTGATGCAGGGTTTGGCGAGGCAGTAGGCGATGCATTGCTCGGGAGTGTAGGCGACGCCGAGGGGAGAGGTCTTCTCGTCGAGCAGGCGTCCGCCACCGCCGAAGGTCTTCATCACAGTGACACCAATCTTATGGGTGGCGCAGTAGTCGTAGAACTCCACACGCACGGGGTCGATGCCGGCCTGCAGGTTGTCCATTGCGCCCTTCTCCCAGGGGATGGCACCGCCACGCAGACGGTCGAAGGCGGGGTTGAGGCTGAACATAATGACCTCTACCCAGCCACTCTTGGCGGCCATCAAGGCTACTTCGGCGTTGTGACTGCTGAGACCTATATGCTTGATTTTACCCTCTTTCTTCAGCTGGAACACGTAGTCGAGGAAGGGCGAGTTCTGTATCTCCTCCCACTCCTCGCGGCTGTCGGTGATATGGATCATGCCCACCTCGATGTGGTCGGTACCGAGTCGTGCGAGCAGGTCCTCAAAGCCTGCCTTTGTCGAGTCGAGGTCGCGGGTGCGGGTATGCTGTCCGTTGGCCCAGATGGTGCCGATATGACCTTGGATAATCATCTCATCACGACGGCCTTGAAGGGCGTAGCCGATATTGGAACGTGTCACGGGACTAGCGTCGTAGATGTCGATATAGTTCATGCCGCTGTCGAGCGCCATCGTCATCAGTTCGAGCGATGCCGCGCTGTCGAGCTTCTCGAAGCCTCCACAGCCGATGCTGATTTCGCTCACCGTCAAGCCTGTGTTGCCCAGTGGACGGAACTTCATATCGGTCTGTTTCTGTTGTTGTTGTTTGCAGCCCACGGCCACAAGGCAAAGTGCGGCCAGCAAGAGTGTGTAAATTTTCTTCATTATTATTATTTATTGATGTGTAATTATTTTTCGCGAGTTGCCATTTCTATCGGCGATAACATAGATTCCTTTAGGGGTGTGAGGCAAATCGATGCGGCTGATTCCGGAATCGAATGACTTCTGTATGATTGACAATCCCTTGCTGTCATACAGGGTCAGCGTGGTGGGTTCAGAGAGACGGACGTAGAGGTGTCCGGCAGCGGGATTGGGCCAGACCTCAAATCCGGGAGTACTCTCCGTCGGGTCGTTGAAACCCAGCGAGGAGCCTCCGCCTAGGAAGAAACGGTGTATTTCGTCGAAGTAGTCGACGTCGTGGGTGTTGGTGTCCTGATACCAGTCGTGGGTGCCGCCGATGACCTTGAGCAACTGGAACTCGGCATCGCCGCTATAGGTGTGGCGGATGAAGCGGAGGCCGTCGTTCACACGGTTGGGCAGGGTGTCGATGGTTGGCGTGGGGTCACAGACGTTCCAGTCGGTCCAGTAGTTGACGAGCGAATCCACGCTGATGCCGATGGTGCCGAAATAGGCCGAGCCGCCACTCCAGCCTACCACATCGTCGGCGGTGCCGTGGATGTGCATCATGCGCACTGGAGCCATTGGCACGTTGTCGGCAAAGGCGAAGGCAATCAATCCACTGACGGGAACGCAAGCCGTAATGCGGTCGCCATGCTCGATGGCCATGCGGTGGGTCATGAAGCCGCCCATTGAGAAACCGGTGAAGAAGACACTGTCGTCGTTGACCCTGCCGTCCGCCACCAGCGTGTCGAGGAGCGCGAGGAGGAATCCCGCATCGTCGGCCGAACCGCCGAGACCGGCGTTCCACATGGTGTAACCCTGTACGCTGAGGGCTTGAGGCACCACGATGACCCAGCCGTAGCGTTCGGCCAGACGGTCGAAGTGCATCTCGTTGTTGCAGCGCGTAATGTTGTCGCCCAAGCCATGCAGAAAGTACATTACCGGCAACGCTCCGTCGCGGTCGGAAGGTTCAAACAGCAGGTACTGTCGCTGCGTGTTTTGCCAAGTGAAGTTCCTGATCTGCGCCCTGCTGGGCATCACAGCCATCAGCAGCGCTACGAAAAACAATATTTTTGTAAATCTTTTCATTCCTGTATGTTATTTCAGAGTGCAACGACTCCCGTCCCGAACATTCATATTTAAAATGCAAAGTTACGAAAGTTGAGCGATATGGCAAAAATTTTTTTTGACATATCCGAAATGAAGTAACGTCGGCGTAAGCCAAAAGTACGAAGAATTTTTGGATTGTAGGGAAGACACATACAAAACAGAAGCACTCCCATTGCTGGAAGTGCTTCTGGCGTCGGTAATTTTTATATTATTAATTACAGTTTATATCTCAGACCGACAAAGAATCCGGCGGATTTGCGGGTGGTGTTGTCGGCAGTGCTGAGGTTGAGCAGTCCGAGGTTGTAGCCACCATATATGCTGAACTGACTGAAAGCGAGATCGGCGCCGAATGTTGCTCCCAGATCGAAACGGGAGTTGTTGCTGCCATCGTCGTACCAGTTGTCTTCACCATCAGTACCTAGGCCGAGTGCGTTGAAAACACTTGCACCTGCAGTCCAAGTCGTTTTGCCAGCCAGAGCAAAGCTGACGGTGGCGCCGACAAACGGAGTAAGACGCAGGTCTTTGCCGAGGTTGAAACCATAGTTAAGCAGAACAGGGATGTCGATAGCAAACTGACTGTATTCGGCAGTGGCATTTGCGGTACCAAGAATACCGAGGTCAATGTTCACCTCTTTTTTTGCGAATCCGTAACGAGCCTGCAGTCCTACTGACAAATTGAGGTCGCCACTGAGGTTGATGTTCTGATTGATTCCGATAGAGATACCATTGAGTGAGATTGTGTCGTGTGCGTTGCCGCTTGTAGTGCTGATGGTTGTCGGCGTGTAGCCGAAATTGATGCCCGTTTGGGCGTTTGCCTTGCCTGCGAGGAGCATGGCCGCTGCGCAGGCGATGATTGCGATAGTTCTTTTCATTGTTTATTACTATTTTAGTTTGATGATTAGATCATCGAATTGCAGATGCAAAAGTACGCCCTTTGCCACGTCTGGCAAAGGGCGCAAGAGGAAATGCGACCGATTGGGGTCAAAGTATCAAAGCATGCTGGCTATGATGTCTCGCACGATGCGGGCCATCGCCTCGGGTGGCTGGTCGAAGTCGCGGATTATCCACTCTCGCAGGATGCCGTAGAGCGAGAAGGCGAACATCGAGGTATGGTAGGCGCGGATGGGGTCGGAGGTGTGGTGGTCGTGCAGCGTGGCGGTGAACGAGTCGGCCAACTCATTCATCAACCCGCGCCGCTGGAGCAACCGAAGGGTGTCGCGTATCTCGTAGTTGTACCGGAACCAGGCCTCAGCGTTGTCGATAACCCAGTCGTTATACTCTTTCAAGTCGTGCCGCTCGCAGTAGAGCTGCCACAGGCGCACCATGTGGTAAGTGACGGCCTCGCTCTTCGAGTGAAAGGCGCGGAACCACGACGCGCGATGGTAGCCACTGGCATCGCAGATCTGCTTCACCTGTATCTTGTCGAGCGGCCACTGCTCCAGCAGCCGCATTACCGCCGCCGCCATGCAGTCTTTCAGAAACTCCGAAGTAATATCGTTTTTCGCCATAATAACAACATAACGTTCCCTCCCTAATTTTATTGTGTTTTTGAGAATCTCTTACCTTGGGGACGAGCCTTTCGGAGGTACTGCAGGCTCACGCCCTAGTACTCCAAGCTCAAAACGCACTTACTGACCATCGTACCTCCTACATTGTCTCCCGTCGACGCCTCTCCGATCTCAAATCCCGCTAACCATCAGATTGGACAGAGTCTTCCGAAATCGCTCCAGCCGGATTGCATCTTGCCGTTATGGCAGTCAGCGATGAATTTTTTTAACATTTTGAAGGCGTAGTCTTCGCGTTTGGTATGATAGTAATGCTGAATGCGGTCCACTTTGATGCGACGGTAGTTTTCAGGGTATGAGAGATAGTTTTTCCATGCCAGTTCATCAGCTTTTATGGCGTTGATAACCCAGTCCTCGTAGACGAAATGCGACGGGTCGAT
>DBXB01000011.1:0-262 GCA_002309155.1 Bacteroidales bacterium UBA1223 | reverse complement strand
CAACCGAAGCAGAGCGCCACCTCGACTGCGTCAACATAGCGCACTACGCCCGGACACTCCGCTTCCGCTCGGTTGATGCGAAGCCAGAAGTCGGAGACCTTATCGTGGTTCTCTTGGTACCATCGGTACAGTTCCTCACGTGAGTGAATGTCAAGTAGGGTGGTGATTTCCATTATTGGAAGCGTGCCTGAATGTTACAATCAGGTCAATATGTGGAGGACTGGTGATAAATTGTATTATTTGTCTATACTGACAATCTTGT
>DBXB01000009.1:6318-7825 GCA_002309155.1 Bacteroidales bacterium UBA1223 | reverse complement strand
CGTGAGAAGGCCGTCCAGGGCCAGCCACCGTGTTCGTGGCTTTTCTCCCAGAGACTGTCAATCTGTGAGAGGCGACTCTGAGTATAGTTGTACTCTTGTGTGTCGTAGTCGCCGGGAATCCACCACGCCGTATGGTCGCCTCCCATCACGAATTCCGTCAACTCCTCCTTAATCCAGAAGCAGACCAAGGCGTTATCCTTTTTAGGTGGATTTTCTTGTCGCAATATCTTCGGTAGGGTCTCCTGAGGGAACTCATACCGAAAACCAAGACCGTCGTCGTATAAGCGGAAACGCAGCTGCATCACCGTAGCTAATGTCTTGGATCGTCCGTCGGCACTCGTTACAGCACCTGCGGGTTGCTCCAACGTCACCAGCATCTCGTTGTAGTGGTTGCAGATGTTCGCCTCCTCGCCCCAGACTGGTTGCCATGTCTCGTCGAAGGTGCTACGCTCCACATTCTTCAGCACGAAGGCATGTGCCAAATCCTCGCGCCATTCCAGCTCAAAGCCCAGCTTCGACGGTAGCACCACAGCCTTGCCGTCACGATAGAGACTGTAATAAGGCACACTGTCTCTCAACTCAAAGCGTACCTCCATGCGTCCGTCGGGACTCTTGATTGATTCCGTCTTCTGGCCCATGGCGTCAATGCCTGTCGCCAGCACTATCAATGCAATTATTATCCGTTTCATAATATCGTTGTTGTTTTATTCAATAGAACAGCCAGGTCCAAAGAGGCGCTTGGCGTATGGTGTGAGCGGCACATGCTTTGAGAGCCAGAAGATGGGGAGCACCACCTCCTGTATGCCACAGCAGTAGGGGGTTATCTCGTAGAGCCCATAGTAGACAATGATGCCATTGCGGGCACTGTCGATGGTGAAGTCACGTGGCAACGGCATACGATCCACATCACGGAACTCGTCGAAGAGGCACTCACGGACATCCTTGTTCACGTCGAGGTCTTGTATGGCACGAGCCACGGCTTCGCATAACAGGTTAGTGTCTGTGACGAGGTCGGTGAGATGGATGGCGTTGCCCGTCTCGAGGTCGACAGTAAGGAAGTTGGTCGAATGCAGGCCATGGGCTGCGCCAAAGGGGAAACTCTCCTGTTGGACTGTGAAGACCGCCAGATTGCTGTCTCGTGCGCAAGTGCCTTTGAGGTTTAAGTAGCTGTAGCCTTGTTCCTCATCAAGGTGGTCTGTCGGCAGAATCTTGACCGTCTCGTCGGGATAGAAGAACCACCCGTCGATGCCGTTGGGGTCGAGCCAGTATTCATGTGCGTCGGCAATATTGTTGACTGTGCTGTCGTAGAAATAGAGGTATTGCAATTCACGCATGGCGGTCTCGCTAACCATCCCTTCGCCGGGCCAAACTATCGAGTATGTGATTTTTGCACCGATGGTGTCGAGGTTAAAGATGAAAGGCTCGTCAGAAATCTGCAGAAAACAACGCTCACCACTAACGGTATAGGTTTCGAACGCCTTGTTCTTGTGACAACCTGCCAGCAACA
>DBXB01000009.1:0-6289 GCA_002309155.1 Bacteroidales bacterium UBA1223 | reverse complement strand
CGGCCGGTGCGACGGCAATAGGATTCGTATTCATCTCCGAAATCACGGCGCAGGCGTTCCTCCTCGCTCTTGACTTGGAACAGCATTATCACCACGAAGACGACAAAGAAGGCCACTGACTGCCATGTCCAGAGCCACACACACATACCTATGAGGTAAAGGAAGATGCCTGTGAGCATAGGATTGCGACTAATGCAGTATGGTCCGTCGGTCATCAGATGCTTGGTGCGCGGTGCCACCTCGTGACCAAAGGCATCCATCGGGTTGCCGTCGCCTTTGCGTCGCATGTGGACTATAGCCCAAACGCTTAATGCCAGTCCGCCAATTATCAGCAGTCCTGTGATGGAGGCTCTTAATGCGCCGATATGCTCTATCGGCGGCATCCCCGACAACAACCACATCAGTGCGGGCAGTGCCAATACAAACACCACACCTCCAAGTGTATAACCAAATATTTCTCTTAACATTCTATGGTTCTTCATTTTCTCTTTTTCGGTTTGGGTTCAGGCAATTCGGCGCAGGTGGCTTTCACCAACGCCGACATATAATCTCTATCATCGACATCCTCAATATAAAAATGAGGTTTGGCACCATCGTATGGAGGTCGCAGCTCCTCACACCGCAACAGACGGCGTCCCGCATCAGTGGGTTTCACATAGAAACCGTTGTCGCAGACGAGAGAGAAGGGCTTTCCGTTGCAGTAGACACAGTAATCGCCGAACATCTTTTTAGCGGTTATCTCGCCTGCATCTGAGCACTGGTCAACAATATACTGTACAAAATCAGGATTCGATGCCATGGGTTTATTGTTCTGGGACTATTGCGAAAAAGATGAGTGGCTCGGTTGTATCAGCATTGATAAGGGAGTGGGCGTGTCCTTTGGGACAGTAGTGGCACTGACCCACGGTTAACCGTTCCTCAGTCTCGTCGTAGCGGCAAAGGGCTTCGCCACTGAGGATGTAGATAATCTCGCTGTTGGTCTCATGACTGTGATAGCCTATGGAGCATCCCGGCTCAAGGCGACCACGCATAATCTTGTTCTGTCCGTCATTGAAAGTACGGAACCACGTCTCACCTTCCCCACCCTTGAACTGCGGGTTGGCGACCTCGTCAATCTTGTTAAAATCTATTACCATATTATCAAATATAAAACGGGGCATGGTATTCCTATTCCATGCCCCGGATACCATGATGAATAATTTCTTGTTTGTCAACGCACAATCACAACCTTCCTAGTGCCAACGCCAACTACCCTGACAAGATAGCTCCCCGACATTGGAACAACGTATTGTTCCGTTTCGGAAGCCATTGTCGTATGGTAAAGCAGACGTCCGCCCAGATCGTACAAGTATACTTCACGACCCGTGGCGCCATGCAACACAAGGATACCTTCTTTGCCATATGCATTGATGGACACACCTTCCACATCGTCAATGCTCTCCGTTTGCTTAGGCACAAAGATGGCCGTGATAGTCGTATCCTCAAAAACTGTAAACGTAACAACAGCATTAGTGTCACCACTATCCCACGAAGAAAAGTCATAGCCTTCGTATGGAACGGCAGTAAACGTAACAACATCTTCCTTCTCCACATGATATAAACCAGGTTCTGGTATTGTGGTGCCCATCAGTGTGTCATTTACCATCACCGTCAACCAGACACTGTCGGGGACAACCACAGCACTGTCGGTCACAACAGTAACCGATATAGGATTACTCTTTAATGACCCCATAACAGCCATTACACTGAAAGTGTATTCAGTGGCTGGAGCAAGACCAGTAAAAGTATAGGTTGGAGGTTGCGTTGCATTGACAACACAACTTGCAGAACTATCGCTTGCATTACCGTACACCTCGAAACTCGTTCCGTTGCCCACCCAACTGATAGTCACACTACTGTCGGTTACGCTGTCCGCAGAAATACTGATCATGTAAGGATAGTTAGGGTTATAATCGAAGACAACTTTGTCGATAGCCACCCCCCAACCATAGCCGTCAACCATCTCAAATGCCACCTGGTATACGCTGTCGTTTATAATTACACTGTCAACAGTCCATCCATAGCTGACATCAAAGTATTCTGCCACCTGATTCCAATCGCCATTTATGTCGCTGCGATAGTATACTCGAAGCGTATCGATATCATGGACCCACAGGGATTGGATATGCGCGAACGACAATTTCAGACCTAAGCCATTGTCGATTACTGGAGATATAAATTTTGTAGCATTATTATTGACCGTATGGCATATCTTCGCATTAAATTCCCCACTGTATGGTATCATCAAAACAGAACCCCACGGCTGACAAACGCCTACATCAATAATCCAATCGCCAGGGCCATCGTTGGTCCAACAGCATGCCGTAAGACTAGCGAATTCAAAATCTTCCACATACGGAATTGTCACAGTACCACAGTCGGAAGGAAAACAATCTGTTCTATATGCAACCGTCATAAAAACCGAATTGCGCGTGGGGCAATTTGACTGCACACCAATTGTATACATAGTATTAGAATTCAATCCGGAAATAGTATACGATGTACCTGCAATACCAGATGCAAGAATTGTCGTATCGCTCATATCATACAAACTGTACGTGGCACTGCTGTTTAATGGATTCGGTGTCCAACTGAGAGACAAACTATTATGCGTTGCAGAGTCAATCTCAACATCCAAGACTCTCGAACAGGCACTAATTTCATCGAGGAAAATATCATCAATCAATAAAGACGTACCTCTTTTAACGGCTATCGCAAGATACTGATCGTTCGGATTGGCTCCCGTCAAAGGTACAGAATGATACGTGTAAGTATTATTGTTTTGATTATTTATGTACACTGAATCAATCAATGTGGCATTAGACAACTCATACCCATTGCATGAATACAAATAAATATAACCTGATTTGCGCGCCCAAAATGAAAGTCGATTGGCATTCATCGGATAATTTGCAACATCTACTGGAGGTAATAACAGAGCAATTGGGTCCTGGGAGTGATTACCACCTTCAAGTTTCATAGCCTGTGTACCACTATGTGAATAATTCGTAAGGCCATCATCTCTATAAATCCTGGGATGGTTTGGGTCAAATACCGGCGTCGAGAAAAATCCCCTCGAACAGCACAGAGGAAGAGCATAAGTCAAATCATCTCCGTCAATCTCATTTTCCTCAAATCCAGTGCCCCACGGAAGCGCCATAGGCATACAGGAAGTATTGGCAGTTACCAAATCTGAGAAAGCACTCATATCTCCGCCGCCGCATACAGCTCTAACTGCAAAAGTGTATTCAGTATTGGATTCCAACCCTGTCACATTATAGAACGTGTCTGTGATTCCACTCTGTACAAGACTTGTATCACTCATGTCGTAAATACTATACGTAGCCCCCGTGTTATTAGTATCGAACCAAGTCAACAAAATGCTATTGTGTGACATATTCTCACTCTCAAATGACAGTTTTCTCACCTTGTAACACGAAGTCAATGGGCCATAAGTGAAAGTCGTTTTCGGCAAGAATTGTGTCACATCCCCTCCCCCTGTAAAATTATATCCACCAGCACCGTTTTTAGATTGACTTACATACGAAGTCCTATGTACACCATTCCAATCATAACCTACCGTTTCGCTCAAACCATTTGGATTTATCTGATAAATAATAAGCAAATTTCCACCTGTATACAGGAATGGAGTAGTCAACTCAACAGTATAACCGTTCCCGACAGACACTTCTGGCGGAGAAATAGTACCTTCATAAACAACAGTAGCATTTGTGACATCAATAAAAGCAGGATTCACATCCGAAAAAGAAGTTTCTGATGTTATCATCATTTTAATCGATATGGGAACGGTATTATCACAATTACCTAAGTCCACACTATACACATTATACACATAATAACGGAGACTAAATATGTATTTACCGACCATATTGGTCAACATACTAGACGGATATATGGACTGGCTACCAAACGGATGACTAACCAGTGCAAAAGGAATACTACTATTATGATAAGAACCATTTGCAACCGTTAGCGTATTTTGGGCATGGGATGAGAAAGGCAGCATAAGGATTGCCGTAAGAAATAGTCTAAAAGCAACTCTTTTCATTTTTGCGAGTATAAATTATTGAAAATATCTTATTGAAAAGGGAAAACCTGACGGGATTATCACTTTTTTAAGGTATGGAACAGAGACTACTTGAAATACTGAACGCCTGATTCGAAGAGTTGCTGGTCAGGATTGCCGGGGATGTTCATGGCAGTGCGGAAAACACGCTCGCTCCCGTCGGTCGCGGTCGTTTTGTTCGCACTCCAACGTTCCGAGTGACCCATCTTGCCGAGGACACGACCGTCGGGACTGGTGATACCCTCGATAGCCATATAGCTACCGTTCATGTTATATTCCTCGTCCATAGTCGGCACACCATTGAGGTCGCAGTACTGCGTAGCCACCTGACCGTTCTTGAACAGGCGGTCGAGCCACTCCTGCGGAGCCACGAATCGTCCCTCGCCGTGCGAGATGGGTATGCTGTAGGTGGCACCCAGTTCGGCACGCCTCAGCCACGGACTGAGGTTGGAGGTGACACGGGTGAACGCCATCTTGCTCTGGTGACGACCGATGGTGTTGAAGGTCAAGGTCGGTGCGTCGGCGGCTTGCGGGCGAATCTCGCCGTAAGGCACAAGACCAAGTTTCACCAAGGCCTGGAAGCCGTTGCAGATGCCCAGCATTAGACCGTCACGTTTATTGAGGAGTTCCATCACGGCGTCAGCAATGCGCGGATTGCGGAAAACGCTGGTGATGAATTTGGCGGAGCCTTCAGGTTCGTCGCCTGCTGAGAAACCGCCAGGAATCATGATGATTTGACTGCCCTGGATGGCACGGACGTATGCGTCGACGCTCTCACGAATCTGCTGGCCGTTCTGGTTACGGAAGACGATAATCTCGCTCTCAGCACCGGCACGGTTGAAGGCGCGGGCACTGTCGTACTCGCAGTTCGTGCCCGGGAAGGCCGGGATGAAGACGTGAGGCTTAGCAACCTTGTGGGAGCAGAGGTGGATGCTGTCGAAGTTGATGGGGTTAATGGGTTCTATGGGTTTAATGGGCGATGTGCTGCGAGTCGGGAAGACACTTTCCAGAGTTCCCTGCCAAGCGGCGAGAGCCTCATCGAGGGATATCTTCTCATTGTTGCACTCGAAGGCAGGTTCAGCTGTGACTTCACCAATCTCCTTGCAACGGAAAGGCAGTCCGTTGGCAGACTCCACTTCGACAACGATATTGCCATAGTGACAAGCCACCAACTCTTCACTTTTAACTTTTAACTCTTCACTGAGTTTTACTCCCAACTTGTTGCCGAAAGCCATCTTGCTGACAGCCTCGATGATGCCGCCGAAGCCGAGAGCGTATGCGCTACGCACCTGACCTGCCTCGATAGCTTTACGCAATGCGGCATACTGTGCGAGTGCATCGTCGTAGTCTGGCATGCCAAACTCTTTCTCCTTAACATCAAGCAGAACGAGTTTACTACCCGCCTGTTTCAGTTCGGGGGTAACGACATGCTGAAGGTCGCTGATACCAACTGCGAAAGAGCAGAGCGTAGGCGGTACGTCGATATCGTTGAATGTTCCCGACATGGAGTCTTTGCCTCCGATGGCGGGCAGTTTCAGTCCCATCTGTGCGTTGTAAGCGCCCAGCAGAGCGGCGAACGGTTCGCCCCAACGGTATGGGTCGTTGCCCAGTTTCTTGAAATACTCCTGGAAGGTNNAGACGCACACGGCTGGCGTCGCCACCTGCGGCGGCGATTTTTGCCACTGACGACAGCACCGCATAGACAGCGCCGTGGAAGGGGCTCCAGCTGGTCTGGTAAGGATCCATGCCGTACGACATGATGGTGACGGTGTCGCACTTGCCGTCAAGCAGAGGCAGTTTGCCAATCATGCTCTGAGTAGGCGTGAGCTGGTATTTGCCGCCAAAAGGCATTACCACGCTGCCGGCGCCGATACTGCTGTCGAACATCTCGACCAGGCCCTTCTGAGAACAGACATTCAAATCGCTTAATGTGGAAAGCCAGAGGTCCTTGATATTGGTGATAGTGGGCTGAGTGGGTTTAATGGGCTGAATGGGCATGGTGACAGAGACCGTCGTCTCCTGATGGGCACCGTTGGTGTCGATAAAGCGACGGCTGAGATTGACGATTTCCTTGCCACGCCAACTGATGACCATACGAGGTTCCTTGGTGACGGTGGCGACAACGGTAGCCTCGAGATTCTCCTCGTCGGCATATTTAAGCAT
>DBXB01000056.1:15301-40331 GCA_002309155.1 Bacteroidales bacterium UBA1223 | reverse complement strand
CGGCTCCCGCCTCATGGATTGAACTGACCCAGAGCGGTGAAACTCCCAACACACTCGCACAGCAGAGCACTTGGACTACCGTCACCGGCACTTTCGGCATCGTCAACCCGGGCAACTACAAGATGGTCTTCATCTGGGCAAATGACGGCAGTGGTGGTACCAACCCCCCGACAGCCATCGACAATGTGTCGCTGGTACGCAACACCTGCGGCAGTGTAGAAAACCTGACAGTACTCTATGTCACTGAAGACTCTGCCATTATCGGTTGGAACACATTACCTGAACACAACTCCTATATCTTTGAGTATGACTCTGTGCCGTTCTCTGTCGGCAATGCTAGTTTCAACGACTTAGTCATAGGTGATTCCACCTATGTGCTCACTGGACTCTCAGCAGGCGTCACCTACTATGTATCGGTTCGTTCCGAATGTAATGGCGACACCTCATTGGCAAACACCCTCAATTTCACCACACTGGCAGGTCCTCCTGCAACTGTTCCCTACTTCTGCGACTTTGAGAACAACGGAGTCAACGGATGGGATCTTGTCAACGGCACAGAACCCAACTATTGGATGGTGGGCAACGCCACCGGCAATAACGGTCGTTCATTGTATGTCACCGACAACGGCACAGCCAACAGCTACAGTGGCGATGAGTCGTATGCTTTCGCAACACGCACCTTCAACCTTACTGAAGCAGGCGAATATGCCTTCAGTTATGACTGGAAGTGCAACGGTGAAAGTTCGTATGACTTCCTGCGTGCCGCTCTGGTACCCGCTTCCACACAAATAGTTGCTGGTAGTTACTGCGGATTCAACAACGGTGAAGCTCCGTCAGGCACAATGCCTGCAGGCGGTATCGCCCTCGACGGTGGCGGACGTCTCAACCAGCAGACATCATGGCAGACTAAAACAGGAACTTTCAACATTACCACTCCCGGCACCTATGTATGGGTGTTCCTGTGGCGCAATGACGGTAGTGTTTACAATACACCACCGGCGGCCATCGACAACGTATCTATATCTCGCAACACATGCCCCGCTCCTTTCAACGTAACATCTGCCTATGCCTCCACCGACTCCATCATTATATCTTGGATACCCGGTGGCACCGAGACGTCATGGGAGGTGACTTACGATTCCGGTAGCTTTGTTGTTACCGACACATTCTATGTTGCCGACAATCTTACCGCTAACACCGATTATGCTTTCCGCGTCCGTGCTATCTGCTCTGACAGCGACACCAGTTTGCCTGCAAGCTACAGCGTACGTACAGACTGCGGTGCTATCACCGTACTGCCTTACATGGAGAGCTTTGAGGGACTTCCCGTAGGTACCAGCAGCAACCTTGACTGTGGCGTGCCTTGCTGGGCTCGTCTGGACAATGCCACCCAGTATCACTTTGGCTATGTCGGCAGCCCGTCGTCATGGCCCTCTGGCGCTCACACCGGTTCAGGCTTCCTCTACTACTACATGCCTACCACTACCGGCACTTACGCCGACTGGATCCTCACTATCCTGCCTCCCATCGACACCGTTACATATCCTATGAACACCTTGCAGGTATCCTTCTGGGTTAAGATGAACTCAGCCTCCACCGTTGGCGACATTCAGGTTGGTGTTATATCCAATACCAATGACGCCACCAGTTTCGTGCCTCTTGACACGGTACATGTGGCAGGCGATGTCTATGACCTCAAGACAGCTTACCTGAGTGGTTATGCCGGTGGTGGAGCCCACATAGCATTGAAATACACCCGTAATGCCAGCACAACGACCTACTACTTTGTCGACGACATTACCGTTGAACCGATGCCAGACTGTCCTCCTGTGACAAATATTACCTTGGGCGGTCTCGACAGCAACATGCTGACCGTGACTTGGACAGAGAATGGTTCTGCAACTTCTTGGGATGTCGAGTACGGTCCCACTGGTTTCACCCTTGGTAATGGCACTACAGTCACTGTCACCGCCAATACCATCACTGTCACCGGTCTTACACCCAACACCGATTATGATTTCTATATCACTCCCGAGTGTACCGGTGGCACCTCAGCAACCCGCATGGGAACATTCCGCACCGCTAACACCTATGTCCAGCTGCCATTCTCGTGCGATTTCGAGAACGCTACTCAGAACACCCTCTGGACTCTTGAGAACGGTTCTTTGACTAACAAGTGGTATATCGGCAACGGTACCAACAACGGTGGCAGCAATGCTCTCTACATCTCCGATAACAACGGTACCTCATGCAACTACACCATTACTTCGTCGACCATGGTCTATGCTTTCGCCGATATCATGCTACCCGCAGCCGGCGACTATGGCTATTCCTTCGACTGGAAGTCCTATGGCGAGAGCACGCTCGACTACATCCGCGCCGCCCTCGTTCCCGCATCAGTCACTCTCACTGCTGGAACATCTGTTCCCTCTGGATTTAACTCATCGTCACTTCCTTCAGGATGGATTGCCATTGACGGTGGAAGCAAACTCAATTTGCAGACCAACTGGCAGACCCACAGCGATGTTATCACTGTTACGTCAGCAGGCGTCTATCACCTTGTCTTCGCATTCCGTTGCGACGGTTCTGTAGGTACACAACCTCCGGCAGCTATCGACAATGTGGTGATTGCACAGCTCACCTGCTCACGTCCCGACAACGTCACTATCAGCAATCTGACTCAGACAAGTGCTGATATCTCATGGGATGAAACAGGTACAGCGACAATGTGGGAGTATCAGCTTGACAACAATGCTTCTGTCATTGTCAACGACACCTTCTGCTCCTTCAATAACCTCACCTCGAATACTCCCTACACATTCCGTGTACGCTCTATCTGCGGTGCAGGTGACACAAGTTTCTGGAAGATTTATAGCTTCCGTACTCCCTGTGGATATCTCACATTGCCCTACACTCAGGACTTCGAGAGCGAGAACACTGGATCAAGCACCACAGGTAGCGCCTTCGCCAACTGCTGGACACGTCTCAACAATGGTACCAGCTACGGCGGATATCCCTATATCTCGAGCACCAGCACTTACAACCACACTGTTGGCGGCACCAAAGGCCTCTACTGGTACAATAGCACCACTGCTGGCACTTATGGCGACTATCAGTGTGTAGTTCTGCCTCCTGTCGACCCGAATACTGGAGTTGACTCACTGCAGCTCTCCTTCTGGGCCAAGGCCTCTTCAGCATCCTATGTACCAGTATTCCAGATTGGTGTTATGACCGATCCCAACAACATCAACACTTTCGTTGGTGTCGACACCATCACTGTCACTACAGGTACTACTTGGATGAATATCGAAGTTCCTCTGAGCACCTATACCGGCAACGGACAGTATGTGGCTGTCAAGGCTGACCGTGGAACAAGTTACTGGTACGCTTATGTCGACGACTTCTTACTCGATTACGTACCCACCTGTCTCGCTCCTCGCGATATCGTTGCCACCGCCACCAGCACGACAACTATCGATATTGACTGGACCGACCTTAGTCAACCTACTGCTTGGGAGATCAGCTATGGTCATAACGCCAACAACACCACAACGGTTGTCGCATACAACCATCCTTACACCATCAGCGGTCTTGACACTCTGACCTCCTACATTTTCAAGGTTCGTGCCATCTGCGGTGCTGGCGATACCAGCTATTGGAGCATGGCAACTACCCTCTCTACCTCGATATGTGACAACTCCATTGAGGCTACCACAGGTCCTGCTTCCGGAACCCAATACTACACACCTCTCAACAACTTCTACAACTACACCCTCACCGAGACCATCATAGACAGCGCTGAACTTGCCGAAATTGGCGATATCATTGCTATAGCATATAGTTATAATAATACGTCAGCTTCGACTGTCAAGACAAATGTCTCCATCTACCTGAAGCCTACCACCAAGACGGTCTTCAGCAGCAGTAGCGACATCGAACTCCTCGACTCAACAGCTGTTAAGGTTTATGAAGGTCCGCTGAACTGCTCACAGGGTTGGAACTACTTCGCATTCGACACCCTCTACACTTGGGATGGTCAAAGCAATCTCATGGTCATAGTCGATGACAACTCCGGCGACTACGACGGTAGTGCCTATGTATTCAACAGCTCCAGTTGCACGGGTTACAAGACACTTGTATGGTACAGCGACAGCTACAACCCCGACCCGTACAGCAGCTCATTCTCTGGCACGAAGACTTACAATCAGTATCGCGCCACTATGATGCTCGTAAGCTGTGGTGGAGCACGTTGTCTCAGTCCCAATGTATTACCCACAACTGACATCACCTATCAGAGTGCCACCATCAACTGGAACAGCAACGCTACTGACTTCGAGGTCGCCGTAAGGGCCGCCACCGACGCCGAGTATCCCGCTCCCACCAGTGTCACCGGTGCCACCAGCTATACTGTCAGCGGTCTGCAGCCCGCAACCATCTACCGTTATCAGGTACGTGCTATCTGCGACGCTACAGAAGAGCTGATTTCTGACTGGGTTGAGGGTACATTCACCACCGACAGTCTGCCTTGCTTCGCTCCTACAGACCTCCACACATCCGACCTCGGCTACACCACCGCAACCCTCGCTTGGACTGCCGGCGGAGCTGAGACGATGTGGAACATCCACGTATGGAACACCACCAAGGACACCAACTTCACCGCTACCGGCAACCCGTACACTGTGACCGGTCTCGCCCAGACCACGACCTACAACGCCGCCATCTCCGCCCTCTGCGGCAACGGCACTGTCGAGTCTGAGTACAGCGACACCATCCAGTTCACCACGGCAACCTGCGCGGTACCCACCGCAGTCACCACCAGCAACATCACGGCAACCTCCGTCACTGTCAGCTGGAACGGCACGGCACAGAGCTACGAGATTGAGTACGGCGACCGCAACTTCAACCGTGGCGAGGGTACCAAGATCACCGTCAACAACAGTACCACATACCAGATCACCGGACTCGAGTCTGAGCACATGTACACTCTCTATGTCCGCTCCATCTGCGAGACTGGTCTGATGAGTGACTACTCGTCGCAGGTCGANNCCGCCGGTGAAGGCTTCGACGCTGTCGACGGCGACATGAACGTGAGTATCTATCCTAACCCGACCACCAGCGCCACCACCATCGCTCTGAGCGGTGTGAACGGCGAGGTCAGCATAACCATCGTCGACATGAACGGCCGCATCGTGATGAGCGACAGCATGTCATGCGAAGGCGACTGCACCAAGACCATGGAGGTCTCCGGTCTGGCACAGGGTGCTTACTTCGTACGCCTCAACGGCGACAATGTGAATATGGTCAAGAAACTTGTTGTGAAATAAGTTTCCATAACATATCACTCTGAAAAGAGCCTCGCGGTTGCGAGGCTCTTTTTTTGATACAATAAAAAACAATAATTTTCGTATTTATACTATCTTTTGTATTTTTGTAGATTAAAATATATTTATAATGCAGTTTAAAGATATTGTCGGTCAGGAGATTATGGCAAACAAACTCACAGGAATTATTGATTCCGGGAGGGTGAGCCACGCCCAGCTGTTCTTAGGCGACACCGCCTCGGGCTCGCTGGCTCTCGCCATAGCTTACGCCCAATATCTGAACTGTCAGAATCGCCAACACTATGACAATGGCCGGCTACATTCCGACTCCTGTGGAGAGTGTCCCTCCTGCAAGAAATTCCAGCAACTCACTCATAGCGACCTGCATCTCTATTTCCCCTCGGCGACGACAGGGAAAGTGACGAGCAAACCTTCTTCCGCCGACTTCCAGACGGAATTCCGCGACTTCCTCAACGCCAACAACCAGAAAGGTGATATCGACAAATGGTATGACTTTCTGGGCACCGACAAGAACGGCATGATTCGTGAGCTCGACGCCGACAACATAGTCCGCACTCTAGGCATGAAAGCCTATGAGGGCAACTACAAAGTGATAATAGTCTGGATGGCGGAGAAGATGAACACCGTCGCCGCAAACAAGATTCTCAAAGTGCTTGAGGAACCGTCGCCCAACACACTGATAATACTTGTCGCCGAGAGCAGCGAGCGGATGCTGAGCACCATCCTCAGCCGTGCCCAGCAGGTGCGTATACCCACAAAGACTCACCCCGAATGGGATCTCAACCCGGAATTCGCCAGCCTCTATGTGACCTGGATGCGACAGCTGTTCAAACTTAACATGGCCACCCTGTCGGAATGGGTCGACACCATAGCCGCCAAAGGTCGTGAACAGCAGAAACAGTTCCTTCTCTACGCCCAGGAAGCCACACGTGACTGTTTTCTGCGTCATATGGCTGGAACACCGATGACGATGGATTTCGGCGACGAGAAATTCAACGCCTCATTCCCCAACATGATTACCGAACGTAATGCCGAAGGACTCAACAACGCCTTTGACGAGGCACTCTTCGCGATAGATCGCAACGCATACAGCAAGATAGCCCTGATGGAACTATCATTCAGAGTGTGCAAACTACTGAAAAAGAGATAAAAGAGTCATTTCAATTTTCACCATATCATCATATCATCATATCACCATATCAACACATACTAATCACCAGATGGCTAACGATAACGAGAACAATAAGAAACTGGAAGAAGAATTAGACGACAATATAGCGACCGCTGAAGAGATGGAGGCGTTTATACGCAGCCGTCGTGAGAAACGTAACTCTAACCTCAAAAAGAAACCTGAAATCGACAATGAGGAAGAGATACCCATGGATCTCGAAGCCAACGAGAGCGCCATGGACCCCTACCTCGAGCCCGACCCTACGCTGCCCAAGGTGGAATACCGCGAGCCTATATATCTTTCACGTGGCTGCAACCACTGTCCTGAATCATATGTACCTGTCTCCGAGACCGAACTGCGGAGTTGCTGCAAGGTAGGCTCCTGCAACTGGATGAAAGGCATCCGCCAGCCTATGGAGAAACCTTTCGACTGTGTCGAGGTACGCTTCAAAAACAACCGCAAGGATTTCTTCAGGCTGCCTGACGGCATCGATGTCAACGATGGCGACGTAGTGGCTGTGGAGGGCATCCCGGGTCACGATGTGGGAATAGTAAGTCTCACAGGAGAGGTCTGCCGCATCCAGATGATGAAAAAGAAGGTAGACCCCAAATCTGAGAACATCAAGAAACTGTTCCGCCGCGCCAAGGTCAGCGACATTGAACGATGGACCACGGCAATCAAGGAAGAGGACAACACCCTCAAGAAGACACGCCATATCACTGAAGAGCTGGGATTGGTGATGAAGGTGAACGATGTGGAGTATCAAGGCGACCATTCAAAAGCCATCTTCTACTATACCGCCGACGATAGGGTGGACTTCCGCAGTCTCATTAAGATACTCGCCGAACAGTTCCACGTACGCATAGAGATGAAACAGATAGGTGTGCGTCAGGAGGCGGGCAAAGTCGGCGGCATAGGCACCTGCGGACGCGAACTCTGCTGCAGCACATGGCTCACTAACTTCAAGTCAGTAACCACCGGCGTGGCAAAGACTCAGCAGATACTGCCCAACCCACAGAAACTGGCCGGACAGTGCGGGAAACTCAAATGCTGCCTCAATTTCGAATATCCCGTATATGTCGACGCCTTGAAACAGTTCCCCGCCACAAATACACCTATACGGTTCAAGAAAGGACTGGCGCTGTATAAGAAGACCGATGTCTTCCGTGGCATCATGTGGTACGCCTACGAGGGAGAGAACGAACTTTATGCCATCACTGCCGAGGATGTGAAGAAAATCATCGAGATGAACCGCAACCAGGAATACCCCGAGCAACTTGAGGACTTCCAGGTAGAGCTGATGTCTACATCGGCGCTTGCGCAGGAATCCAACGAGGCTGAATTCGAGAAAGAGCTGCAACTCCTTGCCGACGAACCCGGCAACGGCTCCGGCGCCAAAGACGACAAAAAGAACGGCCGTGACAACAGAGACAATCGTGATAACCGTGACAACAGAGACAACCGTCATGAGCCTCGCCACGACAACCGCGGTCCTCGCAGAAACGACAATCAAAACAACGAACGCAAGGAGAAGAGAGAACCTCGAGATAACCACGACAGGCAGGATCGCCGCAACCGCAACGACAACAACCGCCGTAACCGTGAAAAACAATAATCCATGACCCTGAAAGACCTTAGAAATATCATCTTTGTCTTATGCCTGGCACTCTTTGCCACAGCCTGCGACAGTGACATTCTCTATGACGAGGATCTCACTGTTGACGAGAAGGGATGGCATATGGACGACAAACTGGTGTTCAACATGGACGCTGACGACACCTCAAGCACCTACCTCTGCTGTTTCGATATCCGCAACAGCAACGACTACCCATACTCCAACATATACCTCCACCTCACCACCGTCTATCCTGACGGAGCTGTTGCCACCGACACCAACATACAGTTCCAGCTGGCACAACCCGACGGACAGTGGCTGGGGCGCTACAACGGACGTTATGTTGATGGCCGCTACCCGTTCTGCTTCTTCCACTTCCCCCAGAAAGGTTCCTACCAGTTCATCGTCAGCCACGCCATGCGTGACACCCTGCTGCCTGGCGTCAAAAACATAGGTATCACAGTAATGAATAATCTCAAAAACTGAAATGGCACAATACAGGAAAAAGAAAACCAAACCAGCGTCCGGCAGTCGGCGCGGCATATCTGCGGTATGGATAACCTTCGCATCGTTATGGGTGGCGTTGGTGCTGTTTTTCACCATGCTCTCCATGGGATGGCTGGGATTCATGCCCTCCTTCGAAGAGCTTGAGAATCCCCGCAGCAACCTTGCCTCTGAGGTATGGTCGGCAGACGGCGTGATTCTTGGATACATCGGCATCGAGAACCGATCCAATCTCACCTACTCGCAGATTACCGACAATGGTAAGAACATGAACCTCATCCATGCCCTCGTAGCCACCGAGGACGTACGATTCTATGAACATGCAGGCATCGACGCCCGCAGTCTGGCACGTGTGTTTTTCAAGACCCTCGTCGGACGCCATTCGAGCAGTGGTGGCGGCAGCACCATAACACAGCAGCTGGCGAAGAACCTGTTCCCCCGTGAACGCAAAAGCAAACTGGGACTCGTCTACTCCAAATTCAAGGAATGGATAGTGGCAGTAAAACTCGAGCACAACTATTCGAAAGAAGAGATCTTGGCGATGTACCTCAACACCGTCGACTTCGGCAGCAACGCCTACGGCATAGAGACCGCGGCACGCACCTTCTTCGACAAGAAACCATCGCAGCTTAACGTGGATGAAGCCGCCGTACTTGTAGGACTCCTGAAAGCTCCCACCACATACAGCCCCATACTGAATCCCGACAAGGCAGAGAAACGCCGCAATGTCGTCATGGGACAGATGAACAACTACGAAGACCCGTTGACGGGCGAGAAATACCTTGCCGACGAAGACTTCGAGAAATACAAGGAAAAGAAGATTGATATGTCGCACTACCGTCCTATAAGCCATAACGACGGTGCGGCGCCCTATCTCCGCGAATATATCCGCAACTATATGAAAGACTGGTGTGGCAGTCACAAGAAAAGCAACGGCGACTACTACGACGTGCACAAAGACGGACTGCGTATCTACACCACCATCGACTCCCGTCTGCAGAGACATGCCGAGAAAGCTGTCGAGAAACACATGAAAGAGGTCATCCAGCCAGCTTTCTTCAAAGAGCTGTCACGACGTAAGGGCAACCCCTTCAACAATCTCAGCAAAGAGCAGGAGGAGCATTTCCTCACCATGGCGATGAAAGCCTCCGACCGCTACTACCAGATGAAACAAGACGGCGCCAGCGAGAGCGCAATCAAGAAATACTTCAAGGAAGAGAAGGTTGCCATGAGAGTGTTCTCCTGGAACGGCCCCATAGATACTGTGATGACTCCCTGGGACTCCCTGGTATATGTAAAGAAATTCCTCAACGCAGGACTTATGTCCGTCGAGACAGGCACAGGCTATGTCAAAGCCTATGTGGGTGGCATCAACTACCGGTATTTCAAATACGACAACGTGATACAGAGCCGCCGTCAGGTGGGTTCCACCTTCAAGCCGTTTGTCTATACCATGGCGCTGCAGGACCTCGACATGAATCCCTACACTCTTGTTCCCAACACCGAGGTCTGTATAGGCAACTGGTGTCCCCGCAACTCAAGTCACCAGCGTGAAGGCGAGATGGTGACATTGAAGTGGGCTCTTGCCAACTCCATCAACTGGGTATCGGCATATCTTATGAAAGCCGGCGGAGCAAACGGACCCAACATGGTCATCAACATAGCCCGCAAGATGGGTGTGACAAGTCCTATAGAACCTGTGCCAGCCATCTGCGTCGGCGCCGCTGAAATCACCGTCTTCGAGATGGCGGGAGCCATGGCGACCTTCGCAAACCAGGGCGAATATGTGCAACCCACATTCATAACCCGCATCGAAGACAACAAGGGCAAACTCCTCGAGAGTTTCACTCCCGAACGCCGTGAGGCCATCAGTCCCCGCATAGCATGGATGATGATACAGATGATGAAAGGTGTGGTGGACAGCGGAACCGGAGCCCGTCTGCGTGGAGCTCAGTTCAAACTCTCCTACCCCATGGCCGGCAAGACCGGAACGACACAGAACAACAGCGACTGCTGGTTTGTGGGTATCACCCCGAAGATGACCACCGTAGTCTGGACGGGAGGAGAACTTCGTTCCATCCACTTCCGCAGCATGGAGTTCGGTCAGGGTGCCCGTCAGGCACTGCCTATCTTCGGCCATTACATGCGGTCGGTCTATGACGATAATACCCTCAACTTCTACCGAGGCGACTTCACTCGTCCGAATCTTCCCGAAAGCGACTTCGAATGGGATGAGAGCGTATACCAGATGGAGCTTGACGAGGAGATGGATGAAGACATCAACAACACCTCGATATGGTAAGAGATCTCTTCGGACTGACACTCGCCGAACTGCAGGAATTCTGCCTGGCGGAGGGTTTCCCAAAGTTCACCGCCAAGCAGTTGTGCGACTGGATGTACTGTAAGCGGGTCACAGACTTTGACCTGATGACCAACCTGTCGCTGAAGATCCGAGGCCGACTCAAAGAGATTGCCACAGTAGGTCGTTATGATGCCACCGATGTACAAGTATCTGTCGACGGCACCAAAAAGTACCTCTTCTCAATTTTCAATCTTCAATCTTCAATTAACAATTACATTGAGTCTGTCTATATCCCTGCCGATGACCGAGCCACACTCTGTGTCTCCTGTCAGGTAGGATGCCGTATGGGATGCCGCTTCTGCGTCACCGGACAGCAGGGATTCCACGGCAACCTCTCAGCGTCGCAAATCCTCAACCAGATATTTTCAATACCAGAGAGCACCACTCTCACCAATATCGTCTTCATGGGGATGGGCGAACCCCTCGACAACTACGACGCCATCCTGCAAACCCTCGAGGTGCTTACCTCCGACTGGGGACTTGCATGGAGCCCTCACCGCATCACCGTGTCAACGGTAGGTGTCACCCCTATGCTGCAACGTCTGCTTGACGAGACGCAGGTCCACGTTGCGGTGAGTCTGCACAACCCCTTCCCCGACGAGCGGGGAGAGATGATGCCTATGGAGAAAGCCTATCCTGTAGCAAAGACTATAGACCTGCTGAGACAATACGACTGGAGCGGACAGCGTCGCATCTCGTTCGAGTACACCATGTTTCGTGGCATCAACGACGACCGTCGCCATGCAGCGGCATTGGTACAACTTCTCAAAGGACTGAACTGCCGTGTCAATCTGATACGGTTCCACAGCTCGCCCGACACCCCCTACCGTAGCTCAGACGGAGGCACCATGACCCAATTCCGCGACTATCTCTCATCCCACGGCATAACCTGCACCATAAGGGCTTCCCGAGGCGAGGACATCATGGCCGCCTGCGGCCTTCTGGCAGGAAAGACGGCACAAAAGGATGTTTAATTGTTAAGATGTTTAATTGTTTAATCGATTATTCGTGACCGGTGAAACGATTTTTCGTTTATTCATTCACTAATCACCTTAACTTTATTATATCGCTCCAGCGGGTGGTGTAGTTCGGACTTTTGAATTCGCGTTTTATGGCGTCGGCGAATTGGGTGGCTTTCTCACTGCCGGCTTTTCGGGGGAACTGCTGTGTGCCTATGATGACAGTCTCGGAGCCCTCTACTTTGTTGAGACGGTCGACGATTTTGTCAAGATTTTTCATCTTCTCGTAACGCTCGGGATCAAAGTCGAGGAGGTTGGTCTGTATGCTGTCGCTACCTTGTATGCTTATGACTATGACGCCGGCTTTCTTGTATAGATACCCCGGCTTGTATATCTTATCGAGGCACTCCAGAGCCTTCTTCACAATGACTATGCTGCTGTTTGAGGGAGTGAGAAGGGTGACCTCGCCAAAGTTGCTGTATTGGTCGAGGTCGTCGCGGAAGAAATTGGTGTTGAGGAAGACGCCCACAACCGATGCCACGGTGTTCTGTCGCCGAAGCTTCTCCGAACATCGTGCCGCATAGTTGGAGACGTAGGTCTTGAGAAGTCCTGGGTCGGAAATCATACCTGGGAAGCTGCGGCTCACGCATATGCTCTTCTTCTTTGCCGCCTCTTCGTTGGGAACGCTGTCAACGCCGTTCAACTCTTTCCAGGTCCTTGTCACCACGACTTTGTTGAAGGTGGCGTTGATCCACTCAGGGCTTCGTGAGGCGAAGTCATAGGCTGTATATATCCCGAGTCCTTTAAGTTTTGCTGTGAAGCGCCGGCCTATCCCCCACACCTCATCGATGGGGAACAGCTTGAGGGCTTTGACACGCTTCTCGTCGGTGTCTATCATGCAACAGTGGCGGTAGCCGGCATGGTGTTTGGCAAAATGTGAAGCCATCTTGGCGAGGGTCTTGGTTGGGGCTATGCCTATACTTACTGGTATGCCCACCCATTGCCGTATGGTCTTGTACAGATTCTCGCCCCACGCCTTGAGGTCGACAGTCTCCATGCCTTTGAGAATGACAAAGGCTTCGTCGATGGAATAGCGGAAATATTCGGGAGATTCCTGTCCGAGGATGGTCATAACCCTGCCCGTAAGATCGCCGTAGAGTTCGTAGTTGCTCGAGAAGACGGCGATGTCCTGACCGGGGAACTGCTGTGCCAGTTTGAAGTAGGGGGTGCCTGCCTTGATGCCCATCTTCTTGGCCTCGTTGCTACGTGCCACCAAACAGCCGTCGTTGTTCGAGAGAACCACGACGGGCTTGTCCTTCAAGTCGGGTCGGAACACCCGCTCGCACGACACATAACAGTTATCACAGTCTACTACGGCGAAATAGGTCATGGTTTTATTGTTGATATGTTGATAAGGTGATAAGGTGTTAAGTTGATTAATCGTGACCTGTGACCTGTGACCCGTGAATCGTTTTATCGAATAACTGAAATCATTTGTCCCTTAACTTCCTTTAACTTCCCTTTAACTCCCTCTTTAACTCCCTCTTTAACTCCCTTGTCCACTAGTTCCATTGTTTAATGGTATACACTACCACTCCCCACACCTCGAAGTCGTCGCCCTCGTCGATACGGATGGGTTTGTACATTTGATTCGCCGGCCGTAATTCTATATAACCGTCTGCCTTGTGCGTGAGGTCGAGATATTTGATGGTGAACTCTTTGTTTATGAACGCCACCACTATGGAACCGTTGTGCGGTTCGCGGCTCTTGTCGATGACTGCGATGTCGCCGTCGTTGATGCCCGCCTCAATCATGCTGTCGCCACATACTCGTCCGTAGAATGTGGACTCGGGATGCTTTATCATGTCGCGGTTGAAGTCGAGGCTGTCCTGCAGATACTCCTCCGCCGGACTGGGGAAACCCGCCTTAAGCCCGGAGGCAATCTGCAGATCCTGCTCTTCTTCAAACAGACTGTTTATTATTGAAATATCGTTCATCTTTGTTGCTATTGACAATGCAAAGTTACGAAATAGTAAAAAATTAGTACTTTTGCAAAAAGAAAAGTTTAGTATTTTTAATAATTGTTGATATGTTGATATGTTGATATGTTGATATGTTGATATGGTATTTCGTTTAATCGAATAACTGAAATCATTTGTCCCTTAACTCCCCTTAACTCCCCTTAACTTCCCTTAACTCCCTTTAACTCCCCCTTAAACTCTTAAACCCTTTTAAACCTTTCTAACCCTTAAAACCTTTCAAACCCTTTCAATCATGAAAAAATTATCTCTCTGCCTGTTACTGTCTTTCATAATAGCTACTGCGTTTCGTTCTACGGCATGCACCAACTTCATCTGTAGCCGTGGGGCGAGCATAGACGGCTCCACGATGATTACCTATGCCGCCGACTCTCATACCCGCTATGGTCAGTTGCGTTATCACCGTGGTGGCGACCACGCCGCCGGCGAGATGGTGAGACTGTTTAACTACGGCAGTCTGAGGTTTCAGATAGAGATACCGCAGGTGGCACACACCTACAATGTGGCGGGATTTATCAACGAGCATCAGTTTGCCATGGGCGAGACCACATGGGGTGGCATAAGTCCCCTAGACAAGGGTAATGCCACTGGCATCGACTACGGCAACTTGATATATCTGGCATTACAGCGAGCCAAGAACTGCCGCGAGGCTATCAAGGTGATGGCCGAACTGGTGGAGACTTACGGTTACTCCGACGGAGGGGAGAGTTTCTCACTCGCCGACCCCAACGAGGTATGGATTTTCGAGATTACCAGCAAAGGCGATGAGAAGGGCGCCGTCTGGGTGGCGCGCCGTGTGCCTGATGGTTATGTCTGCGGACATGCCAACCAGGCACGCATCACTACCTTCCCGCAGATGCGCAAAGAGTCGTACAAGAGTATCGACAGTCGCAATCTCAAGCATATCTTCCGCCCTGAGGTGGAGTGTGTATACGCCAGTGATATGATAAAGTTCGCAAGGACTAAGGGTCTCTTTAACGGCAAGGATGAGGAGTTTTCCTTCGCCGATGTCTTCAACCCTCTTACCTTCAGTGGTCTGCGTGCTTGCGAGGCAAGGGTGTACGCCATGTTCAACAAGGTTAGCAGTGAGATGAAGCAATATGAGCCTTTTGCAATGGGAGACAAGAGTGCTCCGCGTCTGCCTCTTTGGATCAAGCCCGACAGGAAACTGGGCGTGCTTGACGTGATGGAGCTGATGCGTGACCACTTCGAGGGGACTCCCATGGACATGAACGGCGACGTGGGCGCCGGTCCTTTCCACTGTCCTTACCGTTGGCGTCCTATGGACTTCACGGTGAATGGCAAGAAATATGTCCACGAACGTGCTATCTCTACCCAGCAGACGGGTTTCTCCTTTGTGGCACAATGCCGTGGATGGCTGCCCGACAAGCTTGGTGGCATAATCTGGTTTGGTGTCGACGACACCTACAGCACCGTCTACTGCCCCCTCTTCTGCGGACTCACCCAGGTGCCTGTCTGCTTTGAGGAGGGTAACGGCTCGATGGCTGAATATTCGGAGACTGCCGCTTTTTGGCTTTTCAACAGGGTGAGCAATTTCTGCTATCTGCGTTATGACAGCATGATAGTGGATGTGCGCCGAGTCCAGAAGGAGCTGGAGCGGGATTTTGTCCAGATTGTGGAGCAGGTCAGCAGACAGTACGAGAACTATGACGACCAGCGCATGGTGGCGGCAATCAACAAGACCAGCAACCGCTGCGCTGACCAGATGATGCGTCGCTGGACTGACCTCGACCGCCTGTTGCTGATGAAATATATCGACGGCAACATCAAAAAGGTGGAGAACGGCAAGATCAAGACCACCGAAACCGGCGTGGTCACAGGCCTAAAGCAACCACCTTATCCTGAATGGTTCTACAAGCAGATTGTCGATGACCACGGCACCGTATTGGAGGTTAAGGAGTAAGATGGCTGACAAGCGCAGCAGGTTTATTCGGTTTGCCGCCATTGTCATGATGCTGGCAGTGGTGCTGACGGCTGGAAAGACTCCACGGTTCGGCGACCTTTACGACTGCTATATCATTATTGATGCCGAGGTCGCGGAATACAAGACTGACGATTTTGAACAGGTGGATTGTGACGATGTTATGGCTTTGGTTGCAAAGGCACGATATGCGAACACTGCCTTCCTTCCAAGATGGCAGATAAATCTCTATGACGATGACGGCATTCGCTATATGTTGTATGTAAGCAAGAGTTGCCGTTTTGTACGTATCGACAGCAACTACTTCAAGCTCAGTCGCAGAGACTCAAAACGCCTCCTCAAGTTGTTGGAGTGATTAGTGAATTGTGAATGGTTAATCTAGAACCTCTAGAAATCCTAGAACCCTTTCTAACCCTTTACAAAAGAAACTGTCTGGTAACCGATTCAGATGCGTTGACGATACCTGAGGGGGTGCCGGCGTAGAGCAGGCGGCCACCGTCCTCGCCACCGCCAGGACCTAACTCAATGAGGTAGTCGGCTTGTCGCATGACATCGATGCTGTGCTCAATAAGTATCAGCGTGTTGCCGGCGTCGGTCATGCGGTTGAAGAGCCGCATCAACCGCTGTATATCGTCGAGGTGAAGTCCGTCGGTGGGCTCGTCGATGATGTAAATGCAGTTTTCGTCACTCTTCCATAGTCCCTCCTGCAGGTTGTCCGCCAACTTGACACGCTGCAACTCTCCCCCACTGAGGGTACTCATGCTCTGATTCAGATGCAGATAGCCGAGTCCCACCTCCGAGAGTGAGGCAAGGCTCCCCTCAAAAGGCTCGCCGGCGAAGAAAGAGAGAGCCTCGTCGACACTCATCTCCATCACCTCCGCAATGGTCTTGCCTTTGTAACGATAGCTTAGAGCCTCGTCGTTATAGCGACTCCCGTGACACAGCTCACAGACCGTCTCGATACTCTCCATAAAAGCCATATCACTAACTATCACTCCCTTGCCTTTACATGCAGGACAGGCTCCCTTGCTGTTGAACGAGAACAGTTGCTGACTCACCCTGTTGGCTTTGGCGAAAAGAGAGCGTATCGGGTCGCTGATTTCGAGATAGGTTGCTGGAGTCGACCTCATATTGATGCCTATATCTTTCTGACCTATGAAAAAGATGTTTTTCAGCTGAGATGTGATGTTGCCTGAGCTACGTACCGACGAGATGAAGTACTCCATAAGTGAACTCTTGCCAGAGCCTGCCACGCCAGCAATAACAGTAAGCACGCCTGTAGGGATATCCACAGAGATATTCTTGAGATTATGAAGGTCGGCATCTTGTATTTGAATCCATCCTGTAGGTTTGCGACAGACAGATAGGTCTGTCGTGGAGCTAACAGCAGTACCCCGAAGCATACGTCCCGTCACGGTGTCGCTGTGAAGCAACGCCTCATAGCCACCCTCAAACATGATGTTGCCACCGTTGCTGCCGGCGCCGGGACCCATGTCGACGATATGGTCCGCCATGGATATTATTTCACGGTGATGCTCGACAATAAGGAGGGTGTTGCCGTGGTCGCGGAGCCTCTGCAGCGATTCCTTCAGTCTGCGGATATCCTGAGAATGGAGTCCGGCGCTGGGCTCGTCGAGGACATAGACCATGTCGGTGAGAGCCGAGTTGATGTATTTGGCAATCTTTATGCGGCCCGCCTCGCCTCCGCTGAGTGTCGAGGTACCTCGACCCAGGGTCAGATAACCAAGTCCTATATCAATAAGTGCCTGAAGTCTTTTGGTGAGTTCCTGCTTTATGTCTTTTGCCAGAGGATGGTCTATCCCGCCCACGAAACGGAGAGCGTCATTAATTGACATATCGGTGAGGTCGGCGAGACTGAGACCGTTAATCTTGCAGCTGCGCACACGCTCGTTGAGACGGGTGCCGTTGCAGTCGGGACAGACGCCCATGGTGAGCATGGGGTTGAGCACAGAGGCATGGAGCAGACCCTCCTCCGAGTTGATGATGCTGCGGTACATGCGGGGGATGAGACCCTCATATTTCGCACTTTTCGGCCAGTTTTTCGGCGGGTTCTTAAGTCTGATTTGCGGTGAGTTGAGGAACAGATCCAGTTCTTCGGGCGAATAGTCCTTGATTTTCTTGTCCAGGTCGAAGAGTCCGCTGTAGGCGTAGCGAATCCACCGCCATCCGCCCTTGCCGAAGGCTATGTAATGGATGGTGTCCTCGTCGTTGAGCGACTTGTCGAAGTCCACCAGCTTATGGATGTCCAGTTCACGTATCTCCCCAAGTCCCGAGCAGCGGGGACAGCTGCCCGAAGGATGGTTGAAGGAGAACGTGTCGCTATAACCCACAAAAGGGCTCCCCACACGTGAGAAGAGCAGACGCAACAGAGAGAAAATATCGGTGTAGGTCGCCACCGTGGAACGGGCGCCCCCCGAAGGTTTCTTCTGGTCGATGACTATCGTCACCGGAAGGTTCTCGATATTTGCCACATGAGGCCTTCCGTATTTGGGCAGATACTGCTGAACGAAACTGGGGAAAGTCTCATTGAGTTCGCGACGACTCTCGGCGGCGATGGTGTCGAGACACAGCGACGACTTGCCCGATCCCGACACACCGGTGAATACTGTTATCTTGCCTTTGGGAATACGCAGCGAGACATTCTTCAAGTTGTTCTCCGTTGCTCCCGTGACGACTATATATGATGTCTCTGCCAATTTCTAATGTTTATTGTTTATTAGCGCCGTATTATATCCATTCTGTATAAGTATCATTGGATTTGCGGTAGAGTCTATCCAATTCAATACTTTCAGCATATTACTTTCTTGGATTGCGACACACCCTAAGGTTGGCTTGCCCAGTCGCGACCAGCAATGGAGAAAAATGGCACTGCCTTTGCCTGATTTACGCTCAGCATTGTAATTAATAACTATAGCATAGTCATACAATCCGTCTTTACGCAGTAGCTTCTCACCTTTCCTGCTCTCATGTGGTGAATTCTCAAAGTATGTGTTGTAAAGAGAATCTGTTGGGTCGTCTACCCAAATGGTGTTGGGTGTTATCTCGATTTTCTTTAGACGCGCAGAGAAATCCTGGGATTTAGTAAAGTAATGTGTTATTGTGAATATGCCTGTCGGCGTCTTCCCGTCACCTTCTTTCTTCCCATCTGGAGGAGCAAAGCCGCCATAACCGATGTTTGCCACAAAATCAAGACTGTCAACCTTAACCCAGAGGTTCTTTGATCTCTCAAAAGCTTGCAGACGGATATCCGAATGCAAATCACCAAACGGCGATACCACAATAATTTGGCTACAGCCATCTAATTGACAGGAATAATCATCCAAGACGGTGTCCATGTATGTCCTTATAGTGTCTGTCATCGTCATGGAGTCTACGACATCATCTTCTTCTAACAACACCGGTTTTGGAGAAGAATAGGTCTTGACTATAGCCATAAGAACTGCCACTATGGCTACAAGAATCAATATTTCCTGCCAATGTTTCCGCATGGTGCGATTACAGATCTTTTACCAAACGGACAGCGAAGGCCTGTTTCATCTTGCTGTTGTCGTTAGGAGTAAGGTTGCCATTGCTAAAGTCGACATTGTATGCGCGGCCCTCGCTATGGCGCGACGAGCTCCAGTAGTCGCCGTCATTGCCAATATTGAACAACTCTACGCCATCACGTCTTCCCGCCGCCGGCAAGAACACCGCACCTGCCGACTCCAACGTCCTCCACTGTGAAGCGGTAAAGATATTGCTGCTATAAGTCGACCCGCTTGTTTTTAGAGATACTCCCTGTGGTTTGTTCCACTCATCAGGCAGAATAATTATACCCACGTTACCTTCAACTGTAGCAAATGCGTATTTCTCCTTGGCATTATCTCGGCCGTTGAACAGGTATTCCCATTCGGATTTCGTGGGCGAACGCCATCCTTCATCATGCATGAGCCATTCATAATAATTCCTGTCCTCGTTGTATGTAACCAATTCGGCGGGGTCGTTGCCCGTACCCCAACTAAACAGGTCTAACCATCCATCGTAGTCATCCGATATATTTTGATTGCCGTCGCCTATGGTTTCATACTGTTCTTCGGCGAATCTGCTCTCCCCTGTTGATGGACGGTATTGTAGATTTCCTTTAGAGAAGACCACCTGCCTGCCAGGACTTACTGTGAAACCAGCGTACTGTCCTGTTTGAACATTTTCTGCACTTTCGATGTTTTTGCCACCATTGGGATCATAGCCCGTCTGGGTGCCGACATCTTGCTTCCCTTTAAGAAGCAACAATATGGCAATTACAGCCACGATTGCAACTATAGCAAGCAGAATCCAGGGCAAGGATTTACTTTTTTTCTTCGGTTCAGGAGCCGGAGAATGAACCGGTGCTGTGGCTTCTAGCGAGGGAGTTATAGGTTGTTCAGGTATCGGCTGTCGAGACTCCTCCTGAGGTTGGGGAGTTGGCTGCGTTGCCTGACTTGTTTCTTTTGCAGCCCTTTTTTGAACCATCGGTGCGCCACAGTGTGGGCATGACTTTGCATTGTTAGGAATACTTTGGCCACACTCGTAGCAGATGATTCGATTGCTCATGGGAGCACCACAGTTAGGACACGACTCCACATCAGCGGGGATGGTCTGTCCACATTCGTAGCAAGTGATTGTTGCCGAATTGGCTTCGGTGTTGTCGTCCGGCTCGACCGGCGAACCGCATTTACTACAGAACTTTGCGTCGGCATTCAGTTGGTTGCCACATTTTGAGCAATATATTGTTGACATAGGAGCCTTTTAACTTATGAAATCAATATCCGAAAGAACCCATAGTACCATAAAGTGCCTCTTCTGATGCTATGCTTCCTAAATTACTTATATCGCCCCGCAACGTAGCCGCTAAAGTGTTAAGTCCATAATTTTGGTACATGGGGCGTCCGTCCGGACCTAAGCCATTTATGACATGCAAGGCAGCCTTGGCTCCTTCCACATTCTGCTCTGCTGCCTTGGATAGCCAGTAATTGGCCTTCTCTATGTCTCGAGGAACTCCCAGTTCTCCGGAATAATATGCCAGGCCCAACAATTTTTGGAACTCTCCGCAGCCATTGGCCGCCGACATTTCAAGCCATTTGAATCCATCGGAAACATTCTTCTCAAGACCATAGGTGCCATTAATCAAGAGGATGCCATAAGTCCCTTGGGCGGGAGCGTAGCCACCCTTGGCCGATTTATGCATCAATTCGAATGCTTCTGACATTTCTTCAGGTGATGGATTCGCGTTGAGCTTGATGTAAGCAAGATTGAACATTGCCTCTGCATGACCTTTCTTTACTGCTTTAGTAAGGTATTCTATACGCAGATTGTCGTCAGTGGCTTCTTTGGCCATCTGAAAATATTTCTCGCCCGATTTACCTGAGATGAGAAGAATAATCAGTAGCACGGCAACCGCTGCGCCAGCGAATATCCAGAGTTTTTTATTCTTCATTGCATTCAGGATGGAGTTCGAAACCGTTTTGGATTGAGGAACGTTCTGTTGGAATACGTATCCACAGTGGGGGCATTTCTCGGCCAGGCTGCTCACCTGCTTGCCACAGTTAGTGCAATATATCAGTGCCATGGTAAATTTGTAATTATTATTCGACTATCAATTCGTTTTTTGCGACTGCAAAGGTACTCTTTTTTTCTTAAATGGCAAAATAATTGGCCTTATGTGTTCAACTGTTGGGGTTCGACGTGTCATCCAATGCCAGACCTCCCAACGATGTTTCTTTGTAGAGGCTTGGGATGTCTTTGCCTGTGAGTTTCATGGTGCGTACCACCTTGTCAAAAGTGATGATATGGCGGCCGTCACTCATCATGGCGTAGATGTTTATGTCCAAAGCCCTCAGCGCCGCCATAGCGTTGCGTTCAATGCAAGGAATCTGCACCAATCCGCAGAGAGGGTCGCACGTCAGTCCCAGATTGTGTTCCATAGCCATCTCAGCGGCATATTCTATCTGCTTGGGACTGCCACCAAAGAGTTGGTTGCTGGCGACTGCCGCCATCACGCAGGCGCTGCCCACCTCACCTTGGCAACCCACCTCGGCGCCACTTATGCTGGCATTGGTCTTTATTACATTGGCGAAAAGTGCCGCGGTAGCCATGGCGCGGAGAATCTCACGGTCGCTGAAACCGTGGTTCTTCTTCAGATGGTAAAGGACTGCCGGCAGCACACCGCTGCTTCCGCATGTAGGGGCAGTGACGATACGGCCTCCACAGGCGTTCTGCTCGCTGGTGGCGAGGGCATATGCTATCACCAATGCGCGACTCTGCAACGAGGGTTTGAAGGCACTGGCACGGATAAAATATTGATGCGCCTTGGAACGCAGATGGAGTCCGCCAGCAATAACACGGTCATCCTGCAGACCCTCTTCGATGGTCTCCTGCATCTGGTTCCACATCTCCTCAAGGTAGAACCACACCGAGCCGTCCTCACACCGTTCCACATACTCCCAGAATGAGAGCCCCTCACGGTCTATATACTCCATAATATCCTTCATGGTGTTGTGCTTATAGACTTCGCCTTCGGGGGTGATACCCATAGGGACTTCACCCTCCTCATCAGCCAGGTAGCCACCGCCAATGCTGTACACTAACCACTTGTCGACAGTGGCGCCCTGTTCGTCAAGAGACTCAAAAAGCATGCCGTTGGGATGGAACGGCATCACAATATCCGGTTTCCAGACAATTTCCACATCTTTTGGTGACAGACCACGGCTGATTGCCAAGTCAGTGTGGTGACCTTTGCCCGTGGCGGCTAGAGATCCGTAAAGAGTCACCTTATATCGAGAAGCGCCTTTTGTCCGTGAAGCGAAAATTTCAGCGGCACGGTTAGGTCCCATAGTGTGACTGCTGCTGGGGCCATACCCAATCTTATATATTTTCTTGATAGTTTCCATAGTCGCCACACTAACGCATGAGTAAGTTAATTATTGCTCCATTTAACGGTTAAAGGATACAGTTTAAAGGTTAAAGAGAGGGATAATGTATGAGGGATGATGTATGAAGGAAGAGGTATGATGAATGATGTTCAGATAATCATAAGTCTATATGAAGTTAAAGTCATCGTTATGGTTAAGGTTGTTTTATTCACAATTCAAGAAGATGATACGATTTAACATTTATATTAAAAAAAAATCGTAAATTTGCACTCCAATTAAGAAGTAAATTATGGCGAAAGAACTAATATTCAAAATTGGTGGAACCGACTATTCCGCTGCACCCGTAAAGCTGGAGCGAAAGAAAATTTATGGATGGACTGACCTTGTGGCGACCACCAAGGATGGCGAAGTGTGCTCATCAGCATACCTCTCGCCCGATGACGCACTTATTATTCCCTCAGGGGGTCTGAAGCAGGGCACTGTTGACGACAGTGGCCGCTGGGTGGAGAAGAGTTCCCTGACGGCCTATGGCGAGGACGACAAGCCTCTGCCACTGCAACCTTCGTCATTCGACGCTCCTATAGAACTCACTGCCACCGCCACCGCCGAAGAATTCCTTGACAACGACTGGGAGTCGGTGTACCAGATCGTCAACGCAGACCTCGCTACGGCTGTGGGCGACAAAATCTTCAAGTTCGAGTTCAGCTACCGTGGCGGCGTGAACCACAACGACGCCTACCTGCTCAACACTCCCGCAGGATTGTTCCTTTTCGCCGGCGACAAGCAGGAGTTCCCTCTGGTGTCGCTGACCGAGGAGACCACCATCGACGACAACGAGGAGGAACCCGCCGAGGAAATCGACGAGCTTGATTTCAGTATGTTCTAATTCAAATAGACAGTAGTCAGTAGTTAAGTAGTAAAGTAGAAATGAGAAAGATTAATTTATCCAACGACAGTAAGCGCGATGCGGAGGTGGCATTTGGAACCACCTTCAGTCGCAAGTCGCCCATATACAAGACTGCCGACGGCAACCGCAGCCAGTCGGAGCGCCGTGTGAAAGTCACAATGGCAACCGACACCGACGCCCTTGTGGCGAAGTACGGCGACGGTCTCGCCGACGCCCTTATTGCCAACGACCCCGATGTGGATATGGAACAGTTCGGCCTGAAGGTTGAGGGACTTAAGAAAGTCTACCTCACGCAGAACGGCAAGGTCGCCTACGGCGTGAGCCTCAACGAACACATCCTGCTGCCCGACGGCACCGAGAAGGAGGTGCGCCCCGAGAGCAGCACCGCAGCCAACATCGCCCTCGATGGAGTGCCCATTCGCTGGACTGGCAAAATGATTCCGCGCGACAAAGCCATGCGTATGTTTATGTTCAAGAAAAGCTACCAGGTGCAACACGTCAACGGCCTCACCTACGACTTCCTCTACGATATGGCAAAGAAACTTTCCGACGCCAACTCGATGATGCTCCTCGGCGGAGGTCCCAAAGGCGTGGCGCCGCTGGTGATGGCCGCCAACGGCACCCCCTACCGTGCCTTCCTCGAAGGTCGCGTGGATGGAGACAAGTATGCGCTAATACTACGACTGACAAACATGGAACTTAAAGCGATTGAATCATGAAACAGCAAGCTATAGATTACAAGAAAAATATCGCCGGACGCTTTGTGCTGGTGGAAGGTGCAAAACTGAAACAGCGCGTCGAGGGCGAAAAGATATGCGTCACTCGCAAGATTGACGGACATATGCAACTGCTTTTCTGGCAGGACGGCAAGGTCACTATGCTCAACAGCAGCGGAAATGAGAAGGCCGAGAGTCTGAAGTGCCTCGATGCCTTCGCCGCCACCATGAAAAAGGCGGGATTGAAGAGTGCCGTCATTGCCGCCGAATTGTATATGCCGAACGAGGGCGGCCGTCCCCGTTGCGGCGATGTGCCTGCCGCGTTGGCTGACAACGTCAAGAAGGACCAACTCCGCCTAGCACCTTTCGACATCGTGGAGATAGACGGCGAGGCGTGGAAGCCCGTCCACTATGCCGACACGCACAAACGCCTCTGTGAGCTCTTCGCCGACGAGATGGTGAAGCCCGTGGAGATGAAGACCGTCGCCTCGGTCGACGAAGTGCAGGAGGTCTACGACCAATGGGTTGTTGAGGAAGGTGCCGAAGGACTGGTGGTGCACAGCGA
>DBXB01000056.1:0-15293 GCA_002309155.1 Bacteroidales bacterium UBA1223 | reverse complement strand
ATGGTGTGGAAGGTGAAACCCCGTCACACCATCGACGCCGCCGTCATTGGTTATACCACCGGCGCCGACGGCATCAGAGACCTGATGTTTGCCGCCCGACACGAGAACGGCGACTACCAACTGTGGGGACACGGAAGCAACGGCATGAGCGACGACGACCGCCGCCAGATGGCCGAGCGGCTCTCGACGATGCATGTCGACTCACAATATGTCCTTTCCGACTCGCGCGGCATCGCCTACCAGATGGTGCGTCCCGAGATAGTGTTCGAGGTCAGCGTGCTGGAACTCGTNNACGATAAATCGCAACCCGCTGCTCAAATTCGTTGACCAGCAGGGCTGGCTGCTGCAAGGCATTGTTTCCGGAGTGTCGGCATTGGGGCTCACCGTTGTGCAGGAACGCAAGGACAAGAAACCCACCGAGAGCGACATCCGCGTCAGCCAGCTGACCGACATCTGCCCCTTCGAGGAGGAGGCTGCGGCAGGCGGAGCAATGGAGAAGAGCACCGTCCTTGAGCGTAAAGTATACAAGAAGGTGAGTGGCGAGAAGGTTATGCTCCACAAGTTCCTGTTGTGGAAAACCAACAAGGAGCAGAGTGGCCGATATCCTGCATTTGTCATCTATCACACAGACTTCAGCAGTGGCCGCAAAGACCTGCTGAAACGCGATATGCTCTACACCAGCGACGAGCAGCAGGCCCGCGAGATGCTCGCCGCCGAGATCGCCGACAACGTCAAAAAAGGCTGGGAAGAGGTGTGACTAAAGTGATAGTAGTTTTTTATCCACAAAAAACCTCGCGATAGTATAAGGAAATCGCTTATAATCATGGGAAAAAAGACATTAGAACTTCATGTAGACCAAGACTACTGTGTGGCCGACTATATCATCTACGACGGCAAGTTCTACGTCGGCGACTCTCAAATTGACAGTTTTGACTATCAGTCCGACATCGTCAACAGCGACCTTGAAAGTCTGATGTAATTTCAAACCTATTTAACCTTTATTATGGCAAATTATCACATATCATTGGAGACCTTCTCGGCAAACGTCAGGATGTATGAGGCCGACGACGACCTGGTGGCACGCTGCGAAGAGGCCGACGACCTCGGCGAGGTCTGGGACGAATATGACGACGAAATGGGTGGGGACTATACCCACGAGTTCGATGTCATATCACCGCAGGACGACGGACTCCTCACAGTCACAGACGAAGAGGGCGAAGATATCCTCAGTACCGAGCTATCCGAGGTGCCGTTCGAGAGTAGCGAGGACGAGGGTGAGACCATCGAGGAAGGACGCTATCTGGTGAAAGTGTACCATCAGGAGAACGTCATGCTCGAGGGCGATATGGAGATTGAGGGCGACTTCAGTCCGGAGAAACTCTATTTCTCTACCGCACCTGCCCTGCAGGGCATCGACGCGCTGAACGAAGGCCCGCTAGCCGACCCACGCAACCTGATGTACAAGGGTCAGGAGGACGACTGCGTCGGACTCGACTATCTGGAGGATGAAGGCGAGAGCGAGGAGGTGCTCCTGCTTGAACTAGACGGCGACGGCAACTGGACTTGCCTGAAATCTTCAGAGGAATAAGAAACAAAAGGAGACAGCCGAAAAACCTTCAACAGAGTAGGCAAAATAAAACAAATATACTATGACTAAAGTTTATAAAGGTGATTCCACTAGTTACAGTAACCAGCTTTTCAGACTCGAGAACGGCAAGTTGTATAAAGGTGATTCCACCAGTTACAGCAACTGTCTTCTGCGCATCGAGAACAACAAGGTTTACAAGGGCGACTCGACAAGTTACAGCAACCAAGTGCTGAGAATCGAGAACGGGAAAGTCTACGAAGGCGACTCTACCAGTTATAGTAACCAATTGTTGAGAATCGAAAACGGTCGAGTGTATAAGGGCGATTCGACGAGTTTCAGCAGTCAACTGATGCGCATCGAGAACGGAAAGGTGTACAAAGGCGACTCAACGAGTTATAGCAACCAGCTGATGCGCATCGAAGGCCCCATCACTATTGTCGAGTTCGCCGCCATCTGGTATGCCTATAATTATCTTTGGAACTAAACCTATGAATCTTTCTAAATCACGCTACACTGCCTATTGCCAGTGTCCTAAGAACATGTGGCTTGGAGTCCACCACCCGGAGTATGCTCCGCCGGTGGACTCCATGACGCAGGCGCGTTTCGACCAAGGAGTCAAGTTGGGCAATCTTGCCAAGCAGCTCTTCCCTGGAACTATTGACGTCACCACCCACAACCCCGACGGCAGTCTCGATATCGCCGCAATGATTGAGAAGACACGCAAGTTGATGGATGATGGTGCTGAATGCATCGCCGAGGCGGCATTTTTCCACGACGGCTGCTACTGCGCCGTCGACCTACTGCGCCGTGATGGTGACGGATGGGCTCTCTACGAGGTGAAGAGCAGCACCACCAAGGATGAGGATGGCAAGAAAGCAAAACTGAACAAATACCTGCCCGACATAGCCTATCAGACCTGGTTGTTGCGACAGTGCGGTATTAACGTCACCGGCATCAACCTCGTGTGCCTCAACAGCGACTATGTGTATCATAATAAATTGGACCTCCGGCAGTTGTTCTCCATCATAGACATGCGTGAGGCTATAGAGAAAGAGTTGGCAAAGGTTCCTCTGCAAGTACCCAAAGCCATGCAGGTACTGGCGATGGAACAGGAACCCGAACGTGACCTGTCGAAAAACTGCAACAAACCTTACCGTTGCTCTTTCTGGAAATACTGCACCCGCCACCTACCAGAGCATTCGGTGTTTGACGTCTATGGTGGCAACACGAATAGCAAAGGTCCCGACCGCTTCTTTTTTGACGAAAAACTCAAGCACTACCAAGCAGGACGTGTGTCGTATGACCAGCTTGTCGACCAACCTCTGGGACGAATCCAGCGACTGCAGGTGGAGCAGAAACCGTATATCGACCCTGACGGCATACGTCGTTTCCTCGACAAGTTGAGCTATCCTCTCTATTTCCTCGACTTCGAGACCATGCAGGACCTGATACCGCGGTATGAGGGCACACATCCTTCCATGCAGATAACCTTCCAGTATTCGCTGCACATCAAAAGAAACGCCGAAGCCAAGTTCGAGCATCGCTATTACCTCGCCCCAAACGACGTCAATGACCCACGTCCCCTTCTGGCCAAACGGCTCTGTGAAGATATTCCTATGGGAGTATGCACCACCGCATACAACAAGAATTTCGAGTGTAGCCGTCTGAGAGAGCTTGCCGTCGCCTTCCCCAAATATGCAGACCATCTGCTTGACATAGCCGACCATATCGTTGACCTCATCGACCCCTTCCGCGACGGTTACTACTATCTTCCTGCCATGAAAGGATCGTTCAGCATCAAGAAAGTGCTGCCCGCCTTGTTTCCTAACGACAAGACCCTGAACTACGAGAACCTTAACGGCACAGTGAAGAATGGTGGCGAAGCGATGACCATCTTCCCACAGATACAATACATGTCCCCCGCCGAAGCCGCCACCACCCGCAGATCACTTCTCAAATACTGCAAACTCGACACCTGGGCAATGGTCAAGGTGTGGGAGAAATTGAAGGAAGTTATTTAATAAGATTAGTATGAAAAACAACAAAGAAAAAGAATTAGAGAATTTCAAATGCCTTTTGAGATATTTTATTATTCATCTCGAATATTGCCACAATGGATATTCTGTTCGAAATGATTGGCCTCAAAGCCCTTACGTTGAGAAATTTCTTGAAATAATTAAAAAAGGTAACAAGGTGGGGCAAGGGTATCGTGGAGGAAAGATTCAAGAGCAGATAGAGGATTGGTGCGGTTATTCTGTCGGAAAAATCAATATCAGTGTTCAACATTCCCCCAAAGGTGGTTATACTACAATAGCATCTTATCTGCATTGGGATGGCACAGGACTGAATATTAATGCCCAATGGAGGAAAGGTGAGAATATAATCGATTATCTTTATTTTAGAAATGCGGATGACGAGTCTTCTAATGATACATACAATGACGTGGCATCGGTTAATAGAGATGATGTATTTTCAGAAAATATAGATAGTATTAAAAAATTATTTGATGTTTATGTGAATGCCAAAAAAAACGCATTGAGCTATAAGAAAGATAGAATAAAAGAACTATTGAGGAACAATTTCAATTTGATACTCACTGGTGCTCCCGGTACAGGAAAAACCTATTTGGCTCGTCAGATTGCTGCTGCGATGATTGACTGCACGGAAAAAGAATTGAACGAAAGGAATCAGTTTGGTTTTGTTCAATTTCATCCCTCTTACGACTACACTGATTTTGTGGAAGGATTACGCCCGGATAAAAATGATAAAGACTCTGAAGTAAATGTGAAATTCAAACGTATTGATGGCGTGTTTAAGGCATTCTGCAAAAATGCAGTAAATGATGAGGGGAAAAATTTTGTTTTTGTAATTGATGAGATTAATCGTGGGGAGATTTCAAAGATTTTTGGTGAATTATTCTTCTCCATTGATCCGGGATACAGGAAGGAGGAGGATAGAATTTTGGTAGAAACACAGTATCAAAATTTGCTCAAAGACACAGGAGACTTGTTCGAAAAAGGGTTCTATGTGCCCGAAAACGTGTATGTGATTGGTACGATGAACGATATAGACCGTTCAGTAGAAAGCATGGATTTCGCATTTCGGCGCAGATTTTCGTTTGTGGAAGTGACTGCAAGTGAAAGCGAATCCATTATATATTCCCAACAAGAGAAAGAGTGGGACGATAATATAAAAAAGGAGGCTGTCAGTAGGATGCGAAAATTAAATGCCGCAATTATTAATCCTAATATTGGCAATCTATCGGAGCAGTACCAAATAGGTGGTTCATATTTCTTAAAGCTGGCAAAAAATGGTTTCAATTTTAAGAGATTGTGGAAAGAAAATCTTTATGGTGTCCTTTTTGAATATTATAGGGGCAATCCCGACGCAAAAGTAATTGTAGATAAGCTGGAAGACGCCTATAATCTAAAATAAATGGCAACTTCTCCTATCCTCCTGTTTGATAACTCATGGCATGTTCATGATCTAGACGAATCTATGTATGATTCGTTTGGCAGGAAGGCATTGCCTCTGACGGGGATAAAGGGCGCTGCTCGAGATAATGTCCGATTGTTGGCATCATATACAATTGGCGAGTTGATGGAAACCAATAATGATGCAATATATCTGTGGCCATACAGACAAAAAGAAGTCGACGGCGACCTAAAAAAGCAAAACCTATTCAAGATTACGGAGAAAGACGGTAAAAGCATCGATTCAATTACCACCAACAATATTGTGGGTTTCATAGGTTGTAATGGTACCGATGTCCGCATCCGCTCACGCTTTTCTCATGGCAAGGACGACTACTTTCTCTACTATATGATGGAGAAGGTGTTGGCCGTGAATATGGTCAACTTCGAGACTTCGACTTCGAGGCAGGATGCTATCTTCGACCTTATGCTTCTCTTCTTCCCCAAACTACTGAAGGAGGCGCTGTCGCAGGGGGTCTATAAACAATATGTCTACCACGAATATAACGACGCCAACGTAAAAGGTGCCATCGACATCAACCGCCATATACGTTTCAATATCCCCTTCAACGGTCGCATCGCTTACCGCACCCGCGAATTCAGCTACGACAACCCCGTGACACAGCTGATACGCCATACCATTGAATTCATCCGCAGGAAACCCTTCGGACAATCGGTGCTTCACAACGACTCAGAGACGGAGGGTTGCATTCAGCAAATCATCCTCGCTACCCCTACATACAGTGACCGTCAGCGTCAGGCGATAATCAACGGCAACCTGCGTCCCTTCTCGCATCCATACTTCACAAAGTATGCTGCCTTGATAAAGTTATGCTTGAGTATCCTGCGACACGAGCAGTTGGCTTTCGGTGATAACAAGGACGAGAAAGTATACGGAGTGCTGATAGATGCCGCCTGGCTGTGGGAGGAATATGTTGCGCAATTGATTAATTCCATTGGTGGCAACCACTATACGCGTAAAAACTCCAGATACAATCTCTTTAGCGATGAAAAGAGTGACTTCCAACAGATTGTCCCTGACTATGTAAAGGGAGAGGAAGACAATTACGACTGGGTGGCAGATGCCAAATACATACCGCTTGCGGGAGTAAGACACCTCTATGCTGACAAGGCAGAACGGGTATACTACAAGACCATTATGTATATGTATCGGTTCAACACTGAGAAGGGTTTTCTGCTCTATCCACTCGGTGATGAAAAAGATGACAACGGCAATGCCTACAAAGAATATGAGCATTATCGCATCTTGGGAGACAGAGGTGGTATGTTGTATAAAGTTGCCTTAAAGATACCTTCCAAGACAACATATCCGTCTTTCAAAAAAACCATGCAGGAAAGTGAGGGGATATTTAAGTCGAGAATAGTTTAACATTTCTTTAACACTTAAATTGAAAAAAAAACCTATATTTGCAATGTGACGATAGACACGTAAATAAATCAACACATTCAAATATGGTTATTCATCAAGACAATCTCACATTCAGTGTAATCAACGACAAAGAGGTAAAAGTTCTGCACCTCTATCCCCGCACGAGCGACGTTACCCGACTCGTCATCCCGCCACATGTACAAGGTTACCGAGTATCAGTAATCGCGAAGAAAGCATTCTACGAATGCACCAAGCTACGCCATGTGACACTGCCACAGTATCTCCGCAGTATCGAAGACGAGGCTTTCGGTTTGTGCGACAAACTCGAAGAAATCAAAATCCCCGACCGCATCACCCATATCGGTAAAGGTGCATTCGAAGGTACGCTAGCACTGCAGAAAGTCGTATTACCCCGCAATCTCACCACTCTGCCCGAAGCGTTGTTCTACGACAGCGCCGTGAGCGATGTGACACTGCCCGACAACATCACCGAGATCCCCACCGCCTGCTTCTACGACTGCCGCAACCTACGTCGCATCGTGCTGCCAGCCACAGTCACAAGTGTAGCACCCGACGCATTCCACTACTGCATGAATCTTGAAGAAGTCATTGCCCCCGAAAGCATCGACCACATCGAGATGTTCGACGGTGAGAAAAAGTCCGTACTGAAGGTTAAGAATTACGAAATATAAATTATATATAAATATGGAAAACTTGAAACAATTTACCCTGATTGACGCCATCGAGCGTGTTGCCGCAAGCGCCAAAAAATCGAAATTGGACGAGCGGTTGTTCCTCGACTGCAGAGAAGAGCTTGAATTCCTTGCCACGAGTTATGGTATTACCACCCGACAGGCGGTGTTCTTCACCGTATTCCTCGACCGCAACTGTCGCTATGTAGATTACGACGATCTGGCCAGTTACCTCGACATTTCTAATATCCGCATACTCAGCTATAGTGACGAAATAGAGGCGTTGGCACGCCGGCGCCTGCTGCGTTACCACCATCGTGGTAAGGATGAGGACTCATTCATCGTGCCCGCCGCTGTCCTCAGGGCACTGAAACACAACGAGGCATACCAGATGCCTCCGAACACTGGACTCGATTGTTGCGAGTTGTTCGCCCGACTGAAAGTACTCTTCGACGACCTCAGCGACGAAACCATCACCCCCGACGAGCTGAGCGAAGAGGTAGTCGCTCTGCTGGATCAGAACCCACAGGTGACTTTTGCCAAGAAGGTAAGGTCACTGAAGGTGCGTTCAATCGACCAGCTGATGCTTGTTCTCTTTTGCCATCTGCTTGTCAACGAGGACGACGATGATGTGCGTTTCAACCAGATAGAGCCCCTCTACGAAAACAAAGCCACCTATATGCGACTGCGGTCGGAGATGAGCAACGACGCTAATCCCTTGATGCACCTGAAGCTGATAGAACATCTCTGTGCCGACGGTATCGCTGACAACAACCGCTTCCACCTCACCGAGCAGGCCAAGCGCGACCTGCTTGCAGAACTGAACATCAGCGTTGCCACCGACACTGCCGCCGACGTGATGAAGCCCGACAGCATCGGGACAAAGGAACTCTTCTACTGCGACAAGGTGGAGCGCCAAGTCGATGAACTGGCCTCGCTACTCGACACAGAGCGCTACAAGGAAGTCCACGAACGTATGAAACAACGGGGATTCCGTCAGGGGTTCACCTGCCTCTTCCACGGCGGACCAGGAACGGGCAAGACCGAGACGGTGTACCAACTGGCGCGCCGCACGGGGCGTCAGGTGATGGTGGTCGACGTGCCACAGATCAAGAGTAAATGGGTCGGCGAGAGCGAGAAGAACATCAAAGCCCTCTTCGACCGCTACCGTGCGCTAGTGAAGAAATTCGACGTCGCCCCTATCCTACTCTTCAACGAGGCCGACGCCATCATAGGCATCCGCAAGCAGGGAGCGGAGAACGCCGTCGACAAGATGGAGAACACCATCCAGAACATCATCCTGCAGGAAATGGAGACCCTCGACGGCATCCTCATCGCCACCACCAACCTGACTGAGAACCTCGACAGCGCCTTCGAGCGCCGCTTCCTCTACAAGATATGCTTCGAGAAACCCGACGCTACGGTGCGCTCGAAGATATGGCGTACGATGATTCCCGGGTTATCGACGGAGGTCTCCAACGCCCTTGCCGAGAAATACGACTTTAGCGGCGGCCAGATAGAGAATATCGCCCGCAAGTATGCCGTTACCTGCATCCTCCATGGTGATGCGAAAGACCCGCAGTCTGCGCTCGAGGAACTATGCGACAACGAAAAGATTAGTTCTCATGCGACAAGAAGAATTGGTTTTGCCGCATGATTCAAAATAAATTTGTAACTTTGCACTCACATTATGATGAAAAAACGAGTATATTTCGATATGGACAATGTCATCGTCGATTTCCAGTCGGGGCTCGACAAGGTTGATGATGCGACGAAGCAGGCCTACGAGGGACATCTTGACGACATACCCGGTTTGTTCTGGCTTATGGAACCCATGCCCGGTGCTATAGAGGCACTGCACCGAATTGCCGAGCACTACGACTGCTTTATTCTCTCCACCGCGCCATGGGCAAACCCCTCTTCGTGGGCCGACAAGGTGCGGTGGGTAACCACGTATCTCGACGACCTCTTCCACAAGCGCCTAATCATCAGCCACCACAAGGATCTGCTGCGTGGGGAGTACCTGGTCGACGACCGTCCGAAGAACGGCGCCAGTGAGTTTCGTGGCAAATGGATTCAATTCGGCTCAGCTGAATTCCCCGATTGGGCTGCGGTTGAAGACTACCTGTGTCGCAAGGTGATGAAGTACAAGGTGGTGGAAGACGGCAAGGTGGACTATACCGACGACTACGAGGAGGCTGTGCGTGGCTTCAGTTGGTCGATCTGCATGGCTCGTGAGGGCCAATCGCCCCACAGCTTCACTTGTGAGGTGATTGACAACGCCACAGGCGAAGTGATGCACCACGAGGAATACAAGGCAGGCAGCATCTATTGAATGCCATTGAAAAAACAAAAGACATCCAAGATATGAAAGAGTTGTTAATTGGTTCGGAAAAGGTTCTCCTCTTTGACAATGACGAGGAGTTCGAGGATTTCGCTGTTGCGAATTACGCTTTTATAGAACGGCCTGAAAATGGGCGTCCGAGAATCATGCCAGGCGGATACACGGAGATGTACCAGAAATGCGTGGAAGAGGGCGTGAAGTTTGCCTTTGACGAGGATTACGATTCCAAAGTCGAGAGGCGCCAATGTGTTAGCAAGCGGGTGCCCGTCGTGGATGAGGGTGTCCGGCGCGGCACTACCATAATGGTACAATTGCCTGTTACAGTGTACTGTTATTGTCAAAAAGGCAATATTATTTACGGCGGCGAGGAATAAGTGGTGTCTGTGGCAACGGTAGGAAGAAAATAATTTTGAAATTTTCGGAAAGGTGACTATATTGATTAGTGGGTACTTGAAAATTGAAAATTGAAATTGAGTGGATAGCACTTTTAAACTCTTAAACCTTCTAATCTATTTAATCCTTTCAAACCATTTAATCCTTTCAAACCTTTATTCTATGCCTTACACAAGTCCATATGCAGGAAAAAGCGACAAGGAACTGTCCGACATGATGAAAGCCGCACGACAGGAGATGAGCCATTACAAGAAGCTTCTCCATCAGGCCACCGAACGCGCCGAGCGTCATGAGTTGCAGATGAAATACAACGAAGCCAAAGCTATCGTCGACGGAATCAAGGAATACCTCAAATACGAGTATGAGATAGGCAGAGAGTACATCTCCGCAATGTTCGACGACTAGTAAAGTTTAAAGGTTATAGGTTAAAGTTTAAATTTTTTTGATGACTCTTATGGAAGACGATAGCAACAAAGAGTTTCCCGTCATTGTGGCGGCAAACAAAGAGCAACTGGCTGATCAATTGACCAAGATGGAACCGCGGCCGGAGGAGTACATTGTGCATATTCCCGACGGAACGACGGAGGTGGCTGACGAGGCCTTCGACACCACGTGGGATGACGACGAGGAGCCGCTGGGTGTGGTAGGATTCATCATTCCCGACACAGTGACTCGCATCGGGAACCGGGCGTTCGCGGGATGCGAGAATGTTCAGGAGATCATCCTGCCGGAAAGCGTTGCGCATATCGGCGAGCGCGCCTTTGCGGGCTGTGTACAAATGTACCGTCTGGCGCTCCCCACAACGTTGGAGACGATAGGGAAGGATATCTTCAGGGGCTGCAAATGCCTGACGAAGATAAAGCTGCCCAAGGTTGTGGCCTCCAAAGTAACACATTTCTCGGGCAACTGGGCGACATTCAATTTCCCTCTCGGCCTCGACAAGTCATCGGGATTGTCTGAAATGGTCAGAGAGGGAAAAAGCGAGGAGACCTACGACACCCCGTCGGCGACACCAGAGGACCTGCAGCGTTATGCCGACATCTTGGACACAAACAAGATAGTGCTCGCCAACTATGCCGGCAGATACCTCGGGGGTAATAAAGGCTGCCACATGAATAGCCCCATCGTGATTGACGAGGTTGAAGACTATGTGGAGATTGAGTATGCCATTGCTGAGGGACTGTTGGGCGTGTGGACTGGTCGTCAGTGCCGTTTCCGCCTGCTCAGCCAGCACTTGCTCCGACACGGCGACCGCAAGATTGACTGCCTGACATATAGAGTCGAGTCTCCATCGGGCGACACCGCCGAAGAGAGGTATTATTTCGACATCACCGCAGGGTTCGAGGCAAACATGGATTAGAGCAAAGATTGTATTTTGCCGAGCAAAATGCCCGGCAGGTGTGTGCGATCAAAAAATGTCGCCAGTCCAAAGCATCTTCAGGAAGTCGAGAATGTAGATTAGTTCTTCGTCGCCCGATTTGCGGGTTATAGGGTCCAGGGACACAAGAATCAGTCGGCAGTCGGGGTACTCCTCCTTGAAAACCTTGAGGCCTTTCTTATGCCGGTTCTCAACGTGCTCGGTGGACTTGATCTCAATTGCTACCCGTGCATTGCCGATAACAATATCCACCTCCTTCTTGTCGTAGGTGTGCCAGTAGGAAACCGTCTCACGCCTGTCGTTATACCCTTTGTATGCAATTATCTCCTGCACGACATAATGCTCAAAGGCGTGACCATAGTCGTCGGTTCCACGTTTCAGAGAGTGGCGCCCCATAAGATAGTTGGCCAGCCCGACATCGAAATAGTAGAATCGTGGGGTTTGAACCACCTTGCGCTTGATTTCTCTTCGAAAAGCCGGAATCTCATATCCGATAAGTGTGTCATAGAGTATCTGAAAATAGGATTTGACTGTTTTGGCCGATACACCGCAATCGGAGGCTATGTTGGAGTAATTCAGCATCTCCCCATCGGAGATAGCCGCCACCTCCATGAACCGCTCGAAAGCATCGAGTTCCCTCACTTCGCCCTCTTCACGTATCTCTTCGTCAAGATACACTTTTACATATCCAGACAGACGTTTGGTGGCATCGGCCACCATATAATGCCGCGGAATCATTCCATTTTGGACCGCACGGTCAATTTGAAAGTCTGTCACCTCCGGCCATACCAAAGGATATAGTGTCTCTGGGATGGCGCGACCACCGAGGGTATTGGCTCCCGATCTTTTGAGCTTTCGCGAACTGGAACCACTGAGGATGAAATACAATCCTTTTTCTACCATCAAAGAGTGCACCACGTCAAGTAATTCGGGTACCTTCTGAATCTCATCCACTATCACAACGGTGCCTGCGCGCTTGTCTTGCAACGCTTCGTACAGGACATTGGGGTTTCGCTTGAAAGCCTTTCTAATATTAGGGTTAAGCAGATCATAGTACATCGCCTCTTTGAAGCGTTCTTTCAAGAGCGTTGATTTACCTGTCTGGCGCGCGCCAAACAAAAACATGCCTTCATCGAGCTTGTTTTCAATGTCGAATATTCTTTTATACATTATTTTCTGTAAATTTCATTACTTAACTTCATAAATTTTCATAAAAATCGGGAGTATAGTAACGAATTTTGGTTTGATAAATAATTTTTATTTACTTAATATTTAATCAGATATGATTATAATAAAGTGTGCTTTTTCTTTGCAAATATAAGATTTTTTCAATTATGCAGTAAAGTTCCGTGAATTTTGAAAATATATTTGGTCGTTGGAACTTTCAGCTGCAGTGTGGCTTACCCGTTTGATAATACCCGCATTGGGGTAGCTGCCCGGCGGGTTTTAGTTAAAAAACAACTTCATAAAGCAAAGTCTCGGTATTATTACTCAATTCTCCTTGCAATTTTACTCAAATTGCGCTGTAGAATCACTCAAATTTTTGGACATGGAAATTATTTATAGAAAAATATCTGCACAACTTTTGTTTTGACAGCAACGGTCGGAAGATTGTTTTGCAGGATGGAAGAAAATGTATTTCGGATAGTTCAAACCGAGAAATTCATATATAATTTGGCGGTTTAAACCGAGAAATTTATATATAATTCGGCGGTTATTATAAAATAATTCCGTATATTTGAATCCAAAAACAATAGGTTCCGGTTCACGATTAGAACAAAATAAAGAAAAATGATTTTGTTCCAAAAAATCATTATATTTGCAGAGTTTTAGAAACAGATTCTTTTAGATGAACTATCTGATATTCAGAGAACGGATGTATCCGATGGGGTGTTTCAACATCAACCACCACAAACAGGTCGGCCTGAAGGCCTCAAAATCCAACAAAAATCTGATATAAAATCTAAAAAAAATGATATATAATCCCAAGACAATGGATACACAAAAAGAAATGTCTTTTAAAGAGAAACTAGTCTTGGTTTTCGACGAAGACCTCGGCACACGTCCGTACAAGTGGCACAACTGGGCGGACATACTGATTATCGTTATGATTGTGCTCAGCACGGTGGCTGTGTTTTTGGGCACCTTCGAGATATCGCCCGCCCTGCAGCGGGTGCTGAAAGTGATTGACTGGATAGTGCAGATCTTCTTCACCGTCGAGGTGTCGCTACGCATCTGGTGCGCCGATCTGATAGACCCGAAATACAAGGGGTTCTGGGGCCGTGTGAAGTATTGCTTCTCGTTCTACGGTCTCATCGACTTCCTCGCCACCTATCCCGTGTGGCTCGGTTTCATTTTCCCCATGATGCCGGTCAAGCTGTTCCAGATATTCCGTGTACTGAGGGTCGCACGCCTGTTCCGTGTGTTCCGCTACATGAAGGCCTTCCGCTTCCTCGGCGAAGCCGTCAGCAGCAAGAAACGCGAGATGTTCGTATCGCTGATGTTCCTGATTATTGTCACCGTCGTCCTATCCTTCATCCTGTTCCTGGTGGAGCACAGTGCCAGCCCCGACATGGTGGGCAACGGATGGCGCTCCATAGTGTGGTCGTTTGCCAAATACATCGGCGACCCGGGCAAGATTGTCGACGAACCTCTGGTGACCACGGGAGGAAGGATTATCTCGTTCCTCGTCGGTATCATGGGCATCGCCATCTTCGCCGTGCCCATCGGATTGCTGAGCTCGGGTTTCTCCGAGGCTATCGAGAAGGACACACGCACGGAAGAACTCAAAGACTACCGTCAGCGCCTGCTGAAGGCTTTCAAGCGCATTCACTCAAACGATTTCAGAGCCTACCTTGGAAAGGATGCTATCAATTCTGACGGTTTCAACAAATACTACTTTGTGCCACAAATGGCTCCCATCACAAAGTTGGAGGTCGGAGGCCTAAAGAAAGAAGATGTGATTGATGTGGTCAACGAGTTCACCGAGTTTCGCCTGAAGAACATGGCCTCGGCGATGAGTACGGAAGAGCACCCCGACGACCGTCTGGTGGTAGAGCATTTCCCCCTGAACACCGACTATGGCTGCAAAGTTGACCGCGGGTCAAACATCACCATTGTCTGCACTAGCAGTTGCAACGAGGTGGGCATAGGTTGGTTTGCATACTACCTCGCCAAACTGGGCGGTTTCAACTATATCAGCAAAGAGTTGGAGGTTGATTCTGCAGACATGGACTCCTACTACGCCATAGGCAACAAGGTCAAGGTCGATGGCATGACTAAAGAAGAACTGGAGAAAGACCCTAAACTCTATGGCGAGGAGTTGGAACGGTATCGTCAGAAGGAAGAAAGAAGAAAGGCATTTCTCAAAGATCTGAAAGAGATGTGTGGCGGCGAAAACCGTTGGTGCATCATGCTGTTGTCGGCCATCAAGAACACCAACAACACTGATGATTTCCATTTTGCCCACACGAAAAAGGAGGGTGCCGATCCAGCGGTGATGGATATGGACACCTATCAGAGTCTCTTCGCCGCTTTCCAGACCCTGATGCAGGACGAGTTTCAGCTATCGGCAGTGCAGACCACACGCTACCCGTTATTGCCAAGCAATCTGGGATACAAACTCCGGGAGGACGGTTGCCATGTGAATGCTTTTACCATCAGGGTGTCGAGCCATCTTATCTGTTTCGACGCAAGGGTTCATGCTGTGCTATACCGAATGGCCGAGGTGTTGAACGGGCAGTTGCAGGGACAAGGAATACTCGATGCCGACCTCAAAGACTTCGCCAAGCAGACGTTCGGGTACTCGGAGGTTGAGGTGAAAATTTGAAAGGTGAGATGAGAAAGACATACAGCTAATTGAAGAAAAGTAGGAATGATGGACAAGAAAGAAATATCGCAAATCATAGAGTTGGTTTTTGCCTTGGCGGCGAAGACAGTAAGCCGGCTGAAAGCCGAGAAGAAAGCCACTGGCGATTACAGCAAGACGGTGACGTTCGAAGAAAAGGGCTATGAGATACAGTTCGAAGCCTTGCA